>NZ_CVTP01000019.1:0-367003 GCF_900005865.1 Pseudomonas sp. 58 R 12
GCTCCCACATTTGATCGCATTCCAATACTCAAGTTTGCTGCACACCTAATAACAAGAACCCCCCCGGGAGCCCGCTTATGTCGGTCGATCCGCAACACCTGCTTCGCCAGCTGTTCGCCACAGCTATCGACGCCGCCCACCCCCGGCACGTGCTTGAACCCTGCCTGCCCGACGACCGCAGCGGCCGTGTGATCGTGATCGGCGCCGGCAAGGCTGCCGCCGCCATGGCCCTTGTGGTCGAGAATTGCTGGCAGGGCGAAGTCACCGGCCTCGTCGTCACCCGTTACGGTCACGGCGCACCGTGCCAAAAAATCGAAGTGGTCGAAGCCGCTCATCCCGTGCCCGATGCGGCCGGCCTGGCCGTGGCCAAGCGCGTGCTGGCGTTGATCAGCAACCTGACCGAAGACGACCGCGTGATTTTCTTGTTGTCCGGCGGCGGCTCGGCGTTGCTGGCCCTGCCCGCCGAAGGCATCACCCTGGCCGACAAGCAGGCCATCAACAAAGCCCTGCTCAAATCCGGCGCGACCATTGGCGAGATGAACTGCGTGCGCAAGCACCTTTCGGCCATCAAGGGCGGCCGCCTGGCGAAAGCGGCATGGCCCGCGACGGTCTACACCTACGCGATTTCCGACGTGCCGGGTGACCAGGCCACGGTGATCGCCTCCGGCCCCACGGTCGGTGACCCGAGCACCTCACAGCAGGCCCTGGCGATCCTCAAGCGCTACAACATCGAAGCCCCCGCCTCGGTGCGCAGTTGGTTGCAGAACCCAGCCTCGGAAACCGTCAAGCCCGGTGACCCGGTGCTCGCCCGCAGCCACTTCCAACTGATCGCGCGCCCACAGCAATCGCTTGAAGCGGTCGCGGTAAAAGTCCGCCAGGCCGGTTTCAGCCCGTTGATCCTCGGCGACCTCGAGGGCGAAGCGCGGGACGTGGCCAAGGTGCACGCCGGCATCGCCCGGCAGATCGTGCAGCACGGCCAGCCACTGGCAGCGCCATGCGTGATCCTGTCCGGCGGCGAAACCACCGTCACCGTGCGCGGCAATGGCCGTGGCGGGCGCAATGCGGAATTCCTGTTGAGCCTGACCGACAGCCTCAAAGGCTTGCCCGGCGTGTACGCCCTGGCCGGTGACACCGACGGCATCGACGGTTCGGAGGACAACGCCGGCGCCATCATGACTCCGTGCAGTTATGCCCGCGCCGAAGCCCTGGGCCTGTCAGCCAGCGACGAGCTGGACAACAACAATGGCTACGGCTATTTCGCCGCGCTCGACGGTTTGATCATCACCGAGCCGACGCGCACCAACGTCAACGATTTCCGCGCCATCCTGATTCTTGAGACTGCCAACCATGACGCCTGACAAGAAGGTCAAAATCCTCGCCACCCTGGGCCCGGCCACCGACGGTATCGATGACATCCGCGAGCTGGTGGAAGCCGGGGTGAATATTTTCCGGCTCAATTTCAGCCACGGCGATCACGCCGACCACGCCCAGCGCTTCCAGTGGATTCGCCAAGTCGAACGCCAGTTGAATTACCCGCTGGGCATCCTCATGGACCTGCAAGGGCCGAAGCTGCGGGTCGGGCGTTTTGCCGAGGGCAAGGTGCAACTAATGCGCGGCCAGGCCTTGCGCCTGGACCTGGACCCGACGCCGGGTGATCAGTGCCGGGTCAACCTGCCCCACCCGGAAATCATCGCGGCGCTGGAACCGGGCATGGACCTGCTGCTGGACGACGGCAAGCTGCGCCTGCGGGTAATCACCAAACACGCGGACGCCATCGACACCACGGTGCTGAATGGCGGCGAATTGTCTGATCGTAAAGGCGTCAACGTCCCACAAGCCTTGCTGGAACTCAGCCCACTGACCGCCAAGGATCGGTGCGATTTGAGCTTCGGCCTGGAGCTGGGTGTGGACTGGGTGGCGCTGTCATTCGTGCAACGCCCGGAAGATATCCGCGAAGCCCGCGAGTTGATCGGCGACAAGGCGTTTCTGATGGCGAAGATCGAGAAGCCGTCCGCCGTGCAGCACCTGCGGGAAATCGCCGAACTCAGCGACGCGATCATGGTGGCCAGAGGGGACCTCGGCGTGGAGGTGCCGGCAGAAAGCGTGCCGCAGATCCAGAAAGACATCATCAGCACCTGCCGCCAGTTGGGTAAGCCGGTGGTGGTGGCCACACAGATGCTTGAATCCATGCGCTTCTCCCCAGCGCCGACCCGTGCCGAGGTAACGGACGTCGCCAACGCCGTGGCCGAAGGGGCGGACGCGGTGATGCTGTCGGCCGAAACCGCGTCCGGCGAGTACCCGCTGGAAGCCGTGCAGATGATGAGCAAGATCATCCGCCAGGTGGAAAACGGCCCGGATTACCAAACCCAGCTGGATGTCAGCCGGCCCAAGGCGGATGCCACGGTGTCGGACGCCATCAGCTGCGCGATCCGCCGCATCAGCAGCATCCTGCCGGTGGCGGTGCTGGTGAACTACAGCGAGTCCGGCAGCTCCAGCTTGCGCGCGGCGCGGGAACGGCCGGTGGCGCCGATCCTCAACCTCACGCCGAACCTGTCCACGGCGCGGCGGTTGAGCGTGGCGTGGGGCGTGCATTCGGTGGTGAATGATCGGCTGCGCCAGGTGGATGAGGTGTGTTCCACGGCGCTGGAGATTGCCCAGGCACAAGGCATGGCGCAGCGCGGGGATACGTTGGTGATTACGGCGGGGGTGCCGTTCGGGCAGCCGGGCTCGACCAACTCACTGCGTATCGAGACGTTGATTTAGCGTCTGTAAGGGCCCCTTCGCGAGCAAGCCCGCTCCCACTTTCGACCGCGTTTTACCTGACTGAACGCGATCGAATGTGGGAGCGGGCTTGCTCGCGAAGGGGGCAACTCGGTCTGACTGAATGACCCCAAATGCACAACCCATCCTGCCCCGACTGGGCCGAAGCCCTGCTCAACGGTTTCAGCCAGATCTTCCTGCAGCGCCAGCCGCTGTGTGGCCTGCTGTGCCTGCTGGCCATCCTGATCGGCGCCCCCGCCTTGTTCGGCGGGGCGTTGCTGGGTGGTGTGGCGGGGTTGCTCACGGCTCAGCGCCGCGGCTATCCCAAGGCTGAGCGCCAGGCCGGCCTTTATAGCTACAACGGCGTGTTGCTGGGCGTATTGATCAGCCATTGCTTCGCCTGGTCGGCCTTGTTGCCACCGCTGATCCTGGCGTGCGGTGGCTTGAGTGCGATCCTGACCCGGCAATGGTTGAAGCGCGCCAGTCAGCCCGATGACTTGCCAGCGTATACCGCGCCTTTTGTCGTACTGGGTTGGTTGCTACTGGGCATGGTCCCGGAGAGTACACTTACCCTGAGCGAACCCGACACCTTGAACATCCTCACGGCACCTTTTATCGGACTCGCCCAAATCATGCTGCTGGACCAGCCCATCGCCGGGGCCCTGATTGCGCTGGGCTTGTGGCTGGCCAACCGCCGCGCCGCCGTGTGGGCCTTGATTGGCGCCAGTGTCGGCGTGCTGATTGCGCTGTGGCTGGACGAACACGCCAGCGCCCTCCTCGGCCTGCACAGCTACAACCCTGCATTGGCAGCGCTGGCATTGAGCCAAGTGCGCCGGCAACCCTGGCTGCCGCTGCTCGGCATCGTGCTGGCGATCCTCCTCACGCCGGGCTTTGCCGCCCTGCACCTGCCCGCGTTGACCGCGCCATTCATCCTTGCTTGCTGGCTGGTGCGCGCAGGCGGTCGCGTGCTACGCAAACCCTGCATGGACAGGCCCTTCGAATCCCCCTAGGCTTGCCCGATATCAGTTTCAGGCGGGATTTATGGACAGCAACAACGACTGGCGCCAGCGGCTCTACGTCATGGTTTTTCAAAGTGACACCAAGGCCGGACGGCGTTTTGACGGCATCCTGCTGCTGATCATCCTCGCCAGCCTGGTGATCGTGATGCTCGACAGCATCGACCAGATCCACCAGAACTACGCTGACGTGCTGGCCTATATCGAGTGGGGGTTTACCCTCATCTTCCTGATCGAGTACGGGCTGCGGCTGTACTGCTCGCCCAAACCGTTGCGCTATGCCTTCAGCTTTTATGGGCTGGTGGACCTGCTGGCCATCGTGCCCGGCATCCTCGCGCTGTATTACAGCGACGCGCAGTACCTGCTGATCATCCGCATCATCCGGATGCTGCGGATTTTCCGCGTGCTCAAGCTCAGCCCGTACCTCAAGCAGGCCAATTACTTGATGGCGGCGCTGCGCGGCAGCAAGCAGAAGATCGTGGTGTTCCTGGTGAGCGTGTGCACGCTGGTCACGGTATTCGGCACCTTGATGTACGTGATCGAAGGCCCGGAACACGGCTTTACCAGCATCCCCAAAGGTATTTACTGGGCCATCGTCACGCTGACCACCGTGGGCTTTGGCGATATCGTGCCGAAGACGCCGCTGGGCCAGGTGATTTCGTCGCTGGTGATGATCACCGGTTATTCGATCATCGCCGTGCCTACCGGTATTTTCACCGCCGAACTGGCGAGTGCCATGCGCGGCGAACAGCTGCAGACCGACTGCCCGGTGTGCAAGAAAGACAGCCATGAGCCCAACGCCGCGTTCTGCTCGCGGTGTGGGAGTAATCTTTTTCGTAAAGTGGAATAAGCAAAGTGCGTTTTAATCTTTAAACGTCTATGCGCCGCCAGCTATAGTCGCTGGCAAAATGCCCTCACGCGTACAGTAACCTTCTCGAACAACAAGGAATGAGCAGTGAAAAAACTCGTTAGCGCCTCTCTTCTGGCCGCCGGCCTTGCCCTGGCGGGCGCCGCACAGGCTGCCCCGGTCACACTGCTCAACGTCTCCTACGACGTGATGCGCGATTTCTACAAGGACTACAACGCCGCCTTCCAGAAACACTGGGAAGCCGAGCACCCAGACGACAAGCTGACCCTGCAGATGTCTTTCGGCGGTTCCAGCAAACAAGCGCGCTCGGTCATCGACGGCCTGCCGGCTGACGTCATCACCATGAACATGGCCACCGACATCAACGCCCTGGCCGACAACGGCAAATTGGTGCCGGACAACTGGGTCACCCGCCTGCCGAACAACAGTGCACCGTTCACCTCCGCCACCGTATTCATCGTGCGCAAAGGCAACCCGAAAGCCCTGAAAGACTGGCCGGACCTGCTCAAGGACGGCGTGCAAGTGATCGTGCCCAACCCGAAAACCTCGGGTAACGGCCGCTACACCTATCTCTCGGCCTGGGGTTATGTGCTGAAAAACGGCGGTGATGAAGAGAAGGCCAAGGCCTTCGTCGGCAAACTGTTCAAACAGGCGCCTGTGCTGGACACCGGCGGCCGTGCGGCTACCACGACCTTCATGACCAACCAGATCGGCGACGTGCTGGTGACCTTCGAGAACGAAGCTGAAATGATCGCCCGTGAATTCGGCCGTGATCAGTTCGAAGTGATCTACCCAAGCGTCTCTGCCGAAGCGGAGCCGCCGGTGTCGGTGGTCGACAAGGTGGTCGAGAAGAAAGGCACCCGCGTGGCTGCCGAAGACTACTTGAAGTACCTGTGGTCGCCGGAAGGCCAGGAGATCGCGGCGAACAACTACCTGCGCCCACGTGATCCGAAAGTGCTGGCCAAATACACCGACCGCTTCCCGAAAGTTGACTTCCTGTCGGTGGAGAAGACCTTTGGTGACTGGCGCACGGTGCAGAAGACTCACTTCAATGATGGTGGGGTGTTTGACCAGATCTATTCCGGTCAATAAGCCCTGGTTCAAAAGCCCCTGAGTTCAGGGGCTTTTGCTTTATGCAGGGATACACCACACACCCTCACTGCCTGTACCCTTCCTGGGAAACGGCGCATCGACTTCAAACCCAGCCCCCTTCAACCGCAGTCGCCCGGCCGGACCGTTCGGGAACTCACTCGCGGCGATGGGCACCACCACAAAGCCACTCTTCTCACCGCAGGCCTCGCTGACGGCCAGTGCAACCGTGGCACGATCAAACGTGACACGACCTTTTGATGGTGAGAACTGTGCCGAGAAATCCACGAGCATCTCGTCGGGCGCCTCTTCAACCTGATAGCTGCCGCTCATGCTGATAGACCCGGCCACAGCGCTCATGGGGACCATGAGGCGTACCGTGTCGGGGTGCTTCAGCTGTGTAATGACAGGATCAATGACCCGCGCCAGGTGCCGATTGCGCTCGCTAATCTCCTCGGCGATCCGTCGATTCAGCGCTGCATCAGGCACATCGACGCTCTGCCTCACGTTCGCCAGCAAACGTTGGACGGGAGTTTGCCCCTCGATGATTGACTGCCACCCATTGGCGTCCAGACGGTCCAGGATATAAATGGCCAATGCGCCCAACGCGTAGCTTTCGCCATCCAGAGACAAGGCTGCAGCGCTCGGGAAGCGTGCCATCACGCCTTGCGCCCAGGCTTCAGGCTCATCCGCAGCAACACTCGCAAAAGTCCGAGCAAGCCCTTCTATGTATTCGGCGGTGCCTTCGAGAATGTCGTAGTAGCGAATGTCCTGAGCCTCCAGGGCAAATTCGGTCTGCCAACGGTCATGCCAATAGCGCGCCTTGCCCAACGCCTGGGGATCACCTTGCAGCGATGCATATAAGGCGTTGATCAAGTGTTGCCGGTACTGCCTGGGCTGGGCCTGAAGAGGATAACGCCCGGCGCGCGAGCCCGAAATCAATTGCCAACCGGCCTGACCAAAGAAATGAAAGGCTTCATGGGTTGCCAGTGCAAACAATGCTGGCACTGCGCTGGGATTGTTGAGCATGTTGCGCGCTTCAACCTCTGGCAAGGTTTGACCCAGGCCCATATAGACGGTGGGTCGCCCCTCCCACAGCAGTTCCTTGAAGGATTTGTAATCCGACGAAAAACCAAGCGCGTGTACAGGTCCCGCCGCAATCGCCCGATAACCGTTTGCATCGATCAGCCAGGCCGAAACGCCGTCGTACACCAGAATCTGCGCCTGAGCATAAAATCCGGTCTGGCCTTTCAGGCGCTCCATTGTTGCCAGCCTCGGCCAGGCGGATGCGGTAGCCGCGGCCATCCGCTCGACGTAAACCGTGTGAGTGATCGTTTCGAGCTGTTTTTCAGCGGCGACTGTGATGACCGGTACGAGCAGGCAAGGCATCAACATCTGGATAATCCGCATAGTGAGGTTCCTGTCTTGATTCAGCCTGCGAGCGTGCATGCGTCGAATCTACGACAGGCAGCCCCTGCGGCCTTGCCAGACAAGTCCTGTAACTGCGTCGGAACCAGCCTATATGAAAAAGCCAACTACATAGGGGGTGTTACGCCATCTTTGCCGGCCGAGATGGCCTGGGCAGTGACCGTCCCATCCGCCCCCTGCGCCGCAAACAACACCACCTTCACCCCCGCCTTGAGCAAGCTGCGATCCCCTGGTTCCAGGTTGACGATCGGCACACCCTCCGGCACCACGATCTTCTTCTCGCCGCCTTTGTACTTCACGGTCAGGGTACGGCCGTTGCTGACCACCAAGTCGCCAACGGTGCCGTTGGTCATGCTGCTGCCTTCTTTCAAATCAAACGCGCGGTGCCCTTCGCCCGTGCCGGCCATGGCCGGTGGGAACACATGCACTTCAAGCGCAGTCAACGTGCCATCAGCATTGGGCATGGCCGCCGAACCGATGTAACTGCCGGGCTTGATCTCGTCGATCTTGGCCAGGGTGACGGCGCGTACTTGAGTGGCCTGTGTCAAATGCACCGTGACGTCTTCGCCGCTGTTGACCTTGACCTGCATCGTATCGCCGTCCATGGCGGTGATGGCGCCGCGCACGCCCACGCGCGGGGCCTCGGCAGCCTGGGCCAGCCCTACGGCCATGGCGGCAGCAAGCGTGGAAGCCAGGAGCATCTTGTTCAACGTGATCTTCATTGCAATGGATTTCCTGTTTCGGCGGTTGTTTCTGAATGTATCATCCCCCTTCGCGCAGAAAGTTAACGATTCACTCATCATTACCGGGCATGGGTGTTATCACTGCCACCAGCCTACCCAGGCTACGGTGTTGTCTTTAGGCTCGCCCCACTTCCTTCGCTTTTATGAGAACACCATGAACGCTACTTCCCACGCTACAAGCACCATGACCCGGAGCATGGTGATGCTGTTTGCGTTTTGCTGCGGCGCCATCGTCGCCAACATCTACTACGCGCAACCGATCATCGAACTGATCGCGCCGGACATCGGCCTCACGCCTGCCATGGCCAGCCTGATCGTATCGCTGACGCAAATCGGCTACGCCCTTGGCTTGTTTTTCCTGGTGCCCCTGGGCGACCTGCTGGAAAACCGCAAGCTGATGATCGCCACTACCGTGCTCGCTATCGCCAGCCTGCTGGGGGCAGCGTACACCGAACAACCCAACCTGTTTTTGCTGGTGTCGTTGCTGATCGGCTTCAGTTCGGTGTCGGTGCAGATCCTGATCCCGCTGGCCGCGCACCTGGCGCCCGCCGAGTCCCGTGGCCGTGTAGTCGGCAGCATCATGGGTGGCCTGTTGCTGGGTATCCTGCTGGCCCGACCGGTGTCCAGCGTGGTCGCGGACCACTTTGGCTGGCGCGCAATGTTCATGGCGGCGGCGGCGTTGATGGCATTTATCAGCGTGGTGCTGATGCTGACCATTCCTAAACGTCAGCCGGATCACTCCGCCAGCTATGGCCAATTGCTGGGTTCATTGGGCACCTTGCTGCGTCAGCAACCGGTACTGCGCCAACGGGCGTTCTACCAGGGCTGCATGTTCGCCACCTTCAGCCTGTTCTGGACCGCCGCCCCACTGGAGCTGGCGCGTAACCACGGCCTGAGCCAAAGTGAAATCGCGCTGTTTGCCTTGGTCGGTGCCCTGGGTGCCATCGCCGCGCCTATCGCAGGTCGCCTGGCCGACGCCGGCCATACCCACCGCGCTTCGTTGCTGGCCATGCTGTTTGCCGCGCTGAGCTTCCTGCCAGCCTTCGTACATCCGTTGTACAGCGTCATCGGCCTGGCCGTGACCGGCGTGGTCCTGGACTTCTGCGTGCAGATGAACATGGTGCTTGGCCAACGCGCCATCTACGCCCTCGACGCCAACAGCCGCAGCCGACTGAACGCGCTGTACATGACCAGCATCTTCATCGGCGGCGCTTTCGGCTCGGCGATTGCCAGCAGCGTGTATGAACACGGCGGTTGGCTGGGTGTGATGCTGGTGGGCAGCGCGTTTCCGTTGCTGGCGCTGTTGCGGTTCCTCAGCGCTTCGCGTCAGGCCACGGCTGCCACCGCTTGAGTGACGGGTTTAAGGCTGGTGTTTTCCCGCGGATGCCTGGCCGGACGGCGAGGTTATCAGGCTTATCAGCTGCGCGAAAAACGCTAACAGGGTGATGGCAAACATTTGGATCAAGCCGGCGGCGCCTTCCAGTGTCTTATCCTGCAACGGGGCGGGTGCAGGGGCAGGCGTCGGCGTAGGTAAAGGCTGGACGTTAGGTGTCTTACCGCCCCCCTGCACGTCGGCTGGCTTGATCTCCCCTTTGCTCTTGACTACCAGGTCTGCGTTGCCCGTGCCTTTCAGGTCAATAGCCAGGCTTGAGAGGCCCGTACGGGGGTCATGCTTGAGCATCGCCTCACCCGCTCGCCCGGTGAACCGGTCAGTAAACACCAGGGCCCCCACACCCGCGTCCTTCATGGCGCCCGAAACGTCGATCTTATCGGTGCCGCTGGTGAAGTCCTCGATCATGTCAGGGTCGGATGGCGTGGAGTCGCTGGCCTTGTCGTAGACAAAGGTGTCTGCGCCGCCACCGCCTCTCAGGGTGTCGCCCCTCCCACCCCCCTTGAGCAGATTACCGGCTTCATTCCCCGATATCGTGTCCCGGCCAGAGCCGCCAATCGCGTTTTCAATCGTGCAACCCTTGGCAATGGACACATTGCCCTTCAACCCACCTACGTCAGAAAACGATTCGGCATTCAGGTTGATGTTCTGGTCCTGGGAAAAGCCGGAGAAATCCAGCGTGTCGACACCACCACCGTCCCAGACACAGAACACGGGTTTGTCCTTGGCGCTATTGAGGCTCATCGCCTCTCGCTCGGTATTGGAATTGAAGCCATAGGTGGTGTCGGTGTTACGGGTTTGGTGGTTGGCCCCGTACAAGCGTTGCGCCGCCGCGATATCGTCCATCATCGGCGCAGAGGGGTTCTGCCCCTTGAAGTCGTGCCCCTTCTGATTCTTCTCCGACCAATAACTCATCACCGTGCGCGCCTTTGTATCCTCGGCGTAGACCGCGCCGTTCTGGTAATTGGAGCCACCGCCGTTGTAGTTCCCCGGATGGTGCAGGCCAATGGCGTGGCCCACTTCATGGATCGCAGTGACTGAAAAGTGACTGCCCAATGCCGGCGACCCGCTCTCTCTTAGCGTGCCGATCGTGGCAGATGTGTTGGCAGTGGAGCGACCGGGAAATGTGGCAACCCCACGATCACCGCGAGGGTTATTGCGGATATTGAGCGTGCCGTCCGAGTTGCCTGACTGCTCGCGAAAATTGATATTGGCTACGTCCTGCCAGGACTGCACCGCCTGGCGGACGCGTTGCTGCTGTGGTTTGGTGAAACTGTTGTCCACCGTGTAATTCACGTCGACCTTCGAGTCGCCGTTACGGTCATGAAATCGCAGGTTGTCCCGCGTGATGTGTTGGGCTGCCTGGTCCGTGGTGTAAGTCGGCTTGTTACCAGCCCCCACACCAAACGGGCCGGGGTCCGATACCGGTAGGTTGTGAAGCGGAATAACGCTACGCAGGTCATAATTGTTCATTGTGCGGCACCTTTGGTTTTAATAAATAGGGCCGGCCAACGGATCGTCGGCCAATCACTCCAGAGGTAAATTCGCACGTTGAAAAATCTGATACCAACGCAGATTTGGTTCTAACCGCAACACCTGTGAGCCCCGAAACACAAGGCGATACACCCAGGAATTCCTTTGCAATTTAAACACTCGACAACACAAATGCCCGGGCGGTATCGAGTTGTTTTGGCAAGAGAAAAACAAAATCTAAAAAAGCAGTGGTTACTCAAGTACGCCGTTTTTCCAGCGCTGAGGACACATCCATTAACCCTTCCTCAGGACCGCACCAGCTTCTCAAGCGCAGCATCCGCCAGGAAGGAAGAACGGCTCTTGATCTTATGCTCACGCACATAACGGTCGATGCGCTGGATGACATAACCAGGCAACGTCACATTGACCTTCTCGGTCTTGCCCAGGTAGGGCGAGATGTCCAATTCCAACATCCCCCAACCCATGCCGGCGTAGTCTTCGTGCGCGTGATGATTGGCGACCGACGTTGGCATCGGAATCGGCCCACCCTCTGCGGCAATCTCTTGCAGCCTGATGTGCGCGACTTCCACTGCGGCCTTGTAGGCCTCTTCAAAACTGTCCCCGGCCGTGACCGCGCCTGGGATATCGGGGATCTGGATACCGGTGGCGGTGAAGTCATCGCCCCATTCGATACAGATTGGGTATTGCATGAATATTCTCCTTAAAACTCAAACAGGCCGGCGCGTTTCCTGATGCTTCTGACAGTGCCCAGCGGCAAATCCTTTTTAGGATGGGGAGCGGGGATCGTGTACGGGTTATAGCGGTGGGTGAATATATGATGACTGCCCGTAACTCGATCCAACACCCAGCCTGCCTCTTGCAGTTCCTTGATCAATAACCTGCTTTGCACCTCAGCATCCTTGGCCTGGCCTGAATAAAAATAACCCTAGAGTTATCTTTACTCAAACATAAAATGACCAATCCTGACTGACGGCTGTTTTACCGGATGTTGAAGGCCCATCTGCTCAACGCTTAAACACATGACACACGCAGGCCATCGCCTTAGGCTTGGGCGCCGCCAACCCAAACAGGAATCACCGATGGACCGCCTCACCGCCATGGAGACCTTCGTCCACGTTGTCGAGACCGGCTCTTTCTCCGCTGCCGCCAAACGCCTGGGCATTGGCCAGCCCGCCGTCTCCAAAAGCATTGCGCAACTGGAGACGCGCCTGGCGGTGCGCCTGGTACTGCGCTCCACACGGGGCCTGACGACGACCGAGGCAGGCCTGGCCTTTTTCGAGAAAGCCAAGCGCGCCATCGATGAAGCCAACGCGGCCGACGACGCCGCCCGTGGCGCAGGCGCGGGACTCACCGGCAACCTGCGCATCAGCGCGCCGGTGACCTTCGCCCGGATGCATATCATTCCTCACCTGAGCCCCTTCCTCTCGCAGTTCCCCGAATTGAATGTGGACGTGGTGCTCGACGACCGCAGCCTCAACCTGGTCGAGGAAGGCATCGACGTGGCCCTGCGCATGGGCAACCTGAATGATTCAAGCCTGACCGCGCGCAAGATCGGTGAATCGCCGTGCATCATCCTGGGCACTCCGGCCTACTTCGAACGCTTCGGCGAGCCCCTCACACCGGCGGACTTGCTGCATCACGAGGCAGTCATCTATACCCGCGGCGAAGGCTCGCACTGGGCCTTCACTCAGGGCGACACAGAGCACCCGATCGTCGCCCACGGCCGCGTGCGCGTCACTGCGGCTGAAGGTGTACGCGCAGCCGTGTTGAGCCATTTGGGGCTGACATTATCGTCCACCTGGATGTTTGCGCCGGAACTGGCCAGTGGCGAAGTGAAACCAGTACTGACCGACTGGACGTTGCCGGCCAGGGACTTATGGGCGGTGTTCCCCACCGGCAGGATGGCGAGTGCCAAGGCGCGGGCGTTTGTCGAGTATGTGCAGGGATTATCGTTGTAGGACCGTACTGTCGAAGCGGGGGATGCGGCCATTCAGCGAGGGCCAATAGCTGAACGCGATAGCGCTGGCAAATAAGCTCGGCTGACGCTGCAACATTGCCAGAATCGCGTTCGAGGCGATGGTCAACGCGAGCGTCTGCCCTGGGCAATGGTGTCGCCCAGAACCAAAACTGAAGACTCGCCGTTGCGCACGTTCAAGCTGGAACGTGTCAGGGTCCGGGTTCGCATCAGGGTCGCGATTGGCCGCCGCCAGCAACACCAGAATAGTATCCCCCGCCTCTACAACACGGCGGCCAATCGTGCAGCGCCCGGCAACGAATCGCCGTGTGTTTTGCACCGGCGAATCATAGCGGGCCACCTCCTCCACCAACGCGGTGACCAGGGTCGGCGCGCGCTGGATCTGTTCGACCAGATCCGGACGCCGCGAGAGCAACACCAGCGTATTGCCGATCAGGCCAGCCGTCGCTTCGCAGGTCTGCGACAACAGTCCAATCAGGTTGGCATTCAGCACTTCAGCGTCCTGCCAATCCCCCCTGCGGATCAGTGCCAGCAACCCTGTTTCCTCAAGCACGCCACTGAACACCTGCCTCAATTGCGACACGCCTGCATCGGCATTCTGCAGTTGAGCTGCGTTGCTCAAGGGCGAGAGGCAGGCCACGAAGTCCCGGGTTGAATCAGCAACGGTTTTTAACTGCTCGCTGGGCACGCCCAATAGCTGTGCAACCACCAATACCGGCAGGGTGAACATCCATTCATCCGGGGTATTCATACGGGAGCTGAGTTGCTTCACTACGACAGCCATTTGCTGCGTGTCGAGAGCGGCCAGCGCCGGTTCGATGATCGCCCTCGGGCAGCGATGGGCAGCGCCTTCATTCATGCGCATCAACCGCGCGAACACCTGGCCTGCTGCACGTTGCGCAATGGCGGGAGGCACCGGTTCATGGGGTGGGCGAACACGGCAGTCAGGGTGCGCCAAAACAGCCCCGACCGTCTCTGCGCGGCTGGCGACCCACAGCCCAAGTTCGGCATCGAACAGCAGCTCTTCATTACGCCGCAAACGGGCGTAGTAGGCATAGGGGTCTGCATGGGTGGCGGCTTCAAGCGGCGTCATTGAGTACGTCCTGTTCAAAAAGAACCGTTACTATCGGCGCTCTCGCACGGTGATGATTCGCTCAGGAACGAAGTATGAACGCCCACGACGATGACGCCGCACTCTCACACATCGCCGGCGCAATTGCAGAACCCGCACGCACTCGAATGCTCTGTGCGCTGATGGACGGCCATGCGCGTACCAGCACCGAAATGGCGGTGATTGCCGAGGTCAGCGCATCCACCGCCAGCGCTCACCTAGCCAGGCTCAAGGAGAACGGTTTGATCGAACTGCACACCCAAGGCCGTCATCGTTACTACCGCTTGGCGGGGGCCCATATCGCCCAAGCCATCGAGAGCCTGATGGTGATCAGCCGCCACAGCGCCAAGGCGTTTGTGCCGAACACGCCCAGTCGCCTGCAGTTCGCGCGTACCTGTTACGACCATATGGCCGGCACACTCGCCGTGCAGTTGCACGACCATTTCATAGCAACCGGATGGTTGGCCGGCGACGGTAATTACCAGCTCACCGCGCCGGGTGAGAAAGCCATGCTTGACCTGGGTCTGGATGTCACCGCACTGCGGGCGCAACGCCGTCGCTTTGCCTGTGGTTGCCTGGACTGGAGCATGCGCCGCCCACACCTGGCCGGCGCATTGGGCGCGGCGTTGCTGCAAAGCATGATCAGCCGTGGATGGGTGACCCAGGACCTGGACAGCCGCGCATTGGGAGTGACGCCCAAGGGGCGCAAGGAATTGGCGGGTCGGTTTGGAATAGAAACAGCAGGGTAATGAAGATCAACTGTGGGAGCTGGCTTGCCTGCTCCCACAGGGTTTAGGGGCCCAGATAGTCAAGCGCATGCCGAGTGCCCGTGGTCGAGGCAGCACAGCAGGCGCTCGACCGTATGCTCCAGCGGGCCGGAATTATCCAGTAGGAACAACCCCGCACCGTTGCCGTCGATCAGCTCGGCGGTGAACTGTGCATTGCGTGCCAGGCGCGCTTCAATATCCGCCAGCGCCTCACGCCCCCGTGCGATCAAGCGCTGGCGCAACACCGCCTGATCCACCGTCAGCAGCAACACCAGCGACGTCGGATAACGCTCTCGAGTCTGCGCCAAGTGCGCGCGCGAGCCGTTGACCAGCACGTCGTGCCCCGCCGCCAGCCAGTCGTCGATCGCCTTGGGAATGCCATAGGACAAGCCATTCGCCTGCCAACTGAGGGCAAACGCGCTCTCGGCCTGCATCGCGGCAAACCGCTCCGGGCTCACACCTCGCGCGGCCTCGCCCACCGCTTCTGCCGAGCGGGTGATGACGCGGCGCACGATGTGGCAACCGCGCTCGGCCAAACGCGGACGTGCGGCATCCAGCAGGCTGTCCTTGCCCGAGCCGGAAGGCCCGATGAGATAGATCAACCTGCCTGCCATCAGAACACCCTCGTTACTTGTCGCCGGTCACCAGGCCGACGGCGCACACATTACCCCAGGAAGGCCGGTTCGCCACCGGGTATTTCGTTGTTTACAGTAGCGTACCCTGGGCTGATGGCCGAGGAGATCTCCTGTGGCAGCTTCATTGGATGAAGGCAGGCGTTTCAAGCCATGAAAAAGGCGACCCGAAGGTCGCCTTTTGTCATTGCGCGTACTGCTTGCTCAACCCCGGCGGTACACCCTGCACGTCGGTCTCTTCCCACGGCCCGTTCGGGCTGATGGAGCGGCTCCAGCCGTTGCTCCAGCGGTAATACGTGCGCTGGCGGTAGAAGGTGTCGGGCTGCTCTTCCAGCACATACACCTGCATCTTGCCGTCCCAGTGGCTGGCGGCGCCTGGAGGTGGTGCGAAGGTTGGCGATTTGGTTGGCACTGGTTTCGGCGGCGGGGTCACCGGACCGGAAGGCTTGGTGCCTGGCTGGGTCGACGGGCCCGACGGTGGGATGGTCGGGCCGGTAGGCGCAGGAGGTGGCCGGTGGACCGCACAAGCGCTCAGGCCCAATACCAGGCTGAGCAGGGTGATGCGTGCGAGTGCGGTCATAGGCGTTTCCTCAAGTTTACTTATCCGGACTGTCGATGGTCAGCTGCTGCAGCGCAGTGGTGGAGCTGGCCAGGGGTTGGCTGCGGCCGATCCACTCGCCCGTGGTCGGTTGACCGGCCCGGGATATGCGCGCAACCAGTTGGACTTCGGGGAAGTTCGACAGTTTCAACTGCGGCATCATCGCGTCGCTATCGCCCAATTCGACGGTGATCGGCAGTTCGGCGACGGTGACGCGCTTGGCTGCCAACGGTGCAGGCGGGCCTTTCACGGCGCGGGCGAAGATGAATACGCTGTCGGTTGGCAGCGCCTTGGCCTTCACGTCGGCGGACACGTCCACCCGGACGTTCATCACGGATTTTTGAGGGGCGACGGTGCCGCCGCTCTCTTTCAGCTTCTCGGCCGCACGGTCGATGCCGCCTTGCAGCGCCGCGCGGGAATTGTCTCCCGGCGGCAATTGCGCCAGCAGACGGTTCCAGTAATCGATCGCTTCCTGATAACGCTGACCTTCAAACGCCGCGATACCCAGCAGGCCAAGGCTGGTGACTTCCTTCGGATCGAGCTTCAAGGCTTCGTCAGTCAGGGCCTGAACCTTGGGCGACCACTGTTTATTGTCGGCAAAGTACTGCGCCTGGGCCCACTGGCCGAGCAGCTCCGGCTGGCGACCGGCGATGGCCACGGTGCGCTCGAAGACTTTCGCGGCATCGGCGGAACGGTCCTGAGCCATGTAGGCGCGACCGAGGAAATACAGGCCTTCCGCCGAATCCGGCTGCGCGGCCGCGGCGCGCTCCAGGCGCTGGGTCATGTCTTCCATGGACACTGGCGGCTGGGAGAATTCGCGGGTCAGCTCGACCTTGTCGCTCGCGCCGTAATGCAGGTACAGCGCAACGCCCAGGACAGGCACCAAAAAGGCCGCCAACAATGGCAGCGGCTTGCCCAAACGCGATTCGCGAGGCTTTTCCACGCCTTCGGTGTCAGCCAGCAATTCGCGGGCAGCTTCGGCGCGACCGGTGTCGAGTTGCGCGGCATTCAGCACGCCTTCGTCCTGCTGCACTTGCAGCTCGGCGACGCGCTCCTGGTACAGCGCCACGTTCAGCGCGGTCCGGTCCTCTTCACGCTGGGCACGGCGGCCACGCAACACAGGGATCAACAGGAAACTCAGGGCAATCAGTAGCAGCAAGCCGGCTGCGAGCCAGAAATCAATCATCAGTCTTGGTGTCCAGCAATTGGTCGAGGCGTTTACGCTCTTCGGGGGACAGCGCGTCGGAACCATCGGTAGGCGCGGCGCGGCGGCGGCGCACGATCACGGCCATCACCACCACGCCGGCCAGCAACAGCCCGGCAGGGCCGAACCAGAGCAGCGCGGTCTTGCCGGTGAGGGCCGGTTTGTAGCGCACGAAATCACCGTAGCGGTCGACCATGAAGTCGATGATCTGCTGGTCGTCCTTGCCCTCCCCCAGCATGCGGAAGATCTCTCTGCGCAGGTCGGTGGCGATGGGCGCGTTGGAATCGGCGATGTCCTGGTTCTGGCATTTGGGGCAGCGCAGTTCCTTGGTGAGGTCGCGGAAACGCTCACGCTCGGCGTCGTTGGCAAATTCGTAGGTGTCGATGGCGGCGTGGGCCACGCCAGCCAATCCGAGCGCCAGAACAGCGGCGGCTAACAAGCGCTTCATGGCTTGGCCTCATCGACCAGCGCCTGGTACTTGGCGGCCAATTGTTCGCGCCAGACCACCTCATCGATCACACCCACGTATTTGTCGCGGATCACGCCCTTGGCATCGATGAAGAAGGTTTCCGGGGCACCGTACACGCCAAGGTTCAGGCCGAGGTTGCCGTCTTCATCACGGATATCCAACTGGTACGGGTTGTGGAACTCGGCCAGCCACTTCAAGGCCGCTGCGTTGTCGTCCTTGTAGTTGATGCCGTAGATCACCACGCCCTTCTCGGCCAGTTTGTTCAGCACCGGGTGTTCGACGCGGCACGAGATGCACCAGGTGCCCCACACGTTGACCAGTGCCGGTTTGCCCAGCAGGTCGGCCTGGGTCAGGGTCTTGTCGCCCTGCACCGTCGGCAGGCTGAACGCGGGGAACGGTTTGCCGATCATTGCCGAGGGCAACTCGGCCGGGTCCAGGTACAAGCCGCGATAAAGGAACACCGCCACCACCAAAAACAACGCCAGCGGCACAACCATCAACCAACGTTTCATACCGCCGCTCCCTGGCCGAGGGCTTCACGCACCCGGCTCTTGACCTTGACCCGATAACGCCGGTCCAGCGCGGCGAGCAAACCACCGAAACCGGTGAGCAAACCGCCGAACCAGATCCAGCGCACGAACGGTTTCACATGCACGCGCACCGCCCAGGCACCCTCGCCCAGCGGTTCACCCAATGCCACATAGAGGTCGCGGGTGAAACCGGCGTCGATCCCGGCTTCGGTCATCATCGAACTCTGCACGGTGTACAGGCGTTTTTCCGGGTGCAGCACGGCGATTTCCTTGCCGTTGCGGACGACACGCACGGTGCCTTTGTCTGACGTGAAGTTCGGGCCTTCAAAGTGCTTGGCGCCTTCGAAGATGAAGTGGTAACCGGCCAGGTCCATCGACTCACCGGGCGCCAGGCGCAGGTCGCGCTCGGCGCTGTTCTGGCTGGAAAGCACCACGCCCAGGGCGCACACGGCGATACCGATGTGGGCGATCTGCATGCCCCAGTAGCTGCGGGTCAGCGTCGGCAAGCCTTTGAGCAGTCCCTTGTGGCGGGTTTTGTCGAAGATGTCACGCACGCCGGCCAGCAATACCCAGGCAGCGAGCAGGAAGGTCGCGAGCACTGCCCAGTTGAAGTCGCCATAAGCGAAGCCGGCGATCACCGCCAAGGCCACGCTGCCGAGCAACACTGGCATCAGCATGCCGGCCAGCCATTTCACCGGGGTGTCTTTCCAGCGCACCAGCATGCCGACCGCCATCACCACCATCAACAGGCCCATCAACGGGATAAACAACGCGTTGAAGTAAGGCGGGCCGACCGACAGTTTGGCGCCACTGAGGGCATCCAGCACCAGCGGATACAGAGTGCCAAGCAGGATCATCGACGCGGCCACCACCAGCACCAGGTTATTACCCAGCAGCAGGGTTTCCCGCGACCACAGGTTGAAGCCGACCTGGCTCTTGACCACCGGGGCGCGCAGGGCGAACAGCGTGAGTGAGCCGCCCACCACAAACAGCAGGAAGATCAGGATGAACACGCCGCGCTCCGGGTCGGACGCAAACGCGTGCACCGAGGTCAGCACGCCCGAACGCACCAGGAATGTGCCGAGCAGGCTGAGGGAAAACGCCGCGATGGCCAGCAACACGGTCCAGCTCTTGAACACACCGCGCTTTTCGGTGACAGCCAGCGAGTGAATCAATGCCGTGCCGACCAGCCATGGCATGAAGGAGGCGTTTTCCACCGGGTCCCAGAACCACCAGCCACCCCAGCCAAGTTCGTAGTAAGCCCACCACGAGCCGAGGGTGATACCGATGCCGAGAAACGCCCAGGCGACGATGGTCCACGGCCGCGACCAGCGCGCCCAGGCTGCATCGAGACGCCCGCCGAGCAAGGCGGCGATGGCGAAGGCGAAGGCCACGGAGAACCCCACGTACCCCATGTAAAGCATCGGCGGGTGCACGATCAGGCCGATGTCTTGCAGCAGCGGGTTGAGGTCGTGCCCGTTTACCGGGATCTGCGGCAAGATGCGCGTGAAGGGGTTGGAGGTCATGATCAGGAACAGCAGGAAACCGATGCTGATCATGCCCATCACCGCCAGCACCCGCGCCAGCATCACTTGCGGCAGTTGGCGCGAGAACACCGACACGGCGAAGGTCCAGCCGCCGAGGATCAACGCCCACAGCAGCAACGAACCTTCGTGGGCGCCCCACACGGCGCTGAATTTGTAGTACCACGGCAGCGCGCTGTTGGAGTTATTGGCGACATAGGCGACGGAAAAGTCGTCGGTCATGAAGGCGTAGGTCAGGCAGCCAAACGCGAACAGCAGGAACGCGAACTGGCCCCAGGCGGCCGGCTGCGCCAGGCTCATCCACAAGCGGTCACCGCGCCAGGCGCCAAGCAATGGCACCACGGCCTGGACGATGGCAAAGCACAGGGCGAGGATCATCGCCAACTGGCCCAGTTCCGGAATAAACAGTGCGGACGTCATGGCTCAGCCCTCCTTGGCAGGCATTGGCGCGGACTGGCCGCTGTCTTTCAACGCTTTGGTGACTTCTGGCGGCATGTATTTTTCGTCGTGCTTGGCCAGCACTTCATCGGCCACCACTACGCCGTCGGCGTTGAGCTTGCCCAGGGCGACGATGCCTTGGCCTTCGCGGAACAGGTCCGGGAGGATGCCGCGGTAGGTGATGGTCACAGATTTGCTGAAGTCGGTGACCACAAAGGTCACGTCCAGGGAATCGCCGGAACGCTTCAAGGAGCCCTTCTCAACCATGCCGCCAGCACGGATGCGCGTATCGACAGGCGCTTCGCCGTTGGCGATCTGGGTCGGGGTGTAGAACAGGTTGATGTTCTGCTGCAGAGCGCTCAAGGCCAGGGCCACGGCAATGCCGACGCCAGCGAGGATGGCAAGGATGATCAACAGACGCTTTCTACGCAGCGGATTCACTTTTCGGTCTCCCGGCGCAGACGACGCGCCTCTTGTTGCAGGTAACGCTTGCGGGCCAGGATCGGCGCGGCGACGTTGAGGGCCAGCACTGCCAGGCAGATGCCATAGGCCGTCCAGACATACAGGCCGTGGTGGCCCATGGCGATAAACTCGCTGAAAGAAGCAAAACTCATCCACGCGCTCCCAGGCTGCTGTGCACTTCGGCCTTGACCCAGCTGGTGCGGGCTTCACGCTTGAGCACTTCAAGGCGCATGCGCATCAGCAGCACGGCGCCGAAGAAACAGTAGAACCCCAGCACCATCAGCAGCAGCGGCGCCCACATTTCCACAGGCATCGCCGGTTTTTCGGTGAGGGTGAAGGTGGCGCCCTGGTGCAGGGTGTTCCACCACTCCACCGAGTATTTGATGATCGGGATGTTGATCACACCGACAATCGCCAGCACCGCGCAGGCCTTGGCGGCGCTGTCACGATTGCTGATCGCATTGCCCAGGGCAATCAGACCGAAGTACAGGAACAGCAGGATCAACATGGACGTTAGTCGCGCATCCCACACCCACCATGACCCCCAGGTCGGCTTGCCCCAGATCGCGCCGGTGACCAGCGCCACGGCGGTCATCCACGCACCGATGGGCGCGGCGCATTGCAGGGCAACGTCTGCGAGCTTCATCTTCCACACCAGCCCGACCACGCCGCACACGGCCAGCATCACGTAGCAGGACTGGGCCAGCATCGCGGCGGGAACGTGGATATAAATGATGCGAAAGCTGTTGCCTTGCTGATAGTCCGGCGGCGCGAAGGCCAGGCCCCAGACCAGGCCGATGCCGATCAGCAACACGGCAGCGATGCTCAAACACGGCAGCAGTTTGCCGCTGATGCCATAGAACCATTTGGGCGAGCCGAGCTTATGAAACCAGGTCCAGTTCATTGCTGTTTCCATCACGGTTGCTTCTTGTCGTGGCAAGAAGCGTAGGGTCTTTACTGACTGAACGTATAGCGCTCAGTCAGACCTCATTATTCGCCAACGCTGATCTTCAGGCCGGCCGCTATAGCAAAGGGTGTCAGGGTTACCGCCAGGGCGGTCAGGCTACCAAGCCACAGGAGGTAACCGGTCGCCGGCATGCCCATGAGCGCGGCTTGCAACGCACCGCTGCCCAGGATCAGCACCGGGATATACAAAGGCAGAATCAACAGGGCCAGCAACAGGCCGCCGCGCTTCAAACCCACGGTCAATGCCGCGCCCACCGCGCCCAGCAAACTGAGCACCGGTGTACCGAGCAGCAGGCTCAGGAGCAGGATCGGCAGGCATTCGGTGGGCAGGCCCAGCATCATCGCCAGCAGCGGCGAGAGCAAGACGAGCGCCAGGCCGGAAAAAGCCCAGTGTGCCAGTACCTTGGCCAGTACCAGAAGTGGCAAAGGGTGCGACGAAAGGACCCACTGTTCCAGGGAACCGTCTTCGAAATCACTGCGAAACAGCCCGTCCAGCGAGAGCAGGACGGATAAAAGTGCGGCGACCCACACCAGTCCCGGGGACAAGGTTTGCAACAGTTTAGTCTCGGGGCCGACCGCCAACGGGAACAACGCGATAACAATGGCGAAGAATACCAGCGGGTTGGCCAACTCGGCCGGGCGACGACACAGCAGCCGCGCTTCGCGGGCAACCAGCAGGGCGAATACGCTCATGCCGACCACCGCCCCAGGTCTAGGTCACGGTAACCGGCGGGCATGCGATTTAGCGTGTGATGAGTGGTGAGCACAACCAGGCCGCCCCGCTCGCAGTGTTGGGCCAGGTGTTCTTCCAACTGGGCGACGCCTTGTTTATCGAGGGCGGTGAACGGTTCATCGAGAATCCACAACGGCGGGCCGGGCAGATACAAACGCGCCAGGGCCACGCGGCGCTGTTGGCCGGCGGACAGGGTGTGGCAGGGCACGTCTTCGAAACCCTTGAGACCAACAGCGGCCAGAGCCTGCCAAATGGCATCGCGCGCAGCAGGATGATGCAGGGCGCTGAGCCAACTGAGGTTTTCTTCGGCGGTGAGCACGTCCTTGATGCCGGCGGCGTGGCCGATCCAGATCAGGTTGCGTGCCAGTTCGGTGCGTTGTTCGTTGAGGGGCTTGCCGTTGAGGCGTACCTCGCCGGCCGTCGGCTGCATCAGCCCGGCCAGCAGGCGCAGCAAACTGGTCTTGCCGCTGCCGTTGGGGCCACTGATCTGCACCATGTCACCGCCCGCCAGCCGCAGTTCGAGATGCTCGAACAGCAGGCGCAGGTCGCGTTCACAGGAGAGCGCTACGGCTTCAAGAAGAGGGCTGGTCAAAAGATCGCGGGCCTTTACGGTTCAAGTCGGCGGTGCAGCGGCCGTTAAAGAGAAATGCACAATAACGGCTTTGGCGACCGATTTTAGAGAGCTGGATCAAATAGTTGTGAGGTTTTTAGCGCTCTCTTTGCAGACGGGCGGCATTATACATGTGATGCCCTACTCTAAAGAGGGCAATTTCCCCAGAGACGACGCGCGCGATGACCGGTGAGATCAACCTTCCTACGCTTCCACCTGCTACTGCGGCCGGGCCCAGCCTTGCGCCTGCGGCCGGTGAATTGCTGAAACTGCTGGAGCCGCAGATCGGCTTGATCGACCCCGGGAAAACCGCGAACGCCGAAGTGATCGCCCTGAAACAAGGCGGTGAAGCCTTTCAGTTGCTACTCAAATTGACCTTGGAAGGTGGCCGCCAGACCCTGGTGCAAGCCAGCAGCGCCCAACCCTTGCCGCTGGGCAGCAATGTCGCGGTCAGCCAGACGCCCGCCGGCAACCTGACGCTCAGCCTGCAGCAGGCCTTGAGCGCGAATGTAGCCGCCCTCACCCGCATCGATACCAATCAGATGCCGGTGGGCACGCTGTTGCAGGCCAAGGTGCTGACCACCCAAATGCTGCCCCAAGGCACGGCGCAACCGGCGATTTACCGCTCACTGGTGACCGTGCTCAACAGCGCACTGACGGGCGCCACCCTGACCGTGGAAAGCCCGCAGCCGTTGCGCGTCGGCAGCCTGCTCAGTGCCGTGGTGCAGAACGCGCAAACCTTGAATTTTGTACCCTTGAGCGGGCTCAAGGATCAGTTGGCCGTCACGCAGCAACTGTCGACCCAACAAAGTCGCCAAGGCTCGCTGGATGCGGTGTTCACTGCGCTGCAAAACCTGCCGCGCGGCGACAGCACCTCCGCCAACCTGCGCGCCGCCGCCGACCGTTTGCTGGCCGCCTTGCCGGATTTGGCCCAGGTCAGCAACCCCAAGGTGCTCGCGCAAGTCATCCAGAACAGCGGGGCGTTTCTTGAAGCCAAGCTGCTTGCCGGGCAAAACCCGCAAGTTCCCCCACTGGACATGAAAGGTGCCTTGCTGCGCCTGGTCGCGGACTTGTTGCCCGCCCTGCCCGCCAGCACCAACCTGAACGCCATCCTCGCCGCCAATACCCTGGCCCAGGTGCTGCCCAACTTCGTACGCAGCCCGCTGAACACCCTCGGCCAAGTCAGCGCCCGACAGCTGCCCGCTGGCTTTCCGCTGCCCGAACGCCTGATGGCCAAACTGGAAGGCGAAGGCGACCTGGAAAACCTGCTGCGCCTGGCCGCCGGGGCTATCTCGCGCTTGCAAAGCCATCAACTGTCGAGCCTGGAGCAGACCGGCACCACCGCCGACGGTCGCCTGCAAACCACGTGGCAGTTGGAAATCCCTATGCGCACCCTGCAGGACATCGTGCCCTTGCAGGTCAAGTTCCAGCGCGAAGAACCGGCGCCGGACAAAGACCAGCCCGAACGCAAAGACAAGAAGGACGCCAAACAGATGCTCTGGCGCGTCGAGTTGGCGTTTGATATGGAGCCACTGGGGCCGTTGCAGGTCCAGGCGCAACTGAGCCAGGGCAAACTGTCCAGCCAACTGTGGGCGACCCGGCCATTCACCGCCAGCCTGATCGAAAGCCACTTGGGCAACCTGCGCGAACGCCTGGTGACCTCGGGCCTCAACGTCGGCGACCTCGACTGCCACCTCGGCACCCCGCCGCGCGGGCCCAAAACCGGATTGGAGCAACGCTGGGTGGATGAGACCGCATGAAAAACCCAAGCCCACCGCGCCAGGCGATTGCCCTCAAGTACGACGGCCAGCAGGCACCCAACCTGACGGCCAAGGGCGATGATGCCCTGGCCGAAGCGATCCTGAAGTTGGCGCGGGAAAATGAAGTGCCCATCTATGAAAACGCAGAGCTGGTGAAGCTGCTGGCGCGCATGGAGTTGGGCGACAGCATTCCGGAGGAGTTGTACCGCACGATTGCCGAGATCATTGCGTTTGCCTGGACGTTGAAAGGCAAGTTTCCGGTGGGGTATGACCCGCATGCGGGGCCGGTGGAGCGCGACGTGACCGAACGTGGGGATGACTACTGAATCAGCCGGGCATCACACCGGCCAACACGCGGGCCGCGACCGACGTGGCAACGGGCTTGCGCTGCGCATGCTGCTTCAACGCCTGCTCGAACGTCTGCCCCTCGTACCGCCGCAATGCTGCACCGAACGCGCTGGCCTGAGCCGGCGGAAGTGGAGCAGTGAAGGCCTCGATGAACTGCGCGTTAATGACGGTGTTGCGAACATTGTCTATCTCCGCCTTGATGGAACGGCTATCTCGGGCAGTAACATGATCGAACAGGACCTGATCCTTGATCACAAACGCCTTCGTACCTGGTGCGCGCTGGGCGACGAGCACGTTTTGCTGACCGTCCCAGGCCGACAGTGAATACTCTTTGAGCCTGCCCTGATTGCTCTTGACCGACTCGATACTCTGGCCACGATGCTCCAGACCCGCACTGAAAAACTGGCTCAGGACATTGAAGTCCATCACCGCCTCATCCGTCCCACGTTTGAGAATCCGGCAGCACAAGGTCGCCAGGTCCACCTGGATATCATGGAAATGCAGCTTGGGCGCTTGGCTCAAACGTGCGACATCGGCGATCTTCTGATTGAAGTCATTTGGCCACAGGTACAACGCGTCCCGCGTCAATGGCTGCCCCAAGCGCTTTTCCATAGGCCCCATGAACTGCTGAACCAGTGCCGCGCCCTGATCATGCACTTGCAGCATGCTGGTACCGGGCATACGGTTCTGGATCATATTCTTCACAACATCGGTGTTGAGCGCGAACTGGCCAGTCAGAAAGGTGGTTTTACCCGCTGACGGCGCACCGCGAACTATCGAGACATCTTGCGACACGGCAGGTGCCTGGTCGTGGAGGATTGACTGGAACTGCGTCAGGTACTTCTCTGCCAACTGCGCCGTCAGATTTTTCAGGATGTTGGCATTGAGGCTTTCCACCTCAGGCAGCCAGACGTTTCTTTTGCCCAGAGCCTGCGCCAGTGTTGGCATACTGCTGTCAGCCGCAGCCGGGTTGGACCAGCCCAACCGCTCGTTATCCTGCAGCCGTTGCAACTGCCCTGGGTTGCGCGTCAACGCCTGCCAGGAAGTAATATTCGGATCGGCGATCATGCAGGCAAGTCGCTCTCGATAATTGTCCTCGGAAGGCGGCCGGCCAATCAATTCGCTCAAGACCCTACGCGCATTGGTTGAATTGATTGAGGCTGCAGTGAGCATGCCGGGCTCGGCGTAAACGGGCGCCTCCACGCTATTAATGGATGTAGCACGTTGGATAGTCATCGTCAGTCCTCCAGTTAACCAGAACTCGGCAAATTAGCCTGCCCGCTCAGGTTTACTCATAGGACTTTTCTTGAGCGTCAGTCAGCCACCGATGAACTGCGCGTCAGCCCATTACTTCACTCAAAGGAATGAAGTTGACCCGGTCGCCAATCGTCAATGTCGTGCCTTCCAACACCTCCACAAACCCTTGCGCCCACGCCGCACTGCGCAGCACGCCGGAACTCTGGTTGCGATAGATGATCGCCTGGCCCTGCTCGATACGCCCGCGCAGGTATTCGCGACGATTGCCCGGTTTGGGCCACACGAACCCCACCGGCACTTCAAAGCGCAGCGGCTCGACATCTTGCACGCCTTGACGGCGCAACAAATAAGGGCGCGCTAGCAGCGCAAACGTCACCAGCGTCGAGGCCGGATTGCCCGGCAGGCCGATCACCGGCACGCCTCGGAAGTGGCCGAAGGTCAGCGGCTTGCCTGGCTTGATCGCCAGTTTCCACAGCGCCAGCTCACCCTCTTCACGCAGGGCAATGCCGAGGAAGTCCGCCTCGCCTACCGACACACCGCCGGTCGACAGGATCAGGTCGACATTGCCCAGATCGGCCAGGCGAGTGCGGGTCCGGTCCAAGTCATCGGGCAGGATGCCGGCGTCGATCACTTCGCAACCCATGCGCGCCAGCCATGAGCAGAGCACGCCACGGTTGCTGTTGTAGATCTGCCCCGGCCCGAGCGGCAAGCCCGGCTCGATCAATTCATCGCCGGTGGACAACACCGCCACACGCGGTCGGCGTACTACTGCCAGGCAATCACGGCCAAGGGAAGCGGCCAGGCCCAGCTCAATCGGGCCCAGGCGCGTGCCGGCCGTTAACACAAGCTCGCCTACGGTGGTTTCCTGGCCTTGGGGGCGGATGTTCTGATCGATGTGCAGGGCTTCGGTGAAGCTCACGCGCTCGTCGGCGTGAACCACAGCGTTTTCTTGCATTTCCACACAGTCAGCACCTTCGGGAACCGGCGCGCCGGTGAAGATCCGCGCGCAGGTGCCGGTGGCCAGGGGCTGTGGCGACTGACCTGCGAAGATGCGCTGGCTCACTGCCAACGGTTCACCGGTCCAGTCCGCCAAGCGCACGGCGTAACCGTCCATGGCGCTGTTCGGCCAAGGCGGCAGGTCGAGCGTAGAGATCAGGTCCTGGGCCAATACACGGCCATCGCAGTCAGCCAGGGGCAGCGTTTCCTGCTCGCGGATCGGCGCGGCTTCGGCCATCGCCAGCAGTTTTTGCAAGGCCTCTTCCACCGGCATCAGGGCGCCGGTCTTGCCAGGCTTACCCACGGGATTCACAAGGCTCGGCCTGCTTCAGGTGCGGTACGAAGTTGCACGGGCGATGACGGTTGTCCAACTGCTCGGCGAGGATGCCATCCCAGCCGGTACGCACCGCATTGGTGGAACCCGGCAGGCAGCACACCAGGGTGCCATTGGCCAAGCCTGCCAATGCGCGAGACTGCACGGTAGAGGTGCCGATATCAGCCACGGATATCTGGCGGAACAGCTCGCCAAAACCGTCGACCTGTTTATCGAGCAGGCAACTGACGGCCTCAGGCGTGCTGTCACGGCCGGTGAAGCCGGTGCCGCCGGTGATCAACACCACTTGCACCACGTCTTCGGCGATCCAGTGGGCGACTTGGGCGCGGATTTTGTAAAGGTCGTCCTTGAGCAGCACGCGCTCGGCCAGGGTATGGCCAGCGGCGGTGAGACGGTCGACGAAGACCTGGCCCGAGGTGTCGGTGTCCAGGGTGCGGGTGTCACTGACGGTCAATACAGCGATATTCAGGGGTACGAAGGGCGCATCTGCCTTGGCGTTCATGGCACGGTCCGGTTGTCGAAGGAACAGCCCGATGTTATATCACAGGCCCCCCTTTTGCTGCCGTTGCGGAACCGCCATGCCTATCGACTCATCCCCCCTGCCGTGTTCGATCCTGCTGCTATCCGGTGGGCGCGGGCAGCGCATGGGCGGCCAGGACAAAGGCCTGTTGGATTGGCGTGGCCAGCCCTTGATCGCGCATCTACAGAGCCTGGTGCGACCGCTCACGGATGACCTGATCATCTCGTGCAACCGCAACCCGCAACAGTACGCCGTCTATGCCGACCAACTGGTGAATGACGACAGCCCGGACTTTCCCGGCCCGCTCGCCGGTATCCGTGCGGGACTCGCCGCCGCGCGCCACGCGCACCTGCTGATATTGCCGTGCGATGTACCGCATATCGACGCCCGATTGCTCGCCGACCTGCGGCAGACAGCGCAGCGCAACCCGCTACTGCCAGTGATGGTGCGCCATGGTGAATTCTGGGAACCCTTGATCTGCATCATCCCTACCCACCTGCAAACTGAGGTAGAACAGGCATGGCGTGCGGGTGAACGCAGCCCACGCAAGATCTTCCTGCAACTGGGTGGCGTGGGACTGGAGTGCCCGGCGGATGACCCGCGACTGGCCAACCTTAATACGCCCGAGCTGTTACAGACGCTGTCGGGCATGTCAGAATGAACCTCGCATCAGGAACTTTGTCGGCGCCGCACGCGTCACAAGGTCAGCAATTAAAAAGTATTCTCTCGGAGACAAACTCATGACTCAACGGACCATCGCCGCTCTCATGCTTGCACTGGGCCTCGCCACCCTCGCCGGTTGCGCCTCGCCGACAGTGATCACCCTGAATGACGGTCGCGAAATCCAGGCCGTCGACACCCCGAAATACAATGAAGATTCGGGTTTCTACGAATTCGAACAACTTGACGGCAAGCGCACCCGCATCAACAAAGATCAGGTTCGCACCGTTAAAGACCTGTAAGTCTTAGCGTTTGCCACAAGGCCCGCCTCGCGCGGGCCTTGTCGTTTCCGAGGGGTTACCAGTCCAGGGTGATCTCGCTGCGGAAGCTGCGCTCTACGCCGGTGACCGGGTCGATAAAACGCACGCCCTGGGCCAGCAGCTTGAGTGGGTTGGCGTAGTCGTCCACCGCGTCCTTGATCACATCCGGGTAGAACGGGTCGTTACAGATACTCGCGCCAAGTGCGGCCATGTGCACACGCAACTGGTGCTTCTTGCCGGTCACGGGAAACAGGCCGTAGCGCCATAGATCGCCATTCTTTTCGCGCACTTCCACAGCCGTTTCAGTGTTGGCGGCGCCAGACCCCTCCTGCATACGAAAGAACGGCTCGCCATCGACCAGGCGGCTTTTATGCACCCTGGGGAACGCCAGTTCAGGCAAGGCCGGTGCGATGGCCTCGTAGAATTTATCGATCTTGCGCGTGGGAAACAGTTGTTGATACGCGGAGCGGCTGGCCGGGTTGGCCGAGAACAGCACCAACCCCGCCGTATGCCGATCGATGCGATGCAAGGGCACCAGCGATGGATTGTCGAGGCGGCGAATCAGGCGCCGCAGCAGGGTTTGCTCGACATATTCACCGGCCGGGGTCACGGGCAGGAAATGGGGTTTGTCTGCCACCACCAGGTGCTCGTCGGCGTACAGGATGGTTTCCTGTACGGGGATGATTTTCTCGTTGGGCACTTCGCGGAAGTAATAGATGCACAGCCCTTCCTTGTAGGCCAGGTCCTGGCTGATCGGGCTGCCGTTGATATCCAATACGCGGCTGCGGGCGATGCGGTCCAGCCAATGTTCACGGCTGATCGCCGGGAAGTGTTCGCACAGGCAATCCAGCACCGTCGCCCAAGGGCCCGGTGGCAAGTACAACGTACTGGCTTGATGCTCGGAGGCGATAAAAACAGAAGTGGACATGCAGATGCTCAAGCCTTGGGAAAACCGGCAGGCATTATCCCGCATTGCGCGGGATTGAGCCTAGGGCGAATCTCAGGCCTTGGCCAACGCGGCCCGCAGAACCTTCGAGGCACTGGCGGCGTCGGTGAACTCCTTGAGCCAGCGCAGCACGTCCACCGCTTCCCAGCGGCCCGGGTCGTACAACGCGTACAACAAGCCCTGGTAACCCACCACATCCAGCTGCTTGTGATAACCGGCGCGCTGGAACAGCGCCTCGATCTCGGCGAAGCAAGTATTGAAATGCACTTTATTAAACGGCGTCTTGCCTTCCGTGACCAGGCCGTCAAGGCGCAGCTCGTTCACCGCGTCGCGCACGACATCGGCGGACATGCGATTGACGCTGCTTTTCAGTTGTTCAACATTCACCACGGGCGTTCCCTCTATTCAATCGCTGTACAAACATACAGTAACGTAATAATCGGAAACCTGCCATCGCATAAAACTCAGCGAAGGAAGGCGACAACCTGTTGTGTGTCGAATGGCCAATCCAGTTCCGCCCCGGTGTCTACCCGGCGAAGCACCGGGATCCGCAGGCCGTAGGCTTCGGTCAGGTCTTCGGGGTCGGTGATATCCACCAGTTCCACCAGCAACCCGTGTTCGACGAGCGGCATGATTTCGGCTTCGGCGATTTCACAAAGATGGCAACCCAGGGTGCCGAATAACTGGCATTCAGGAAGCATGGCAATGGACCTGGTCAGAAAACAGGCCACCATTCTAAGCTCGGTTACGGCCTCTCGCCCACCCTCACTAAAACCCTGACCCAGGTCACCATGGCGTATAACTGATTCGGCGATTCTCGCGGCTTTTTGCCTGCCCCCTAGCAACGGAGATGCGTGTGTTTGCCAACCTGCTGATCATTTTGGCCTCATCCCTGGTGGTGATTGCGCTGTTTCGCCGGTTGCGATTGCCGCCCGTGCTGGGCTACCTGTGCGTCGGCCTGGCCGTGGGGCCCACCGCGCTGGACTGGGTGAATGACAGCGAGGACCTGCCCGACCTCGCCGAACTCGGTGTGGTGTTTCTGCTGTTCTCCCTGGGCCTGGAATTTTCCCTGACCAGGATGCTCGCCTTGCGCCGTGTGGTGTTTGGCCTGGGCAGTTTGCAGGTGCTGGGGTGCGCAGTACTGCTGGGCGGATTATTGATGGCCTTTGGTGTGGCGCCGGGCATCGCCCTGTTGCTGGGGGCCGGGCTGGCGTTGTCATCCACGGCGATTGTCAGCAAGGAGCTGACCAGCCTTGGTGAAATCTTCAGCAGCCACGGCCAGAACGCGATTGGCGTGTTGCTGTTTCAGGACGTAGTGGCGGTGTTGCTGCTGACCCTGGTGCCGGTGTTTGCCGGCACCGGTGAGCAAGCCTGGTACCTGGCGCTGCCGCTGACACTCGGCAAAACCGTGTTCTTGTTTGTCGGCCTGCTGCTCGCCAGCCGTTGGCTGTTGCCGCGTTTGTTCCGCGAGGTCGCCGCCTCCCATTCGGCAGAGCTGTTTGTGCTGCTGGCGCTGGTGATTGTGTTGCTGACCGCCTGGCTCACCCACCTGCTTGGGCTCTCCCCTGCGCTGGGTGCGTTCCTCGCCGGCATGTTGTTAGGGGAAAGCCACTACCGCCATCAGATCGAGGCGGATATCCGCCCGTTTCGCGACATCTTGCTGGGGCTGTTTTTCGTCAGCATCGGCATGCTCATCGACCTGCAACTGTTCGTCAGCCATAGCCTGCTGATCCTCGGCATGACCCTGGCATTGATGGTGGCCAAAGGCTGTGTGGTCGCCGCGCTGGTCAAGCTGCGTGGCAGCGACAGTGAAACCGCCTGGCGCAGTGGCCTGGCCCTGGCCCAGGGTGGCGAGTTCTGTTTTGCGTTGATGGCGCAGATGCAGCAAAGCCGTCTGATCCCGGATGAATTCAACGGCCTGCTGCTCGCTGCCACGTTCTGTTCGATGTTGCTGACGCCGCTGCTGTTGCGCGCCGCACCACGCATTGCCCTGCGCCTGCACCGCAAGCCCAACCAGCAAGTGCAGTTGGAAGAAATCACCGCGCTGAACGCCGAGTTGCGCGGGCACGCAGTGATTTGCGGGTATGGACGCGTAGGCCAATCCATCGGACGTTTCCTGCGCAATGAGCAACAGGCGTTTATCGCCCTGGATGACGACCCGGAACGGGTCCAGGAAGCCACGACCGAAGACAGCAGCGTGCATTACGGCGATTGCCGGCGTGGTGCCCTGCTCAGTGCAGTCGGCCTGGAGCGTGCACGGTTGGTGGTGATTGCGGTGGACAACAGCGACGTTGCCTTGGTGGTGTTGAAAGAAGCGCGCCGGATCAACCCCGAAGTGCCGATTCTGGTGCGCACCCGCGATGACAGCCAACTGGCCGAACTGAAAGCCGCGGGCGCCAATGAAGTGGTGCCCGAGCTGTTGGAGTCGAGCCTGATGCTCGCCTCCCATGCCTTGATCCTGCTAGGCCTGCCGGACCAACAGGTACAGGCGCGTGTCGATGAAGTGCGGCAGAACCGCTATCACCTGCTGCACGGTTTTTACTCGCACCCGAACAACGCAGAAGAGGCGCCGATCAATCCTGACTGACCGCGCCGATCTTGTGGATCGACAGGTCCGCGCCGTAGTACTCCTCTTCCTGGCTCAGGCGCAGCCCGGTCACGCGCTTGATCACGCCGTACACCAACAGGCCGCCGGCCAGCGCCACCAGCACACCGAGGGCGGTGCCGATCAACTGGCTGATCAGGCTGACACCCCCCAGCCCACCGAGGGCGGTCTGGCCGAAAATGCCACAAGCGATGCCGCCCCACACCCCGCACAGGCCGTGCAACGGCCACACACCCAGTACGTCGTCGATCTTCCAGCGATCCTGGGCCGCGATGAAGAACCACACGAACACACCACCGGCGACTGCCCCCGTGACCAGCGCGCCCACCGGGTGCATCAGGTCGGAGCCCGCGCAGATCGCCACCAGCCCGGCCAATGGACCGTTATGCAGGAAGCCTGGGTCATTGCGACCGATGACCAGGGCCGCAACCGTGCCGCCGACCATGGCCATCAGCGAATTGACTGCCACCAGGCCACTGACGCCGTTTAGGGTTTGCGCGCTCATCACGTTGAAGCCAAACCAACCGACGATCAAAATCCACGAGCCCAACGCCAGGAACGGAATGCTCGACGGCGCAAACGCTACCAGGCGCCCGTCGCGGTAGCGCCCATTGCGCGGGCCAAGCAACAACACCGCCGCCAGCGCCAGCCAGCCGCCCATGGCGTGCACCACCACGGAACCGGCAAAGTCGTGGAAGCTGGCGCCAAAGGTCGCGAGCAGCCACGCCTGCAGGCCGAAATTGCCGTTCCACACCATGCCTTCGAAAAACGGGTAGATAAACGCCACGATCAACGCCGTTGCACAGAGCTGCGGCGCAAACCGCGCACGCTCGGCGATACCGCCGGAAATAATCGCCGGGATCGCCGCCGCGAAGGTCAGCAGGAAAAAGAACTTCACCAACCCATAACCATGATCGGCACTGATCACAGCGGCCGGTTGCATGAAGCTCACACCGTAGGAGATCCAATAGCCTATAAAGAAATAGGCCAGCGTGGAAATGGCGAAGTCGCTGAGGATCTTCGACAAGGCGTTGACCTGGTTTTTCTGGCGCACGGTGCCCACTTCCAGGAACGCGAAGCCGGCGTGCATGGCCAGCACCATGACCGCACCGATCAGGATAAACAGGGTATTGGAACTATGGACGAGGGTGTCCACTGCACTTTGCAGATTTTCCATGGAGGTTGGCAGGCCTGTAATAAAGGCAAAAAGCACCAAAGCGGTTCAAGCCAGGGTTGCGCGCACTAAATTGGCACCGCCGGCCCCACCCCTCTACAGAGGATGTGAACCGCTTTAGCGCAGCGATCAACACAACAGGCCGTTGCCGAAAGGGTTTTTCCGCGGGTTTCAGTTATTTAGGGTAAGGTTTTTCAAGGCATTGCCTAAAGCCGCCCGGATTCAGCGCAAGCCCCGGGGCCTGCGCACCAAGGCAAAGCAAAAGCTGTACCAGACAATTGCACTGAACCTTCACCGATGCCGGTGACTCGAAACCACTACGTATCGAACCGACGTACCGATCAGCCAATCACGGAGATAACCATGGCCAGAAGAACTGCAAAGACTGCTCAAGAAATATTGATGGCGGATTTTCAAACCTTGGTGACTGACACCGAACGGTTGCTGGATGACACCAAGGTGCTTGCCGGTGACCAGGCCGATGAGCTGCGTGCGAAGATTCATGACACGCTGCTGCAGGCCCGCGAAACCCTGAAACAGACCGAAGAGTCCCTGCGCGAACGTGGCCAGGCGGCGGTCACCGCCACTGAAGATTACGTGCAGGCCAACCCTTGGCAGTCGGTGGGCATTGCCGCCGGCGTGGGCTTTCTGATCGGCCTGTTGGCCACAAGGCGCTAATCATGTCTATCGGCGAAACTGGCTCGTCCACGGGCACTACCTCAAGACGTTTGGGCGCGGCCGTGTTGGGCTTGCTGCACAGCCACGTCGAATTGTTTGGCATTGAATTGCAGGAACAGAAGGCCCGCACCGTCAGCCTGCTGCTGTTTGCCGGCCTGGCGCTGGTGTTTGCGCTGCTGTTGCTGGTGGGGCTGTCGACCTTGGTGATGATCCTGGTGTGGGACACCGGCTACCGCCTGACCGGGATCATCTGCCTCTGCGTGTTCTACACGCTGGCCGCAGCGTTCTGCGGGGTACGCTTGAAAGCGGCGGTGTTCGATGAGTCCACGCCGTTCCACGCCACCCTCGAAGAGCTGGCCAATGACCGGGAGCGCCTGCTGCCATGACTCAACTACCGACAAACACCTCACGGCGGGAAATGCGCAAGGCGTTGATTCGCCTGCGCATGGAAATGCACCGCCAGGAGATTCGACACGAATCCCAGCAATTGATGTCGCCCTTGAACAAGGTGCGCAACCTGGGCCAGAACTTTCAGGACGGCCTGGGCATCAAGCACGCGCCGCTGTGGGGCGTGGCCGCTGTGACGCTGATGGGCTTCTTTACCGGTAAGGGCGCCAAGGGCGGCGGTATCGGCAGCCTGACGCGCATGGTGCGCCTGGGCGCCGGCTTGATCCCGCTGATCAAACTGGCCATGCAGGGTTCATCGCGCAAAGGTTGAGCCTGGCTGGCTGCATTCTTGCTAACAGAATCGGCCCGACCCTCGTTTTCGAGGGCCGGGCCTTTTTTTCGCCACCTCGCTTAAGGAGGCCCCGTGATCGACGGGCAACCGCTCGCCTGCTTCCAGCCATTTATCGACACCGCCACCGGCCGCATCGCCGGCGTTGAGGCCCTGGGCCGTCTGCGCCAGGCTGACGGCCTCTTGCAGTCCGTGGGCCCGCTGTTCGCCGACCCACGCACGCCGGGCGTGACCTTGCGCCGTCTCGACCGGCAGATCCGTGACAATGCACTGAGCCGCTTGCACGAAGCCCCCGAAGATTGGTTCCTGAGCTTGAACATCTCGCCGCGCTGGATCAATCGGCTGCGCCCGGGCCAAGCCTTGCCGAGCCTGAAGCAGATCCACAGCCATGGCGTCGACCCACGACGCATCGTGTTCGAGATCACCGAACTGGGCGGCGACATCCAGCGCCTGGCCGACGTGGTGGTGCGTTATCGCGAGGCCGGCGCGCGAATCGCCATCGATGACTTTGGCGCTGGCTATTCGCAGCTCGACCGGGTGCTGGCATTGCAGCCGGATATTCTCAAGCTGGACATGCGCCTGTTCCAGGCCGCCGCCCGCGGCGGGCCGAGCAGCGAAGTGGTCAGGGCATTGGCGCAAATGGCGGAGAAGACCGGGTGCTGGATCATCGCCGAAGGCGTGGAAACCGAGGCGCAGTTAAGCTTCGCCCTGGAGTGTGGTTCGCGCTATGTGCAGGGCTATCTGTTTGCCCAGGCGCAGCTGGACTGGTTCGCCGCCGACGCCTTCGTCTCGCGTTTCGCCCAGTTGCGCACCGCGTATGTCCAACAAAAGCTCGCAGAGCGTGGGCGCATCATGCAATTGCGCCAGCAATTGGCCGAGCTGATGAACATCCTGCAAACCTGGGCGCAGGCCCAGGCGCCGCTGAGCGAGTTGCCGCAACTGCCGGCCTTTCCCTGGCTGCTGCGCTTCTACCAGTGCGACCGGCATGGCACGCAGCTGACCCCCAACTTCGAATGGCGCCAGGACGCCTGGCAGGCCGACAGTCGCTACCTGGGCCATAACTGGTCGTGGCGCCCGTACTTCTATCACCTGCTGGCCGAGGGGTGGGAGGAGCGGCGCCTGACCCTGTCTTCGACCTACCGCGACGCGACCACCAATCAGTATTGCCTCACGACCGGACAATTCTTCGATAACGGTCAGCGTTTGCTGTTAATCGATATCGACGCAGCCGGGCTGTAGATTTTCGCTTGCCCAGGCCGCGCTGAACCGGGAAGCTGGGAGGGTCATTCACCGTACGGAGAGTACCCGCCTTGGATTGGCCCACCCTGCTGACTCGCGAACGTCTTGGCAAACCGCTGCACAGCCCGGAAGAACTGGGGCGTAGCCCGTTTCACAAAGACCACGACCGTATTATCTTCTCCGGCGCGTTTCGCCGCCTGGGCCGCAAGACCCAGGTACACCCGGTCTCCAGCAACGACCACATCCATACACGCCTGACCCACTCCCTGGAAGTGAGCTGTGTGGGCCGCTCCCTCGGCATGCGCGTCGGCGAGACCTTGCGCAGCGCCCTGCCCGACTGGTGCGACCCGAGCGACCTGGGCATGGTGGTGCAATCGGCCTGCCTGGCCCACGACATCGGCAACCCGCCATTCGGGCATTCCGGCGAAGACGCCATCCGCCACTGGTTCCAGCAGGCTGCAGGGCGCGGCTGGCTGGACGACATGAGCAGCGCCGAACGCAATGACTTCCTCAACTTCGAAGGCAACGCACAGGGCTTTCGTGTGCTCACCCAACTGGAATACCACCAGTTCGACGGCGGTACGCGCCTGACCTACGCAACCCTGGGCACGTACCTGAAATACCCCTGGACCGCCCGGCACGCGGACTCGCTGGGGTACAAGAAACACAAGTTCGGCTGCTACCAGAGCGAGCTGCCGATCCTCGAGCAGATCGCCCACAAGCTCGGCCTGCCGCAACTCGAGGATCAGCGCTGGGCCCGGCATCCGCTGGTGTATCTGATGGAGGCGGCAGACGACATTTGCTACGCCTTGATCGACTTGGAAGACGGTCTGGAAATGGAGTTGCTGGAGTACACCGAAGTCGAGTCGCTGCTGCTGGACCTGGTGGGCGATGACCTGCCACAGACCTATCGCCAGCTCGGCGCCCAGGACTCCCGTCGACGCAAGTTGGCGATCCTGCGTGGCAAGGCCATCGAGCATTTGACCAACGCGGCGGCACGGGCCTTCGTGGAACAGCAAGACGCTTTGTTGGCCGGCACCCTGCCCGGGGATCTGGTGGAGCATATGCACGGCCCGGCCAAACGCTGCGTCCTGGATGCCAAAGACATGGCGCGCAAGAAAATCTTTCAGGACAAGCGCAAGACCCTGCATGAGATCGGCGCCTACACCACCCTCGAGATTCTCCTGAACGCCTTCTGCGGTGCCGCGCTTGAGCAACATGGCGGGCGCACGCCGTCGTTCAAGAACCGGCGCATTCTCGACTTGCTTGGCAACAACGCGCCGAACCCCGAGTGGCCGTTACACGCGTCGTTCCTACGCATGATCGACTTTATCGCGGGCATGACCGACAGCTATGCCACCGAGATGGCGCGGGAAATGACCGGACGCTCCAGCCCTCAATAACGAGCACGATCACGTCGCCTGTTTCCTGAAAGGAATCTGCCTACAAAGGGAACAGAGCGGCCTGATCGAATTCGCACAACCACCCGATGAATAATCACGCACGCTCCCGGCGACCCTGGCGATCTGTTCCTACGCGCCCCCATCGACGCTTGACTCACCGCGTGGCCCCCAATGCCCAACTACCCACTTCGTATCCTGCTGGTGGAGGATCATCCTTTTCAACTTCTCGCCACCCAGTGCCTGCTCAGAAGCTTCGGCTTCGCCCGGCTGACGCCAGCCGAAAACGCCGAGCAGGCAATCTGTTTGATGTCACGGGCCGAGGAGCCTTTCGACATCATCCTCTGTGACCAATGCTTGCCTGACCTGCCCGGACTCGAACTGATTGATATCGCCAGCCGCCGACGCTTTACCACGACCGCCATCCTGCTGAGCGGATTGCCCGTGGCGGAACTCGCCAGCCTGATATCCCAAGCGGCAGATCGTGGCCTGCCACTACTCGGTTACTTATCAAAGCCACTGAACAAGAATGAACTTGCGCACTTGCTGTGCCCTTTACTTAAGTTACAAATGTAGGAATTAAACATCATGGACTGACGAAAAACGTCGGCGCCGCACCCGTTAAATCCATGACAGCAGCATTTAGTTCACTCACTGCCACAGCACTGACATATCGCTTCACAACGCCTTAGCAGCCGGTAGGCATTTACCTTTTCTCATGTAGGACTTTTCCTGTTTTATATCTACTTCCCCCTCGACTCATGCTCCTCCCTCCTCTTCTAAGCTAATGTGCCCGCTTTATTTGCACTTGCATGGAATGTGATCATGAACTCAGTTTTTATTATCGATGACCACCCTGTTATACGACTTGCCATCCGAATGTTACTGGAGCACGAAGGGTACAAAGTGGTGGGCGAAACGGATAACGGCTGCGACGCCATACAAATGGTCCGCGAATGCCTGCCTGACCTGATTATCCTGGACATCAGCATTCCCAAGCTGGATGGGCTGGAAGTGCTCTGCCGCTTCAACGCGATGAACACGTCAATGAAGACCCTGATCCTGACAGCCCAGTCCCCCACCCTCTTCGCCACACGCTGCATGCGCTCGGGCGCCGATGGCTACGTGTGCAAGGAAGGCGATTTGAGTGAGTTGCTGAGCGCCATTCGCGCGGTGTTGTCCGGCTACAACTATTTCCCGAGCCAGGCACTGAACAGCAATGGTGTAGACGGTGTGGAATCCCAGGAACTCGAATTATTCAAGACCGTCAACGACCGCGAACTAATGGTATTGCAACTTTTTGCACAAGGCCGCACCAACAAGGAAATCGCCAAAGGTATGTTTCTGAGTAATAAAACAGTAAGCACTTATAAAAAGCGGCTGATGCAAAAACTTCAAGCCAAATCCTTGGTAGAACTTATCGAGATGGCAAAACGAAACGCGCTAGTGTGAGAAAGCGGATGCCCAGGCGTATAAAGGACTATCTGATTACATTGAGTGCCGGCTTGTGCTTCAGCACGGTCGTGCTCGCGAACCACCCAGCGAGCCCGGAACATTTCACCTTGTTGAGCCGTGCAGGCTCGGTTCAACTGGAAACCCACCTCAACAAGGCCCAACGCCAATGGCTGCAAAACAAGCGGGAGTTGGTGCTGGGCACTGCGTCCCCTGATTATCCGCCCTTTGACCTCACGTCCAGCGGCCGCGACTACGAGGGACTCACCGCTGATTACGCCGGCCTGCTGTCCAAGGCACTGGCACTGCCGGTGAAAGTGTTGCGCTACCCCTCCCGAGAGGCCGCGATCCGCGCCCTTGAAGCGGGGGATATCGACCTGCTGGGCTCGTCCAACGGCTTTGAGGCGGCAAACCCGAATCTCACGCTGTCCGAACCCTATGCAGTGGACCAGCCGGTACTGGTCACCCGCGAAGGTGAGACCCGCAGCCTGAAGGATGGCCTGGCCGGGATGCGCCTGGCTCTGGTCTACCACTACCTGCCACTGGGCGAGGTGGAAAAGCTTTACCCCGAGGCGCGCATCCGCGTCTATCCCTCTTATCAAAATGCCTTGAATGCGGTGGCATTCGACCAGGCGGACGTGTTTCTCGGCGATACCATTTCCACCCATTACATGATCAACAAGGGCTACCTGAAGAACATCCGCATGGCCAATTTCGGCAAGCACGAGGCCTATGGGTTCAGCTTTGCCATGCCCCAGCAGCAGCGCACCCTCTTGAGTATCGTCGATGCGGTAATGACGGCCGTGCCTACCGCTGAACGGGACGCGATCGCCAAGCGCTGGAGCGCCGGCAGCGACATCCTGCTGACCGACGAGAAGCTACAACTGACTCAACGTGAGGAGCGTTGGCTGAAGGACCACCCGGTGGTGAAGGTGGCGGTGAACGAAACCTTCGCCCCCCTGACGTTCTTCGATACCGACGGCAATTTTCGTGGCATTACCGCCGATCTGCTGGAGTTGGTTCGCCTGCGCACCGGGCTGCGTTTCGACATTGAGCGCGGGCGTGACGTGAATGCGATGATCGAACAGGTGGACGCCGGCAAAGTCGACATCATCGGCGCAATCGTGCCCAGCGTTGAACGGGAAGCGCAGCTGAATTTCAGCCGACCTTACCTGGAAAATTCCTATGTGCTGCTGACCCGGAAAGAGCCCGATGCGCCCTTGAACCTGGAGCAGATGGCCGGCAAGCGCCTGGCAATTACGCCGGGTAACCCGCTGGAAACCGTCCTGCGCCGCGACTTCCCAGAGGTGCATCTGGTCAACGCCAGCGACACGTTCAAGGCCTCGGAAATGCTGGCCCAAGGGCATGTCGAAGGCGCAGTGAACTCACTGGTAGTCGCCAACTACTTCCTGTCGTCCCAGATGTTCCAGGACAAACTTCAGATCAGCACCAGTATCGGCACCTTTCCCGCCACGTTTGCCCTGGCAACCGCACGCAGTGCCACCGAACTCAGCTCGATTCTCGACAAGGCCTTGCTGAGCATCGCCCCGGATGAACTGGGGGTGATCAACAGTCGCTGGCGAGGCTACACCTCCGCCTCCGATAGCTACTGGCGCAACTATCATCAACTGATCGCACGCATCATCATTGGTACGGGCCTTTTGCTGTTGGTCTCCCTGGGCTGGAACGCCTATATGCGTCGCCAGATCAAACACCGCAAGATGGCCGAGCGCGCGCTCAGTGACCAGTTCGAGTTCATGCGTGCGCTGGTCAATGAAACCCCGCATCCGATCTACGTGCGTGATCGTAAAGGCTTGCTGCAGACCTGCAATGACAGCTACCTGCAGGTATTCGACGTCAAACGCGAGGATGTGATCGGCAAAAGCGCCATCCAGATGAGTGAGGCCCTTGAAACCGACGCGGTTCAATATCACGCCGATTACCAGCGGGTGATGGCCGAAGGCAACCCGCTGATCCTTGATCGCACCCTGCATATCCACGGAAAAAAACTGACGATCTACCACTGGATCCTGCCATACCGCGACTCTACCGCAGAGGTGCAGGGCATCATTGGTGGCTGGATTGACATCAGCGAGCGACGCCAACTGTTCGACGAAATCCGCGCCGCCAAAGAACGCGCCGACGAAGCCAACCGGGCCAAGAGCACGTTCCTCGCCACCATGAGCCATGAAATCCGCACACCGATGAACGCGGTGATTGGCATGCTCGAACTGACCCTCAAGCGTGCCGACCAGGGCCATCTTGATCGCCCGGCCATCGAAGTGGCGTACAACTCGGCCAAGGACCTGCTGGAGCTGATCGGCGATATCCTCGACATCGCGCGCATCGAATCCGGGCGCCTGAGCCTGGCGCCGGAACGCGTCAACCTGCGAGAGGTGATCGAGTCGGTGGTGCGTGTGTTCGACGGCCTGGCCCGCCAGAAAACCCTCAGCCTGTCCCTTGAGTTCAAGCCCAACCTGGATGACACCGATGTGTTGATCGACCCGCTGCGGTTCAAGCAGGTGCTGTCCAACCTCGTCAGCAACGCGATCAAGTTCACCGAGCGCGGCGAGGTCAAAATCAAGGTTGAGGTATTGCCCACCGAGCTGGCGCAGCAAGTCGAGATGAAACTGGTGGTCGAGGACACCGGGATAGGTATCAGCCGGGATGACCAGTTACGCCTGTTCGAACCCTTTGCCCAGGCCGACAATTCCGGGCAGCTCGCCAGGAGCGGTGCCGGCCTGGGGCTGGTGATCTGCCGCAGCCTGTGCGCAATGATGGGCGGGCAACTGAGCCTGAGCAGCGTGCCTATGGTGGGCACTCAGGTGCATGTCAGCTTGAACATGACGCGCCTGCAGCCGGAACAGGCAACGGTCGAACCGAAACCCGAAGCCCCTGCGACCGCGCCAGTGCTCAATGTGCTGGTGGTGGACGATCATCCCGCCAACCGCTTGCTGATGTGCCAGCAACTGGGTTACCTGGGACACCAGTTCACCGCCGCCCAGAACGGCGCCACCGGTTTCCAGGCCTGGCGCCAGGAACGCTTCGACCTGATCATCGCCGACTGCAACATGCCCATCATGAATGGCTACGAGCTGAGTCGCTCGATCCGGGAATACGAACAGCGTGAGCAACTCGCACCGTGCGTGGTACTGGGTTTTACCGCCAATGCCCAGCCCGAAGAGAAGCAACGCTGCGCCGAAGCCGGTATGAACGATTGCCTGTTCAAACCGATCAGCCTGACGGCATTGGAGCGACAACTGGCGAAGATCGCCCCTCAACCCAGCGACCTGTACCTGGACCTCGGCAACTTCGAGGCCCTGACCGGCGGCGATCCACAGTTGAGCTGGCGTTTGCTGGAGGAACTGTTGAGCAGCAGCCGACATGATCGCCAGGAACTGACTGCGCTGATCAGTGCACATGCCCCGCTCCAGGAAATCATCGAGCAAGCTCACAAAATCAAAGGCGCTGCCCGTATTGTTCAGGCGACCCCATTGGCCAGGCAGTGCGAAACCCTTGAACAAGCCTGTGCCCGCGGTGATGACTGGGCGTTGATTGAAGCCAGTGCGAAATCCTTGGAAAAGCTCATGATGGAACTGGAGAGGTTACTGCAGATGCAGCTTCAAGCACTCGATGCCAGCAAGGGGCGGCTGCCGCCCCTTACGTGATCAGCAGTTGGTCAAGCGCAGGAAAATTGCTGCCAGCCGTTCAATGCCCGCCTGGTCCTGGGGGGTAAAACGCGCCAACGACGGGCTATCGAGGTCAAGGACGCCGATCAATTTGCCGTCCTTGACCAGGGGTACCACCAGCTCGCTGTTCGATGCGCTGTCACAGGCGATATGCCCTGGGAACGCATGCACATCCTCCACACGCTGGGTCTGCCGCGTCGCCGCCGCCGCACCGCACACCCCGCGGCCGAACGGTATGCGCACGCAGGCGATCTGGCCCTGGAACGGGCCAAGCACCAGCTCTTCGTCACGGTTAAGGTAAAAGCCGGCCCAGTTCAAATCGTCCAGCTGGTTGAACAGGAAGGCAGAAAACTGCGCACTGTTGGCGATGAAATCTCGCTCATCGGCCAGCAGCGACTCCAGTTGCGCGCAGAGCATGGCATAGCCATCAAGGCCAGTACCGGCGCTTTGTAAATCAATCATGGTTGACGTTCCAGTAATTTGAGGCCGACCCAGTAACGAGCGAATTGGTACGCGCAACGACCGTTGCGGTTGCCACGTCCGGTAGCCCAGCGTACCGCAAGAATGTCGAGCGCTTCATCGCGCTGCCACTGCAAACCGGCCTTGCTCGCCAGTTCGCCGATCCAGTGCTCCACGACATCCAGGAAGTGTTCCTGGGTAAACGGGTAGAACGACAGCCACAAGCCAAAACGGTCGGACAAGGCGATCTTGTCTTCCACCGCTTCGCTTGGGTGCAATTCACCATCCACGCGTTTCCAGTTGTCATTGTCGCTCTGGTTTTCCGGCACCAAATGGCGGCGGTTGGAAGTGGCGTACAGCAGCACGTTCTCCGGGGCCTGTTCGAGAGAGCCGTCGAGCACGCTTTTCAGCACACGGTAATCGCCTTCACCGGCCTCGAATGACAGGTCGTCGCAGAACAGGATAAAACGCTGCGGCAGCTTGAGCAGTTGCTCGACCACACGCGGCAGGTCGGCCAGATGGTCGCGTTCGATCTCGATCAGGCGCAAACCGGCCTTGGCGTGCTGTGCCAGCAAGGCGCGCACCATCGACGATTTACCCGTGCCACGCGAGCCCCATAGCAGCGCATGATTGGCGGGCAGGCCATCGATGAATTGTTGGGTGTTGCGCGCCAGTGTTTCACGTTGCTTGTCGACACCGATCAGGTCCGACAGGCGCATGTCCAGGCTCACGTCCAACGGCAACAGGAAACCACTGCGGCCTTCGCGCTGCCAGCGGGCAGCCAGGCACTGGTTCCAATCAATGGTTTGGCGTGGTGCAGGCAATAAGGGTTCGAGGCGGGCGAGCACTGCATCGGCCCGCTCAAGAAAGGCACTCAATCGAGAATCCACAATTATTCCTCTGGCAAGTTCTTGCAAAAGATGGCGTATTGGCAGCCCTGCGGCAGACCGCACGAGGCTGCGTAAAAAACGATTCATGCCGGGTAAGCCAGAGCCTGTGGATGTTCAGCTATGCTTGCCGGGCGAAGGGAAACGTAAAGTGGTTCAACACTCAATGGATATCAAGTTCGCCCACCGCTTGTCTTATAAACAAGCCAGATTGACTGTGCTGGTCGGTTTCGTGTTGGGAACCTTGCTCAGCCTGATCCAAATCGGCATTGATTATGCCAGCGAAGACGCATCCATCAACCGTGAAATTCGCTCGCTGATCGAAATCAGCCACAACCCCGCGTCACGCATCGCCTACAACATCGACGCCGAACTGGCCCAGGAACTGACCCTGGGCCTGCTGCACTCCCCCGCCATCATCCATGCCCAGTTGATCGACAATAATGGCGTGGTACTGGCCGATGTCGACCGGCCGCGCAAAGAAAGCACCTACCGCCCCCTCAGCGATTTTCTGTTTGGGGCCAACCGCCAGTTTGAAGATCGGCTGTTCCTGAACCCTATGCCCAACGAGTCCCTCGGCGTGCTACGGCTGGACGTGGACACTTATGCCTTTGGCAGCCGCTTCCTGCGCCGTGCCGAGATCACCCTGCTCAACGGGTTTGCCCGCAGCCTGCTGCTGACCGGCATCCTGCTGGGTCTGTTCTACGTCATGCTGACCCAGCCACTGGTGTGTATTATTCGCGAGCTGAGCAACCGCAGGCAGGCACGCCTGGATTGCCCGCCGGGCCATGAACACGACGAAATCGGCGTACTGGTGAACGTTGCCAACCAACAGTTCGAAAACATGGAGACGGAGATCCAGCAACGCCGCCACGCGGAAGACCGACTGACCGAATACCTGGGGCAATTGGAGGACATCGTCTCCGCGCGCACCTTGGAGCTCAAGGCCAGCAACCAGCGGCTGAGCCAGTCCAACGACGAATTGGAAGCGGCGAAGATGCATGCATTGGGCATGGCCCAGGCGCGTGCGGCGTTCCTGGCCAACATGAGCCATGAGATTCGCACCCCGCTCAACGGCCTGTTGGGGATGATCGCACTGTCGCTGGACAGCCCGCTCAATGCCGAGCAGCGCCAGCAACTGTCTATTGCCCATGACTCGGGCAAAGTGCTGGTGGAGTTGCTCAACGATATCCTCGACCTGTCCAAGTTCGATGCTGGCCAGTTGGAGCTGGAACACATCCCCTTCGACCTCGGCTCGCTGGTGGAGGACACCGCTAACCTGCTGTCACAAAACGCGGCACCCAGTGTCGAACTGACCTGCCTGATCGACCCGCAGTTTCCCGCCCAGGTGCTGGGCGACCCGACCCGTGTGCGGCAAATCGTCAGTAACCTGCTGTCCAATGCCTTAAAATTCACGCGCTTCGGCCGGGTCGATGTGCGCCTCAGCGCGCTGGATGGCCGAGTGCGCATCGAGGTCTGTGATACCGGCATCGGCATTGCGCAGGAAGCCCAGGTAAAGATTTTCCAACCGTTCACCCAGGCCGGAGCCGGTATCACACGCCAGTTTGGCGGCACGGGTCTCGGCTTGGCGTTGACGCACAACCTGTGCGAAGCGATGAAAGGCCGACTGAGCATCAGTTCGGAGGTCGGCTTCGGCAGCCAGTTCTGCGCCGACCTGCCGTTGCCGATCCATTTGCCCGCCGTTCAACAGGTGCCGCTCAAGGGTGAGGTGATCGCCATCACCAGTGCCGGCAGCGGCCTGACGGAACTGCTGACCACCCTCCTGCCCCACTGGGGGCTGACACCGCGCTGCTACCCGCGTGATGAGGATTTAAGCGGGCAAACGCCGGACTTGCTGATCACCGACTGCCCCGAATGCCTGTTCCGCCTGCGGCCTTCCATCACCGCGCCGATCCTGCTGGTGACCGCCTATGGCAATTTCATGCCCAGCGAAGAAGTCGCGGCACTGGCGCCGTTGCAGCAACAGGCGCGCCCGCTGAGCCGCAATGCGCTGTATCAAATCCTGGAACGTAACTTGCGCAGCGATCACCCACTCATCCTTGATCCCATCCAGATAGAAGCCGTGCCCCTGGCACGCCGGGCGCGCATCCTGCTGGTGGAGGACAACGCGGTCAACCAACTGGTGGCCAAAGGCATGCTCAGCAAACTGGGGTGTGAAGTGATCGTGGCCGCCCACGGTGGGGAGGCGCTCAAGTTTCTTGAAGAACAACACTTCGACATGGTGTTGATGGACTGCAATATGCCGGTGATGGACGGTTACGAAGCCAGCCGGCAGATCCGTCGCAGCGGGCGCTGGCCGGAACTGCCGATCGTCGCGTTGACAGCCAACGCCCTTTCCGAAGAACGCGAGCGTTGCCGGGCTGCGGGCATGAATGACTACCTGGCCAAGCCGTTTCGGCGCGAGGAACTCAGCGCTTTGCTGGACGTGTGGGTGCCGAAGACGACACGTCTCTGATCTGCAGCAGCAACTGGTCCAAGCCGTCGCGCAAGGCATCGGCCTGGTTCAGGTCGATGCCGCTGTCGCACAGCAGCCGGGTCTTGAGCGCATGGGTCTGGTCGCGCAACTGCACACCGCTTTCGCTGAGGCTCAGGTGCACTTCTCGCTCATCCTTGGCGCTGCGCTGGCGCTTGACCCACTTTAGGTGCTCAAGGCGCTTGAGCAACGGCGTCAGCGTGCCCGAATCCAGCATCAAGCGCTCGCCCAAGGCCTTGACCGTGGGTTGCGCGGGGGCTGTGTCGTGCCATTCCCACAACACCAGCATCACCAAGTATTGCGGGTAGGTCAGGCCCAGTTGATCCAGCATCGGCTTATAGGCGCGGGTCACCGCCCTGGACGCAGCGTAGAGCTTGAAACACAGCTGGTTATCGAGGGCCAGGGATACGCTCATTTGAGCAGGGCTTCGATCTCTTGAGTCAGGTCCTGCGGCTTGGTGGTCGGGGCAAAACGCTTGACTACCTGGCCGTCACGACCGATGAGGAACTTGGTGAAGTTCCACTTGATGCCTTTGGACCCAAGCAGGCCCGGGGCCTGTTGTTTCAGTTGCACGAACAACGGGTGGGCATCGCTGCCATTCACGTCGATTTTCTTGAACAGCGGGAAGCTGACGCCGAAGTTCAGCTCGCAGAACTCGGAGATCGCCCCTTCGTTACCCGGTTCCTGCTTGCCGAACTGGTTGCAAGGGAACCCCAGTACCACCAGCCCCTGGTCCTTGTACTGCTGCCAGAGTTGCTCCAGGCCCTTGTACTGCGGGGTGAAGCCACACTTGCTGGCAGTGTTGACCACCAAGATGGCCTTGCCGGCAAAATCGGCCAAGGTCTTTTGCTCACCTTTGATGGTGGTGCAAGGGATGCTCAGCAGGTTGTCGCTCATGGCAGTGCCTCGATAACGGAAAGAAAGAATAAACATAGTGATCAATTCAATTGTGTGCAATTCAATTGACCAGAATGATAGGCCGATATCAGACGATAGCCGCTTCTGTGGCGAGGGAGCTTGCTCCCTCGCCACAGAAGATGTGTTTATCGCGGGACGAGGTCCAGGCACACCGAATTGATGCAATAACGTAGGCCAGTCGGCGGCGGACCGTCGGGGAATACATGGCCCAAGTGGGCATCGCATTTGGCGCAGGTAACTTCGGTGCGGATCATGCCGTGGCTGACGTCACGGATTTCGATCATCGCGCTGTCGGCAATCGGCGCGTAGAAACTGGGCCAGCCGCAGCCGGAATCAAACTTGGTGGTCGAATCGAACAGCGGCTCGTTGCAGCAGATGCAGTGGTACACACCGTCCGTCTTGGTGCCGTTGTACTTGCCGCTGAAAGGTCGCTCGGTACCCTTGAGACGACATACGTTGTACTGCTCGGGGTCGAGCATGGCTTTCCATTCATCAATGGTCTTCTGCAGCTTTTCCATCGGTACACCTCGGCAACTGAAAAAGCCTGATCTGTGTCTTTTCCGTAGATCAGGCGGCACGTATGATTGCGCCTCTTCAAAACGCCAGTCTGGCACCCGCGCTACCGGCATTCAAACGTATTTACGGGGGCGGCCCCGCGGGATTCACAGTACGGTAGTGTCCACACCGTCTGGATCGTTCATTTTCAGGATCACATCGCCATGCAGGTCAGCAAATCGAACAAGCTCGCCAACGTCTGCTATGACATTCGCGGCCCGGTGCTCAAGCACGCCAAACGCCTGGAAGAGGAAGGCCATCGCATCCTCAAGCTGAACATTGGCAACCCGGCGCCCTTTGGTTTCGAAGCGCCGGACGAGATCCTCCAGGACGTGATCCGCAACCTGCCCACCGCCCAGGGCTACAGCGACTCCAAAGGCCTGTTCAGCGCGCGTAAAGCGGTGATGCAGTACTACCAGCAAAAGCAGGTCGAAGGTGTTGGCATCGAAGACATCTACCTGGGCAATGGCGTGTCCGAGCTGATCGTGATGTCCATGCAGGCCCTGCTCAACAATGGCGACGAAGTGCTGGTGCCGGCGCCGGACTACCCGCTGTGGACCGCCGCCGTGACCCTGGCCGGTGGCAACCCGGTGCACTACCTGTGTGACGAAGGCGCCGACTGGTTCCCGGACCTGGCCGACATCAAGGCCAAGATCACCCCGAACACCAAGGCCCTGGTGATTATCAACCCGAACAACCCGACCGGCGCCGTGTATTCCAGGGAGGTGTTGCTGGGCATGCTCGAACTGGCGCGCCAGCACAACTTGGTGGTGTTCTCCGACGAGATCTACGACAAGATCCTCTACGACGACGCGGTGCACATCTGCACCGCGTCCCTGGCGCCAGACCTGCTGTGCCTGACCTTCAACGGCCTGTCCAAGTCCTACCGCGTGGCGGGGTTTCGCTCCGGCTGGATCGCCATCTCCGGCCCCAAGCACAACGCGCAAAGTTACATCGAAGGTATCGACATGCTGGCCAACATGCGCCTGTGCGCCAACGTGCCGAGCCAGCACGCGATCCAGACCGCGCTGGGCGGCTACCAGAGCATCAACGACCTGGTCTTGCCCCAAGGTCGCCTTCTGGAACAGCGTAATCGCACCTGGGAACTGCTTAACGCCATCCCGGGCGTGAGCTGTGTGAAACCCATGGGAGCGCTGTACGCCTTTCCGCGGATCGACCCGAAGGTGTGCCCGATTCTCAACGACGAGAAGTTTGTGCTCGACCTGCTGCTCTCGGAAAAACTGCTGGTGGTGCAAGGCACGGCGTTCAACTGGCCGTGGCCGGATCACTTCCGCGTGGTCACATTGCCGCGTGTGGATGACCTGGAGATGGCCATTGGTCGCATCGGTAGCTTCCTCAAGTCCTATCGCCAGTAACGGAAACGGCGCTGTACGATCGACAATCGGTCGTACAGCGAGTATCTGGCAACACTTCTCTGCCCCTTCTCCGTTCCAGCCGTTTGCTGGCGCAGCAAAAGCTATCTCCCCCCTATAATTACTGGGCTGGAAGGTATAGATGAACCGATCAGGGGGTCTTTTTCACGTCGGAAAATCCCTTCAAGGCTCTACATTCAGGCTGTAGGACACAGTTTGAAATAGTCGCTCGGTTGAATCACCCCATGCCGCACCTTATATACCCCGCAGTACGCGACATATTAAGCATGAGGAGAACTCTACAACCATGATGCGCATCCTGCTGTTCTTGGCCACTAACCTTGCGGTCGTGCTGATTGCCAGCATTACCTTGAGCCTTTTCGGCTTCAATGGGTTCATGGCGGCCAACGGGGTTGACCTGAACCTCAATCAGCTGCTGGTTTTCTGTGCGGTCTTTGGTTTTGCCGGCTCGCTGTTCTCGCTGTTCATCTCCAAGTGGATGGCGAAAATGAGCACCAGCACCCAGGTGATCACCCAGCCACGTACCCGGCATGAGCAATGGTTGCTGCAGACCGTCGAGCAATTGTCCCGAGAAGCCGGCATCAAGATGCCCGAGGTCGGGATCTTCCCGGCCTATGAAGCCAACGCCTTTGCCACCGGCTGGAACAAGAACGACGCACTCGTTGCGGTCAGCCAGGGCATGCTGGAACGCTTCTCGTACGATGAAGTAAAGGCGGTGCTGGCCCACGAGATCGGCCACGTGGCCAACGGTGACATGGTCACCCTGGCGCTGGTCCAAGGCGTGGTGAACACCTTCGTGATGTTCTTCGCGCGGATCATCGGCAACTTTGTCGACAAGGTGATCTTCAAGAACGAAGAAGGCCGCGGTATTGCCTATTTCGTGGCAACCATCTTCGCCGAAGTGGTGCTGGGCTTCCTGGCCAGCGCGATCACCATGTGGTTCTCGCGCAAACGCGAATTCCGCGCAGACGAAGCCGGTGCCCGCCTGGCCGGTACCGGGGCGATGATTGCAGCGCTGCAACACCTGCGCTCCGAACAGGGCCTGCCGGTGCATATGCCGGACAGCCTGACGGCCTTTGGTATCAACGGTGGCATCAAGCAGGGCATGGCTCGCCTGTTCATGAGCCACCCGCCACTGGAAGAGCGTATCGACGCACTGCGTCGTCGGGGCTGATAGCTCGGTAGTGACACCGAAAGGGGCGATCTGATCGCCCCTTTTTCGTGGGTACGTCCTTGACCATCGCGGCATAGCTATCTACACCTCTTTTGAAAGCGCAGAAGCATCCTGTAGTGAGCGGGCTTGCCCCGCGCTGGGCTGCGAAGCGGCCCTAAAAACCTGATATCGAGCTTTACCTGAAGAAACGCAGCGGCCTTATTGGGGCCGCTCCGCAGCCCAGCGCGGGACAAGCCCGCTCACTACCCTACTCTGTGGTCATCGCGGGCTCAGCGCATCGTCAGCTGATACACCCGCTCCTCAAGCCGCGTAACGCCGTCCTGCACGAACTTCCAGCTTTCGCCCAGGATGTCTTGCTCTTCCTGCACCGCCAAGGCCCAATGCGAGCCAAGCAGCACCTTCACCTCATCATGCGTCACTGCAAACGGCGGGCCGGCTTTTTGCGTCTGGTCATAATCGAGGGTGATCAGCAGCCCCTGGCAACCCGGCCGCAAAAGCGTATTCAGGTGTTCGGCATACTGCGCACGCAGCAGCGGTGGCAGGGCGATCAGCGCGGCGCGGTCATAGAGCGCGGTGCAATCAGCCAGGACTTGCGCGTCCAAGGCGAAGAAATCGCCGCACCATACTTCGATCAAATCCGCCTGATACACCTTGAAGGCGCCTCGTTCGGTGACGCGCGGTGTCAGACTCTGCTCTGTGAAGAAGGCTTCCACCGCCTGTTCCGACAGCTCCACGCCCAGCACCCGAAACCCCAGGCTGGCCAGCCACATCAGGTCCAGGCTTTTGCCACACAATGGCACCAGCACTTTGGCGCCCTCGGCGAGGGCCAACTTCGGCCAGTGCCGTTGCAGGTAAGGATTGACCTCGGGCAAATGAAAGCCGATCTGATTGCGCGCCCAGCGCTCCCGCCAAAACTCAGGCTCCATGGATGCCCCCAAAAATTCGATCAAATGGTGCTAAAACTTATATTAGATTTAGATCAATGATCTGATTAAAGATGGGCCCATGTTAACGCTCAGGACCCCACTTATGTTCCCCAGCCTGTTTATCTCCCACGGTTCGCCCATGCTCGCCCTGCAACCCGGCGCCAGCGGCCCGGCGCTTCAGCGACTCGCCGCCGAGATACCACGGCCGAAGGCAATCGTGGTGGTGTCGGCGCATTGGGAAAGCCATGAGCTGCTGGTCAGCGGCAGCGCCGCGCCTGACACCTGGCACGATTTTGGTGGCTTCCCCCGCGAATTGTTTGCCGTGCAATACCCCGCGCCGGGCGATCCGCAGTTGGCCGGCGAAATAGTCGAGTTGTTGCACGCCGATGATTTGAATGCACGCATAGACGACCAACGCCCGTTCGACCACGGCACCTGGGTACCGTTGTCGCTGATGTACCCGGCGGCAGACATTCCAGTGGTGCAGGTTTCCCTGCCCAGCCGCATGGGCCCTGCCCTGCAGACGCGGGTCGGGCATGCGCTTGCCAGCCTGCGCGACAGAGGTGTGCTGTTGATCGGCTCGGGCAGCATCACCCATAACCTGGGCGAACTGGACTGGCACGCGGGGCCTGAGAGCATAGAGCCCTGGGCGCAGGATTTCCGGGACTGGGTGGTGGATAAGCTGGCGGCCAACGATGAGACCGCGCTGCACGACTATCGCCGTCAGGCACCGCATGCGGTACGTAGCCATCCCAGCGATGAGCATTTGTTGCCGCTGTACTTTGCACGTGGCGCCGGTGGCGATTTCAGCGTGGCGCACCAGGGGTTCACCATGGGCGCCCTAGGAATGGACATTTACCGCTTCGACTAACGAACGCCTCCTCTTGTGGGCGCTGGCTTGCCTGCGATGGCGGTGGTTCAGTCAAGCACATTTATCACTGATACATCGCTATCGCATGCAAGCCAGCTCCCACATTGGATTGGGTGCTGATCCGGACACAGCCTGAATCCAAGGCAAAAAAAATCCCCGAACCAGTCGGGGATTTTTTATGTGTGATCAATCAGCCCAAGGGCGGATCAATCTTCGCGGTAGCGACGCAGCTTCAACTGCTTACCGGCAACGCGAGTGTCTTTCAGCTTGGTCAGCAGTTTTTCCAGACCATCTTCCGGCAGCTCCACCAGGGAGAAGCTGTCACGGACCTGGATGCGACCGATGGCTTCACGTGCCAGGCCACCCTCGTTGAGGATAGCGCCCAGCAGGTTCTTGGCAGCGATACCGTCACGCGCGCCCAGCGCGGTACGGCAACGAGCACGGCCTTCAGCCAATGGAACCGGAGCACGACGCTCACGATCACCACGGTCTGGACGGTCGCCAGTACGCTCTGGACGATCACCGCGTGGCGCGTTGTTCGGCACCAGTGGGCGTTCTTTCTCGATGGCTGCCAGGGTCAGGGCCTGACCGTTGGTCGCTTTACGCAGCAGGGCTGCAGCCAGGGCACGTGGGGTGCAACCGATATCGGCGGTCAGGCGGTCAAGCAGTTCGCCGTGGGTCGATTCAGCGTCAGCCACCAGCGGCGACAGGCTGTTGGTCAGTTTCTTGATGCGAGCATCCAGAACGGCCTGGGCATCCGGCAGGCGGACTTCGGCGACTTTCTGACCGGTCACACGCTCGATCACTTGCAGCATGCGGCGCTCACGTGGAGTCACCAGCAGCAGTGCACGACCTTCGCGACCGGCACGGCCGGTACGGCCGATACGGTGAACGTAGGACTCTGGATCGTACGGCATGTCAACGTTGAACACGTGGGTGATACGTGGAACGTCGAGACCACGTGCAGCCACGTCGGTCGCCACAACGATGTCCAGACGGCCATCCTTGAGGGAGTCGATCACGCGCTCACGTTGGTTCTGGGCGATGTCACCGTTCAGCGCAGCGGCTTTGTAGCCTTTGGCTTCCAGGGCACTGGCCAGGTCCAGGGTCGCTTGCTTGGTGCGCACGAACATGATCAGGGCGTCGAAGTCTTCGACTTCCAGCAGGCTCAATACAGCCGAGGTCTTCTGGTCAGCGTGAACCAACAGGTGAGCCTGTTCGATCGCGGTAACGGTCTGAGTCTTGGTCTGGATCTTCACGTGTTGCGGATCGCGCAGGTGGCGTTCGGCAATGGCACGGATCGACTGTGGCAGGGTGGCCGAGAACAGTACGGTCTGACGGGTTGGTGGCAGCGCCTTGAAGATGACTTCCAGGTCATCCATGAAGCCCAGCTTCAACATTTCGTCAGCTTCGTCGAGAACCAGGTGGTTCACGGTCGACAGGACTTTCTCGTCGCGACGCAGGTGGTCGCACAGACGGCCCGGGGTGGCGACAACGATCTGTGCGCCGTTACGGATTGCTTTCAGTTGCGGGCCCATCGGCGCGCCGCCGTAAACGGCCACAACGGTAACGCCTGGCATTTGCTTGGCGTAGGTTTCAAAAGCGGTTGCTACTTGCAGCGCCAACTCACGCGTTGGCGCCAGGATCAGGGCTTGCGGTTCGCGCTTGGCAGGATCGATGCAGTGCAGGATAGGCAGGGCGAACGCGGCGGTTTTACCAGTACCGGTTTGCGCCTGGCCAATCATGTCCTGGCCGGCCATGATGATCGGGATCGATTGCTGCTGAATCGCCGAAGGTTCTTCGTAGCCGGTCGCGATGACGGCAGCGAGAATGTTCGGGTTAAGATTAAAAGCGGCGAAGCCGCCGGTTTCCTGGGTCATGGGTCTGCCTCTAAGTGCATCCGCAAAGACCCATGCTCCAAAGCTGCGCATGCCGTGTTGAGACTCAAGAGTCGCCCTGGCTGCTTTGTCGGCGGGGATTTGCGAAAACGAATGAATGAAAAAGATTCGTCAAGGGAGAGTCCGCTGTGCGGACGTGCAGCCGAAGCTGACTTCGGGGAATTGCGCTACCTAAACGCGGCCCGGTTAAAGGCCGGCGCGCACTATACCGGAAATAGCTGAAAAAGGGAGCTTTTTTTATCGTAAAGCATTGATAAACCGCCCTGCGTCACAGTCTTTGCAGATAACGCGTGTAAGGTCTATTTTTCAAAGGCCCGGCCCTGTTGGTCATTACGCTTAAACGGTTCACCCAACCCTTCCGACCCTTTGGTCTGAAACACTTCCCCGCGCCCGAGGGCACACCCGATGAATCAAGCCAGCAGCAGCCGCGTCAGCCGAGAACTGCAGGGCCATGTCCTGCTGTTGGGCCTGGACCGGGTAGCCAAACGCAACGCTTTCGACCTGGACCTGCTCAACGCGCTGAGCCTGGCGTATGGTGAATTTGATCGAAATGCCGATGCGCGGGTGGCGGTGGTGTTTGCCCATGGTGATCACTTTACCGCCGGGCTGGACCTGGCCAATGTCAGCGCGGTGATGGCCGGCGGCTGGCAACCACCGCTGGGGGGCTGCGATCCCTGGGGCGTGTTTGCCGGCCCGCGCGTGAGCAAACCGGTGATCGTCGCGGCCCAGGGCTACTGCCTGACCATCGGTATCGAGCTGATGCTGGCGGCGGACATCAACCTGTGCGCAAGCAATACGCGCTTTGCGCAGATGGAAGTACAGCGTGGGATTTTTCCGTTTGGCGGCGCGACGCTGCGCTTTCATCAGATCGCCGGCTGGGGCAATGCGATGCGCTGGCTGCTGACCGGCGATGAATTCGACGCCCATGACGCCTTGCGCTTGGGTTTGGTGCAGGAGGTGATGGCCAGCGAAGACTTGCTGCCGCGCGCCGTCGAACTGGCTAACCGGATTGCGCGCCAGGCACCGCTTGGGGTGCAGGCCACGTTGATGTCGGCACGGCTGGCGCATATGGAAGGCGAAGCGGTCGCGGCCGCGGCTTTGCCGCCGATGGTGGATAAGTTGCTTAACAGCGAGGATGCCAAGGAAGGGGTGCGGGCGATGATTGAGAAGCGGCCGGGGGTGTTCAAGGGTATATGAACACCTGAATTAGCCGTCGACAGTGATGGCCTCATCGCGGGCAAGTCGAAGCGTCGAACCGCCGCTCCCACATTTTGACTGCGTGCATCCTGTAGGAATGCGGTCGAATGTGGGAGCCGGGCTTGCCCGCGATGGCGTCGTTCCAGGCAACTAAGTAGCCGGCCGAATCGCCTTGATCAGCGACTGCAACGAATAGCCCAACCGCGGTGCCAGCGCTTCAGCACGAGCCGAAAGCGCGCCAAGGTCCAGTTCCTGATCCAACTCCGAAGGCACCAGCAGAATCACATTCCCCTCCTTCACCGGCAGCTCCCAATAATGCCGGTGATACAACCCGCGCAACAATGCCGCCCCCAACGGTTTGCCATCGTCGGTGGCCCACTGGTTGATCACCAGCCAGCCGCCGGGGTTGAGTTTTTTCTGACAGTTTTCCAGGAAGGTCCAGGCCAGGTGCCCGACGCCGGGGCCGACGTCGGTGTAGAGGTCGACAAAAATCAGGTCAGCCGACTCAGCCGTGTCGAGCAATTGCAGTGCGTCGCCGACGCGAATATACAGCCGTGGGTCATCGTCCAGCCCCAGGTATTCGATGGCCAGGCGCGGTACATCGGGACGCAGCTCAATGGCCTCCACGTCTTCCAGTGGCAGGAACTTCAGGCACGCCTGGGTCAACGTGCCGGCGCCCAGGCCGAGGAACAGCGCGCTTTCCGGTTGCTCATGGCACAACGCGCCGATCAGCATCGCGCGGGTGTAGTCGTACTCCAGCCAGCTCGGGTCAGCCGTAAATACGCAGCTTTGCTCGATGGCATCGCCGAACTCGAGAAAACGGTAATCGGCCACTTCAAGCACACGGATCATGCCGAAATCATCATGGACTTCGGCGAGCAGGCGCTCGACACGCTCCTCGGTCATCACTACTCCTAAAGGGTTTGCTGCACGGCAAAGGCGCGATTGTCGGCCAACCGGCGGCAACAGGTCACGCACTAATTGCTGATAACATTGGCGCCCGACCGTCAATCAACAATCGAGTGCATGATGAGCCAACCCTGGAGCCCCGACAGCTGGCGCGCCCTGCCGATCCAGCAACAACCCCAGTACCCGGACGCTGCGCACCTGCTGCACGTGGAGCAGAGCCTGGCCAGCTACCCGCCGCTGGTGTTTGCCGGGGAAGCCCGCGAGTTGCGTCGTCAGTTCGCCGAAGTGACCCAGGGACGCGCGTTCCTGCTGCAAGGTGGCGATTGCGCCGAGAGTTTTGCCGAATTCTCCGCCGCAAAAATCCGCGACACCTTCAAGGTGTTGCTGCAGATGGCCATTGTGATGACGTTCGCCGCCGGCTGCCCGGTGGTCAAAGTCGGGCGCATGGCCGGCCAGTTCGCCAAGCCGCGTTCGGCCAACGACGAGACCATCGACGGCATCACCCTGCCCGCCTACCGTGGCGATATCGTCAACGGCATCGGTTTCGATGAAAAAAGCCGCGTGCCGGACCCGGATCGCTTGTTGCAGTCCTATCACCAGTCCACCGCCACCCTCAACCTGTTGCGCGCGTTTGCCCAAGGCGGTTTTGCCGACCTGCACCAGGTGCACAAGTGGAACCTGGACTTCATCGCCAACTCCGCCCTGGCCGAAAAATACAGCCAACTGGCCGACCGCATCGATGAAACCCTGGCCTTCATGCGCGCCTGCGGCATGGACAGCTCGCCGCAACTGCGCGAAACCAGCTTCTTCACCGCCCACGAAGCGCTGCTGCTCAATTACGAACAAGCCTTTGTGCGCCGTGACAGCCTGACCAACGACTACTACGACTGCTCGGCGCACATGCTGTGGATCGGCGACCGTACGCGCCAGTTGGACGGTGCCCACGTCGAATTCCTGCGCGGGGTGAACAACCCGATCGGCGTCAAGGTCGGCCCGAGCATGAACCCGGATGACTTGATCCGCTTGATCGACATCCTCAACCCGGACAACGACCCCGGCCGCCTCAACCTGATCGCGCGCATGGGCGCCGGCAAGGTCGGCGACCACCTGCCAGGCCTGATTCGTGCGGTACAGCACGAGGGCAAGCAGGTGCTGTGGAGCTCCGACCCGATGCATGGCAACACCATCAAGGCCAGCAGCGGCTACAAGACCCGCGACTTTGCGCAGATCCTGGGCGAGGTGAAGGAATTCTTCCAGGTGCACCAGGCCGAGGGGACATATGCCGGCGGGATTCATATCGAAATGACCGGGCAGAACGTCACCGAATGCATCGGCGGCGCGCGGCCGATTACTGAAGATGGTTTGTCGGACCGCTATCACACCCATTGCGACCCGCGGATGAATGCCGATCAGTCGCTGGAGTTGGCGTTTTTGATTGCTGAGACGTTGAAGCAGGTCAAGCGCTGAGATTTTTGTCGACTGAGCCGACGCCATCGCGGGCAAGCCCGGATCCCACAGGGGAATGCGCTCCAAATGTGGGAGCGGCGGTGCGACGATTCGACTTGCCCGCGATGGGGCCCTATAGGCCAATATCCATAGTCATCATTGCCGCCCTTAACCGGTCGGCACTCGGCCGTCGGCAATTGAGCTGGACCTGTTCAAGTCCCAGCCAATCAGCCATCTGCCGCAGGTTCAGCGCCAGCGCCAACATCCCCTCCTCATCAAGCCCCGGCGCCTCCTCATGCACCGCATGCACCGCCAAACGACCATTGGCGCGCTCGGCGCGCAAGTCGATGCGCGCGGCGATCCGTTCGTTGCGCAAAAACGGCAGCACGTAATAGCCGTAGACGCGTTTGTCCTGTGGCGTGTAGATCTCCAAGCGGTAACGGAAATCGAACAAGCGCTCGGTGCGGCTGCGTTCCCAGATCAACGAATCGAATGGCGACAGCAATGCGCTGGCCGTGACGTTGCGCGGCACTTTGGGTTCGGGCAGGCAGTAGGCCGGTTGTTTCCAACCTTGTACCTGGCAAACCTGCAGTCGGCCGTGTTCCACCAGTTCGGCGAGGCGATTGCGGCTGTCGGCAGGATCGAGACGGAAGTAATCGCGCAGGTCCTTCTCGGTGCCCACGCCCAACGCCGTGGCGCTGTGCAGCAGCAAGCCGCGCTGGGCTTCGGCCTCAGTCACAGAGGTTTGTAGGACAGCGCTGGGAATGACCCGCTCCGGCAAATCGTAGAGACGCTCAAAGCCACGTCGGCCAGCAACCGTCACCAGGCCGGCCGCAAACAACCATTCCAGCGCGTGTTTCTCATCGCTCCAGTCCCACCAAAGGCCGGCGCGCTCCTCACGCGTCGAGAGGCTGCCGGCACCCAATGCGCCCTGTTGCTCGACCGTGCGCAAAACGCGCTGGATCGTGGCCTGCTGCTCCCGACCAAAACGCGCCATCTGTGAATAGATACCCTGCCCCTGCTGCGCCCGTACCATGCGCCAGCGCATCAACGGGTAAAGCGCCAGCGGCAATAGTGACGCCTCATGCCCCCAGTATTCGAACAACGAACGCCGCCGGCCCTGGCTCCAGGCCGCCTGCTCAAGGAGCAAAGGGGAGTAATTGCCCAATCGGGAAAACAGCGGCAGGTAATGCGAGCGCACCACGGCGTTCACCGAGTCGATCTGCAACACGCCGAGGCGCTCAATCATCCGGTTGAGATGCGTAGCCTTAATCAGCGCAGGCGCCTGGCGTCCGGAAAAACCTTGGGCCACCAGCGCCATGCGTCGAGCTTGCTTAAGTGAAAAAGACAGGTCGGCGGGCATGAGGTTCTCCGTGTGGACTCACCGAACACCCTACTGCATCAGCGATCATTTTCGCAGCGGGTCTTGCCAGAAATGCAGGTGTCGCTCCTGCTCTACGTCGCCGCGATTGAGCCCGATGTCCTTGAGCGCCTCATCGCTCAAGGTTGCCAGCATCTGCCGCTCCTCGTGCACCACCTGCCAACGGGAAATCTTGTGAAACAGCCCGGAAAATGGACGTTTCACCAGCACTACAAAACCTCTTTGACCTTTCATCTTCTCGCCCTCCAGTGGGGATGGCGCAAGTGTGTGCTCGGGCTTATGATCAATCCAACGAATGTTTCTTATGCAATACATCTCAGAGATTGATCATTTGTCCAGTTTTCCAAGCATCGACACAGAAGTGCTGCGCACCTTCGTCGCCATCGCCGATCAGGGCGGTTTCACCCGCGCCGGGGAATTGGTCAACCGCACCCAGTCGGCGGTGAGCATGCAGATGAAGCGCCTGGAAGAAGACGTGTTGCAGCGCAAGCTGTTCGAGCGTGATGGTCGGCAGGTACGGCTCACACCCGAAGGCCAGGTGTTGCTGGGGTATGCACGGCGCATCCTGAAACTGCACAGCGAGGTGTTCAACACCCTGCGTGAGCCGCACATGGTGGGCTTGGTGCGCATCGGCACGCCAGATGACTACGTGATGCGTTTCCTGCCAGGGATTCTCAAGCAGTTTTCCAAGGCCTATCCGCTGATCCAGATCGAGATGCACTGCGAATCCTCACCAGTGCTGATGCAGCGCCGTGATTTGGCGTTGACCGTTGTCAGTCGCGAGCCAGGCAATGAAATCGGTGAACTGTTGCGCACAGAACGCATGGTGTGGGCGGCGGCGCCATGCTTTTGCACGGACGAGCATGAGGCCCTGCCACTGGCGATGTCCGGTGCCGATTGTCTTTACACCCAGTGGGCACGCTCGGCACTGGAGGCGGCCGGGCGGGATTATCGCCTGGCCTATCACAGCTCCAACGTGGCGGCGATCCAGGCGGTGGTCAACGCCGGCCTGGCGATGATGGTCAGCATGGAAAGCCTGGTGACTGATGACCTGCGCGTGCTTGGCAAGGACGAGGGCCTGCCGCCACTGCCGTCGATGAACCTGCACCTGTTGCGCAACCCACAGATGAATTCGCCCATCACCGAATGCCTGGCGGACTACATCCTCGAAGGTTTCAGACTTTAAAGGTCAGCATCACCGCGCACACCACCAGGAAGCCACAGAACAAGCCGCGCAGCACGCGCTCCGGCAGCGCATGCGCCACCTTCACACCCCAACTGATACTGAGCAAGCCGCCGACGGCCAACGGCACGCCGATCATCCAGTCCACTTCCTGGTGCCAGGCGTAGGTCACCAGCGTTACGCCGGTGCTGGGCAGCGCCAAGGCCAGCGACAATCCTTGCGCGACCACTTGGCTGGTGCCAAACACGCTGGTGAGTACCGGCGTGGCGACCACCGCGCCCCCCACGCCAAACAGGCCGCCCATAGAGCCCGACGCCGCACCCAGTACGCCCAGCCAGGGCCAGGAGTAACGCATCTGTGCAGTCGGGGGTGCGTTGCGGGTGAACATGCGCAGCAGGTTATAGGCCGCCAGCACCATCAGAAAGACGATAAAGCCGATGCGCATCGCCCCCGCATCCAGGCCCACCGCCCAGATCGAACCGAGCCAGGCAAAACTGAAGCCCATGATCCCCAACGGCAGCGCATGCCGCAGTTCGATGCGGTTGCGTTGGTGATAGCGCCACAGCGCAAGCATCACGTTGGGCACCACCATGACCAGCGCCGTGCCTTGGGCCAACTGCTGGTCCAGGCCGAACAATACGCCGAGCACCGGAATCGCAATCAGCCCGCCACCAATGCCAAACAGGCCGCCCACCGTGCCGAGGGCCGCGCCCAAGATCAAATACATCACTAAATCCAACACTGCGCGTTACTCCTCAATCCCAGGCCTTGCATGCTACGCAGTCGGCTATGGCGTGGAAACGCATAGCAACGCACAATGGCTGTGCCAATCTCGCATAAGCGTTTGAGTCATGAACCCGAATACCTTGACCGATCAGCTGGGCCTGTTTCTCGATGTACTGGAGACCGGCAGCTTTTCCGCCGCCGCACGTCGCCACCCGCTGACGCCCTCAGCGGTGGCACGGCGCATCGACAGCCTGGAAAGCTCAGTGGGCAGCCGCCTGTTCCAGCGCAGCACCCACGCGGTAGTGCCGACCCCGGCAGGCCTGGCGTTTGCCGAGCGGGCGCGACGGATTGTCAGCGAGTTGCAATTGGCGCGCGCCGAAGCGGTGTCCCTCAGCCATGCGCCGGAAGGCTTGATTCGCGTGGATGCGCCGGCAGCGTTTGGACGACGGCATCTGGCGCCGGTGATTGCAGATTTCCTCAATGTGTATCCGGGGCTGGATGTGCACCTGCATTTGATCGACAGCTTTGTGGATATGCAGGGCGCGCACCTGGGCAAGGTCGATCTGGTGCTGCGCGCCGGGCATATCGTCGATACCCGGCTGATCGCCACGCCCCTGGCGAGCATCGTACGCATCGCCTGCGCCAGCCCGGCCTATCTGAAAAGCCGTGGCACGCCGCTGCATCCTCGCGAGCTAAGCGAACACGACGGGCTGGACTGGGATGGCTTGGCGCCGATGTTCGCCTGGCGCTTTGAGCTGGATGGGCGCCGCGCGACCTATCGCCCGCAGCGCATCCGCATGAGCGCCAACAACGCTGAAGCCTTGCTGTCCGGCGCACTGGCGGGGCTGGGTATTGCCCATCTGCCCACATGGCTCGCCAGTGAGTACTTGGTGCGCGGCGAGCTGTTACCGTTGTTTTGCGAAAACGGCTTGCCCAGCCCCGAGACCACCGGGATCTATGCGCTGCGCCTGGAGCAGCAACCCAATGCACGTAGCCGCTTGCTGCTGGAATACCTCAAAACCCGTTTCAGCCCAGTACCGCCCTGGGACCTGGCATTGCAAAGCGGCTTGGTCTGACCACCCGGACAGAATTATCTGGCGCATTAAAGATTTGCCCGCTAGATTCCAGCCCAGACACGTTTTTTCGAGGCACCGCCATGAGCAAAAACCCTGATCCGTGCGAATCGCTGATGCTGGACAACCAGCTGTGCTTCGCCCTGCACTCCACCTCGCTGTTGATGACCAAGGTCTACAAGCCTTTGTTGCAGGCCCTGGGCCTGACCTATCCGCAGTACCTGGCGATGATGGTGCTGTGGGAAGAGGACGGTTTGACCGTCGGCGAAATCAGCAGCCGCCTGCTGACCGATCCGGGCTCCCTCACTCCGCTGCTCAAGCGCCTGGAGGTCGAAGGCCTGCTCAGCCGTACACGCAGCCGTGAAGATGAGCGCGTGGTCGTGGTGGAATTGACCGACGCCGGCCGGGCGTTGCAGGACAAGGCCATGGGGATACCTCAGTGCATTCTTGGCGCCAGCGGCTTGGAATTGGACCAGTTGCGCAAGCTGCAAGGCGATTTGATTGCGTTGCGCACCAACCTGCAAGCCAGCATCTAACGCGCTAGACCAGCCACCCAATATCTAAATGTGGGAGCTGGCTTGCCTGCGATAGCGGTCTATCAGTCACAGCAGCATTGACTGACCCACCGCTATCGCAGGCAAGCCAGCTCCCACATTTGGTTTTGTGGCGCGTCAGAAAACTACTCAATGCAAACTTTTTTATAAATTTAGCTTGCGCGCTAAACATTAGCGCTATACATTCGCCTCACCAACTACTTAGCGCACAAACATTTAGCGCTACAACCCAAGAGGACAACACCATGCAAACGCTCTATACCGCAGTAGCCACCGCCACCGGCGGCCGTGATGGTCGTGCTGTTTCCAACGACAACATCCTCGACGTCAAACTCTCCACCCCCAAAGAACTCGGCGGTGCCGGTGGCCAGGCCACTAACCCTGAACAACTGTTCGCTGCCGGCTACTCGGCCTGCTTTATCGGCGCGCTGAAATTCGTCGCCAGCCAGACCAAACGCAAAATCCCGGATGACGCCTCGATCACTGCCCACGTCGGCATCGGCCAGATCCCCGGTGGTTTCGGCCTGGATATCGACCTGCACATCAGCCTGCCGGGCCTGGCTCAGGACGACGCGCAAAGCCTGGTCGACGCGGCTCACCAAGTCTGCCCGTACTCCAACGCCACCCGTGGCAACGTCGATGTGCGCCTGCACGTGACCGTCTGATGACCTTGGCCGCCCCTGGAGAACGACATGAACACAATTGGTAAAGCGCTCACCGGTACCCTGCTCGCCCTGTCTATCACCAATGCCTTTGCTGCGACGGGTGATGTGGAACACAACACCCAGGCCTTCCTGGATGCGTTGAACGCCGGCACCGGTAAACCAATAGAGCAACTGACGCCAAAGGACGCCCGTGCCGTACTCACTGGCGCCCAGGCCGGTGTGAAGCTGACCTTACCCAAGGCGGAAGTGAGCCAGAAGACCATTCAGGTCGATGGTAAGCCGCTGGACCTGACCATCGTGCGTCCGGCCGGGGTCAAGGGCACATTGCCGGTGTTCATGTTCTTCCACGGTGGCGGCTGGGTGCTGGGGGATTACCCGACTCACGAACGCCTGGTGCGGGATTTGGTGGCGGGCTCAGGTGCGGTGGCGGTGTTCGTCAACTACACGCCTTCGCCGCAAGCGCACTATCCGGTGGCGATCAACCAGGCCTACGGCGCCACTAAATGGGTGGCCGAGCATGGCAAAGAGATCAATGTCGATGGCAAGCGCCTGGCGGTAGCGGGCAACAGTGTCGGCGGCAATATGGCGGCCGTGGTCAGCCTGATGGCCAAGGACAAGGGCACGCCAGCCATCAAATTCCAGCTGCTGCTGTGGCCGGTGACCGACGCCAGCTTCGACACGGGGTCCTACGACCAGTATGCCGAAGGGCACTTCCTCACCCGCAATATGATGAAGTGGTTCTGGGACAACTACACCACCGACGCCAACCAGCGCGCCGAGGTCTACGCCTCGCCGCTGCGGGCCACCCCTGCTCAGCTCAAAGGCTTGCCGCCCGCGCTGATCCAGACGGCCGGCGCCGATGTGCTGCGTGATGAAGGCGAGGCCTATGCCCGCAAACTGGATGCAGCCGGTGTGCCGGTAACTGCCGTGCGCTACAACGGCATGATCCACGACTACGGTTTGCTCAATGTGGTCAGCCAGGTACCAGCGGTGCGCTCAGCCCTGCTGCAAGCGTCGGACGAACTGAAGCAACACCTGAAGTAAGTCAGTACGACGCCCACGAAAAAGCCCGACACAAGGTCGGGCTTTTTTTCGTATCGGCTGGGCCAGAATTACTTCTTGGCGCGACCTTTGTACGAACCGCCTTCGCGGGTATCGATTTCGATCATGTCGTCGATTTCGATGAAATCGGCCACTTGCAGTTCGGTACCGTTGCTCAGCTTGGCAGGCTTCATCACCTTGCCGGAAGTGTCGCCGCGAGCGGAACCTTCGGTGTAGGCCACTTTACGCACGATGGTGGTCGGCAGCTCTACGGAAACCAGGCGCTCTTCGAAGAAAATAGCTTCGCAAACGTCTTCCATGCCTTCCTCGATGAACGGCAGAACGGCTTCGATATCTTCAGCGTTCAGCTCGTACATGGTGTAGTCGGTGGTGTCCATGAACGTGTAGGTGTCGCCGCTGATGAAGGACAGGGTCGCTTCTTTGCGGTCGAGGATCACGTCGTCCAGTTTGTCATCGGCGCTGTAGACGATCTCGGTCTTGTAACCGGTCAGCAGGTTCTTCAGCTTGGTCTTCATGATTGCGCTGTTACGACCAGACTTGGTGAACTCAGCTTTCTGAACCAGCCAAGGGTCGTTTTCGAGACGGATCACTGTACCGGGTTTCAGTTCTTTACCAGTTTTCATTGCATATATCCGAAATTTGGATGGGATTTACAAAATTCAAGGTGGCGTATCATATCCAACTTTCATAAAACTTCACCAGCGCCGTCGCAAGATCGGCCTGCAAGCCCTGTTCCAGACACCATGTTTCGGCGTGCTGGCTCACCTCCGACCCGTGTTCCAGCAGCATTTTCCACGGTTGTGCCATATCGCCCTCCGTGTTCCAGGCTTGCCAGAGCCCGATAAAGGCAGCCTTTGCCGCCGCTGATAAGCCGGCCGTGTACAGCTCCAGGAAGGCATCGAGCTTGTCGAGATGGATGTCTTCGTCCTGGCGATAGATGTGCCACAGCAACGGCCGGCCGGCCCATTGGGCGCGCACGAACGAGTCTTCGCCGCGTACGGCATTGAAGTCGCAGCACCACAGCAGGTGGTCATATTGCTCTTGGCGTACGAACGCGATGACCTGCACCGTCAGCGCTCCGCGTTGCTGGATGTCCCCCGCTGCCAGCCGGTCCAGGCCCAGCCAGCGCTGCACATCACCCAGAATACGGCCCTCCGGAACCAACAGATGAGTGGCACGCCCATCCGTCGATAACACGTCCAGCCAACTGGCCAGCCCGGCATTTTCGTAGGCAAACAGTGAGATCAGCCGCGCATCGGCTGCGGGAAATATGCCCAAGGCTTGCAGGAAATCTCGCTGCGCGCTGGCATCCTGCTGAAAGGCCCGACGCTGCTCCAGCAGACCCGCCTCGCGCAGCAAGCCTCCGGTGCCGGGACGAAACCCGGGAAAGAAGAAGTACTTCTGCACGCCTTTGAATTTCACCGAAGGCAACCGGTGACACCCCACTACCCAGTCTTCCGCGCTGAGGTAATCCAGGTTCATCCATAACGGCGTACGCTCGCGTTCGGCCATGGCTTCCATATAGTCGGGCGGTAACTGACAGGCGAAGGCGGCGATCACTACGTCCGCCGCAGGCGCCCCCACCCACTCGGCCGGCCAATGGCACACTTCGACGCCTTCCTGCCATTGCAGGTCTTGCTGCACATCAATTTCCGGGCACATGCGTTCGAAGGCACGCAGGTCATCGACCCACAAACGCACAGCGCAAGCGTGCTCCGCCACCAATTGCCGGGCCAGGCGCCAGGTCACGCCGATGTCGCCGTAGTTGTCGACGACGCTGCAAAAAATATCCCAGCGGGCTTTCATTCCGGGCTCCAACGATCAAAGGCTCGATTGTCCGCATAAATGCACCGATGCAGAAGGCTTGATCGCGATTATTCTGCACAGCGGCTGTGCGACAATCGCCGCCACGCCGCAAATGCCTGCCAGGAGGCCGCCATGTCTGATCGTTCGTTCTCGCTGCTCAAGCTCAGTGTCTCTATCGCGTTTGGCGTGTGGCTGGGGTTTATCGCCATCGTGCTGACCACTTGGCTGGCTTCGCGCTATCTGTTCCCGCAGAGCTTGGCGCCGGTGGCCCAGGCGGTCCAGCAATTGGGCAAGCCTGCGGTTGTGGAACCTGAACCGCCGAACCGCCTGTTCGAGCAATACCAGCAGAACCTGCAGAAGCAGGAACAGCAGCAAGCCCTGGATCAGGCCCGCAACAATGCACGCAACCTGTCCAACCCCAAATGCCAGTTCTGGCTGCAACAAGACCAGAACGCTCCCAACGAAAAGACTCGGGCCAATGTCCTGCAATTCTGCGATTGATCACTATGAATAAACACGCCGTCCACCAGTTGGTCCTGGAAAAGCTCAGCGTCGACCTCGACATTGCCCAACGGGCCGCGCAGACCGCCTACGAAACTGCGACCCACGAAGAAAACATCGCCGAAAACAAATACGACACTCTGGGGCTGGAGGCTTCCTACCTGGCAGCCGGGCAAGCCAAGCGTGTCGAGGAAATCAAGCAGTCGCTGGCGCTGTGCCAGAACATGGCACTGCGTGCCTACGATGATCAGCGGGGCATAGAAATCGGCGCGCTACTGGGCCTGGATGATGAGAACGGTCGCCAGCAGTGGCTGTTCCTGGCGCCGGACGCGGCGGGTTTGAAAGTGGACGTGGTCGGGCAACCGGTGACCGTCATCACCCCGCGCTCGCCGCTGGGCAACAGCCTGCTGGGCAAGTTTGAAGGTGATGAGGTGGAGATTCTGGTGGCAGGCGCTCGGCAACTGTTTACGGTTACCGAGGCCAAATAAACCACTCAGTGAACGGGCAGTTCAACGCCGTCGAACAGCTCTTCCAGTTCCTGCTTGTTGTGGCACTGGATCGCCTTGGCCATGACTTCACGGGTCAGGTGGGGCGCAAACTTCTCGATGAAATCGCACATGAAACCACGCAGGAAAGTGCCGCGACGGAAACCTATCTTGGTCACACTCGACTCGAACAGCTCGCTCGCATCAAGCACTACCAAGTCTTTGTCGAGGGCCGTGTCGACCGCCATCTTGGCGACGATACCGACGCCCAGGCCCAGGCGCACGTAAGTCTTGATCACGTCGGCGTCGGCCGCAGTGAACACCACTTTCGGCGTTAGGCCACGATGGCTGAAGGCTTCGTCGAGCTTGGAACGGCCGGTAAAACCGAATACGTAGGTCACGATCGGGTATTCAGCCAGGGCTTCCAGGGTCAGTTTCGGCAGCTTGGCCAACGGGTGACCTTGCGGCACGACCACGCAGCGGTTCCAGCGATAGCACGGCATCATCACCAGGTCCCCGAACAGCTCCAGGGCTTCGGTGGCGATGGCGAAATCGACGGTGCCGTCAGCGGCCATCTCGGCGATCTGCATCGGCGAACCCTGGTGCATGTGCAGGGCCACGTCCGGGTATTGCTTGATGAAATCACGGATCACCGGCGGCAACGCATAACGAGCCTGGGTGTGGGTGGTGGCGATGGACAGGGTACCCTTCTTTTCGTTGGAGAATTCCTGGGCGATCTGCTTGATGCTTTCGACTTTGCGCAGGATCTCGCCAGCGGTGGTGATGATGCGTTCACCGGCCGGGGTGACACGGGTGAGGTGCTTGCCGCTGCGGGCGAACACTTCGACGCCCAACTCATCTTCGAGCAGGCGGATCTGCTTGCTGATACCAGGTTGCGAGGTGTACAGGCTTTGAGCGGTAGCGGAAACGTTGAGGTCGTGGTGCGCCACTTCCCAGATGTAGCGCAGTTGTTGAAGCTTCATATGTGTCCCTCAAAGCAGATAGACGCCACGGGTATCAGCGACGGTATATAACTATATTAAAGGTTTGATGGATAAATCTAGAACTTTTTATCGTTTTTACCCATCACGCATCATCACTGCGTCGACGTTGTAACGAAGGCACCAGGTACACCGGCACCGTAGACAACTGCAGCACCCGTGCAGCGGTCCGCCCCAACGGGGTGGCCGCCGCGATCGCGTGGCTATGACTGCCTACAATCAACAAGTCCACGGACAGTTTGCGCAACTGGTCGAGTATCACCTCGCACGGGTCCCCCTGGATCACCCGTACCGAGCGGATCAACTTCAGGTCTTGCTCCCCTTCCCCCAACTCCTCGCGAAAACTGTCCAGTACCCGCTGCTCAATCGTCGCCATCACCGTGGTCAGCCCCTGACTCTGCCATTCACTCAGGGCCTTCTCATCAAGGTAGCTCTGTAACACCGATTCGGCGAACAACCCGATGGGCTCGACCACGTGAATCACATACAAATCTGCCTTGAACGTTCGGGCCAGCGCCAGCGCGTGCTGCATCACATAAGGCGCGTACAGACCGAGGTCCGTGGCGTACAGCATCGAACGAATCATAGAACCCCCCCGGAACTGCCAGGATGGCGGAGATGAAATGAGCTTAGCAGTGCCCGGGCGAATACGATTAGCTTAGATCTTCACCTCATTACTGATGCCATGGGGCACATGCCCGGTCGCTACAAACTCCCTGGCTTTCTCGCAATGCCCGGCCTGGTCATCGAAAAACACATCGGCAGCAAACGCCTCCAGAAACGCGGATTTTTCCAGGCCGCCGAGGAACAACGACTCGTCCAGGCGGATATCCCACTCACGCAAGGTGCGAATCACTCGCTCGTGCGACGGCGCCGAGCGCGCGGTGACCAAGGCCGTACGGATCGGGCAGGACTCATCGGGAAACTCGCGCTGCAGCAGGTTGAGCGCCGCCAAAAAACCCTTGAAAGGACCGCCGTGCAAAGGCTGGCGCGCCGACTCCCGCTCGTTGGCCTGGAACGCTTCCACCCCCCCAGCCTGGTACACACGCTCCGACTCATCGGAAAACAACACGGCGTCACCGTCGAAGGCGATGCGCAGCTCTTCGCTGGAGGCCCGGTTTGGACCGCCGGATAAAATCGTCGCCGCCGCGAAACCGGCGTCCAAGGCACTGCGCACATCTTCAGCATGGGTCGACAGAAACAGATGGCAGCCAAACGCCGCCAAATAAGGATAAGGACTACGCCCGCCCACGAAAGCGGCGCGGGAAATGTCCAGGCCGTAATGCTGGATCGAGTTGAACACCCGCAGGCCGGTATCGGCACTGTTGCGCGACACCAGCACCACTTCGACCCGGGCACGGCCCAGGCTGGCGTTAAGACTCAGCAGTTTCTTGACCAGCGGGAAGGCATCGCCGGTCTCGAGGATTTCTTCTTCGTGTTCGATCTGGTATTTGCGGTAGGCCTCGACGCCTTGGGCGAGGTAGACCTTGTGGCTGTCGCTCAGGTCGAACAGGGCGCGCGACGAGATCGCCAGCACCAGTTTGTCGCCCAATCCCTTTGCCATGGTGTGTCCCCCGGCTCAGCGGTTATGCCGATCAATAAAACTCAAGGCCTGGTACAGCGCCTGCATCCGCGGCAGTTCGCAACCGGCAGCTTTTGCCGCGGCGAGTGGCCGGGCATAGATCGCCGCCAGTTCAAGCGGGCGTTTGTGCACGTGGTCGTGGTACATGCTCGGCAGGTAGTCGACCATCGTTTCGGTCATGGCGAACATCTGCTCAGCGTAACTCTTGGGGATTTCATGGCCGCAGGCGTGGGCGCCTTGTACCACTTCGGCCATCAACGCCTGAATCAGCTCGCGGCTGGATTCATCCGCCATCATCGCCGTGGTGCCCGCGCCCAATAATACCGAGAGGCCGTTGTAGGGCACGTTCCACACCAACTTATGCCAACGGGCCTGATGCACATTCGCCATGGCCTGGGACTCAATGCCCGCCTTGTGAAACAACGCGGCGCCGGCTTCGACGATCGCCTTTTGGCGGGTTTCATCATTGGCCGCCGTGCCACTGTGATAACCCAGGTTGACCCGGCCCAACGCCTGATGCTCGATAACGCCGGGGGCAGAACGATGCACGCCGATGTAACACAGGCCGCCGAGCAAATGCAGTGATGCGGGCAGGTGCTCGCGCAGGCTGTCTTCCACATCGAGGCCATTTTGCAGCAACACCACCTTGGCATCCGGCGCCGCAACCTGGGCGATGGTCGGGGCCAGGTCGACGTTGCCGGTGGACTTGGTGCCCACCAGAAGCCAGTCGCACGGCGGCATATCGGCAGCCCGGGCGTAGGCCTGCACCGGGTGCAGGTGCAAGGGGCCATGCACGGTGCTGTTGAGGTGCAGGCCGTGCTCGCTGACCGCTGCGTACTCACTGCGCAACAGGAAGTGCACATCAAAACCGGCGCGTGCCAGCATCAAACCGTAGAAACCACCGATGGCGCCGGTGCCGATGATGCCAATGCGGGGTGATTGTGCGGTCATGGCAGATCCTCTGGAGTGCGGGTAAGCGCATGTTTTATAGAGTCAGCAAGGTCAGAAGGTGTAAGACGCGTCTGTAATTGTCCGAGGAATTGACCCTCGCACACCACGAACAACGCCGGCAAATGAAAGATCTGGTAGCGTTCGACCGCGCCGCCGTTGTGCCCGGCATCCACCCAGCACACCCGGTCCAGCGGCAACGGCCAGCCTGGTAATTGCTGGCGCGCCCAACGGCAACTGGAACACCCTACGCTTGTGAACACGACAAGCGAAATACCTGGCAATCCCAGCAATTGCTGGTCAATATCCAGGTCGGTCAATTCCAGTTCCTTCACTATACTGCTGCTGCCGCCGTCAACTGGACGGTGCTCGGAGTCCGTGTACATGGGTCGTTTTTTACCTCACCCTGATGATGTCGCTGTCGAGTTAATCCAACGCCCCTCTCCTGCCATCCCCCGCCAACGCCTGCACACTATCGGCCTGGGCGGTGTTGCCTGCGATTGGCCACGCGCCTGGCGCGAGGGCACGGCGGTTGATCTGCACATCCCTTCCCTGGGCGCCAGCGCGCGTTATCCGGGCTATGTGGCGTGGTGCCGCAAGGTGGAAAACGGCTACCGCGTCGGTGTCTCGTTTACCGATGAACATGCACTGTTCGGTGCGCGAATGGGTGAGCAAGCATGCCGGATAGAGCGCTATTGCCGCCAGCACGAAGACGCAGAACCCACCGCCCAGCAATTCGAAGCATTGGCCCGCGAGTGGGTATCGCGCCATGCCTGCGAGTTCTCTCATGAGGCGTTTGTGGCGCCAGCGCTGGATTAAAGCGGGCTTTGCCCATTGTCGCGGGCCCGTGTTACGCGCTAAGGTTCCTTCCCCCTGCATCCAAATCATGCTGTGCTCCGCCGCACGGGGATGGCTGGCGGCCGGCACCCGTGACCCTGACGAGTAACACGATGGCTGATTTACCGATCAATGACCTAAACGTCGAATCCAACGAGACCCTGATCACACCTGATCAGCTCAAGCGCGAAATCCCTTTGAGCGACGCTGCCCTGCAGACCGTCACCAAGGGCCGCGAAGTCATCCGTGACATTCTCGACGGCACCGACCACCGCCTGTTTGTCGTCATCGGGCCCTGCTCGATCCATGACCTCAAGGCTGCCCACGAGTACGCCGAGCGCCTCAAAGTACTGGCGGCGGAAGTATCCGACACCCTGTATCTGGTGATGCGCGTCTATTTCGAAAAACCGCGTACCACCGTCGGCTGGAAAGGCTTGATCAACGATCCGTACCTGGACGACTCGTTCAAGATCCAGGATGGCCTGCACATCGGTCGTCAATTGCTGCTGGACCTGGCTGAAATGGGCCTGCCCACCGCCACTGAAGCCCTGGACCCGATCTCCCCGCAGTACCTGCAGGATCTGATCAGTTGGTCGGCCATCGGCGCACGCACCACTGAATCCCAGACTCACCGAGAAATGGCGTCCGGCCTTTCCTCGGCCGTGGGCTTCAAGAACGGCACCGACGGTGGCCTGACCGTGGCGATCAACGCGCTGCAATCGGTCTCCAGCCCGCACCGTTTCCTGGGTATCAACCAGGAAGGTGGCGTGTCCATCGTCACCACCAAGGGCAACGCCTACGGCCACGTGGTGCTGCGCGGCGGCAACGGCAAGCCCAACTATGATTCGGTCAGCGTTGCGCTGTGCGAACAGGCGCTGAACAAGGCCAAGATCAAGCCGAACATCATGGTCGACTGCAGCCACGCCAACTCCAACAAGGACCCGGCCCTGCAACCGCTGGTGATGGAAAACGTCGCCAACCAGATCCTCGAAGGCAACCAGTCGATCATCGGCCTGATGGTCGAGAGCCACCTGAACTGGGGTTGCCAGGCGATTCCAAAAGACCTGGCCGACTTGCAATACGGCGTGTCGATCACTGATGCCTGCATCGATTGGGCCGCCACTGAAAACACCCTGCGCAGCATGCACGCCAAGCTCAAGGACGTATTGCCGAAACGCAAACGCACCTGACACAACACTGCGCACACAAAAACGCCGGGCTGAGCCCGGCGTTTTTTATGGTGCTATTTATGCCTTAGAGCTTCGCGGCATGGCGCTGGTGGCGCTCCATGTAGCGTTCAACGTAGGAGCAGGACGGGATCACCGTATAGCCTGCCTGTTCGGCGAACTTCAAGGCTTCCTCGGTCAATGCCGCCGCAATACCACGGCCCCGCAGTGCGTTGGGCACAAAGGTCCGATAGATATCCAGGGTCTGTTTGCCGAGGTCCATATAGGTCAGATAGGCACGATGACCGTCCACATTGGTCTCGAACTGATGACCAGCCTGGTCATGGTGGATGGACAACGCCTCGCTCATCACTACTCCTCGCGGGTCTTGGTTTCTGACCCCTACCTTACCGATGTTTTTCCGGCGAAGGAACATCTACGCCACCCCGTGCCGGTTCCGACAACGAGAAAACCCTGAGCGCTCACAACCAGCACGTAGGGAATAGTAGGCACCAATCCTGCGATTGCTCAAGGCGCACCTGTCATCCCCTGCCGCTGGTGGATATAGAAAAAGCCTCGATCAACCGATGATCGAAAGCCTGTACATTGCCGGCAGTTGAACCTTGAGACGAACAGACGCTCTTAAAGTCACCTCTACATGCGCAAAAGATGCCGGGCAACACAAAGCCGTGCTGAACGAAAGTGTCAGCTGTATATATAAATTTTCATCTGTTTACAGGGCTTAACGCATGCGGGACGGCCCTTCCAGCCTGGATCCAATTGTCGCCTGATTGAAAAAAATTGGACGCTTTTTATACAAACCTTCAAAAGGTTAGCCAAAATAGATTCGGCACGAGAATTTTTTTTGCTTCTTGCGCTACGTCAGTTTACTTACTACAAGTAATGGGTAGTATGTACGCCGGCTATTAGCTCACTCTGGGCGAACTAGCCATCTAATAGAAAGTCCTTGAAGGGGAACACGATGAACAACGTTCTGAAATTCTCTGCTCTGGCTCTGGCCGCAGTTCTGGCTACCGGTTGCAGCAGCGTCTCCAAAGAAACCGAAGCTCGTCTGACTGCAACTGAAGACGCAGCAGCTCGCTCCCAGGCTCGTGCAGACGAAGCCTACCGTAAAGCTGATGAAGCTCTGGCTGCTGCTCAAAAAGCACAACAGACTGCTGACGAAGCTAACGAGCGCGCACTGCGTATGCTTGAAAAAGCTAGCCGCAAGTAATAATCCTTCGGGGTTGTTATCAAGCCGATCCATTTATGGGTCGGCTTTTTTATTGCCTGGGATTTATACCTGAATAACGCGCAATAAAAAGCCCGCCGAGGCGCAAGGCCTTGACGGGCTTTTGAACGAACGCCTTATTGCTGCAGGTCGATCGGCGCGCTGGAGGCGATCGGTGCCGGGCCCGGCACGCCGATTTCCGTCGGCAAACCATCTTCTGCCGCCACCACATCCCGCACCTGGTCCCAGTTCACGCGCAACTGATTGGACAGGTCCTCACGCTTGAGCAAGGCGTTGATCACCGCCGTGTGCTTGTCCACCACCGACGGCGTACCGTCGTCGTTCAATGGGGTATGTGCTTCAAGGTAGACCTTGCCGCCGCTGGCGCCGAACTTGTAGGCATCGTTGATGATGCGCACCGACGTGCCCACCGGCACCATGCCGGCCATCTCCAGCACGTTGTTGTTGAACATACGGAAGCAGCCGTGGCTGGTACGGGTGCCGATGCCGAACTTCGCGTTGGAGCCGTGGATCAGGTAACCCGGCGTGCCCAGGGTGAACTTGAACGGGCCCAAGGGGTTGTCCGGGCCGGCCGGCACCACGTTGGGCAGCGGGTCACCGTTGGCAGCGTGCTCGGCCTTGATCGAGGCGGGCGGCGTCCAGGTCGGGTTCGGCGTTTTGGCAATGATGCTGGTATGGGCGATAGGCGAACCCCAGCCTTCACGGCCAATGCCCAGCGGGAAGGTGTAGACCACGTTCTGGCCCTTGGGGAAGTAGTAGAGCCGGTACTCCGCCAGGTTGATCACAATACCTTCGCGCGGGCCCGGCGGCAGGATGAACCGCGTCGGCAGCACGATCTCGGTGCCCGCCCCCGGCAACCAGGCATCCACACCCGGGTTGGCCGCGACCATCTCAGAATAGCCCAGGTCATAGGTGGTGCCCAGGTCGGCAAAAGTGTCTTCGTACTTGGCCTTGATCACCTGGACCTGACCGACGATGTCTTCACCCGGCGGTGGCAAGGGCAACTGCAAAGCTGACGCAGAACCAGCCGCACAGAGTGCAGCGAGAGACAGGCAGCAGGTGACGACGGAAAGGCGCGACAACATCCGGAAAATCCTTCGCAGAACGACGGGGAGGTAAAGATCGATTGTATACGTGAAGCGCGCTTCTAGCTGCCCCTTACAGCTCGAAACGCAGCTCCGGCCAGATCGGCGGCGTACCGCGCTTCTGGGATTCCAGGATCGCACGACACAAGGGGCACAGTCGCTGGTCCTGGAAGATCGAGCGATCAACCCGCGACCAACGCGGTTGCGCCGGCAATAGCGTGCCGCACAGCGTGCGATCGATGGTACCGCCCAGTTCCAGTTGACGCGTCACCAGATGCACCCGCACTTCCTGGCAGGCGAACAGATCCAGCTGCTCATCCGGCTCGATCAGTTGGTAATTAAACAGGGACCAGGCGGGACGCGACATCAGGGGCTCCAAATCGGGGGGGCGCCACCTTAGCCGAAAGACTGCCGGTAGAAAAGCGTCAAAGCAGCGGTTTTAGCGTCGGCCAGACATTTTCCAGCAACTTGCCCTGGGCGCCGACCGCCGGGTGCAGTTGATCCGCCTGCATCAGCTCCGGATGACCGCCCACGCCATCGAGGAAAAACGGTACCAGCGGGACGTTTTTTTCCTTGGCCAACACACCATAGACTTCGGCAAATGCCGTGGTGTAGCGCGGGCCATAATTGGGCGGTAATTGCATCCCCAACAACAACACCTTGGCACCACCGGCCTTGGACTGGTCAATCATCGACGCAAGATTTTGTTTCAATTGCGCCGGGGGTTGCCCACGCAATCCATCATTGCCGCCCAACTCGATCACCACCACGTCCGGCTTATGCTCTGCAAGCGCCGCCGGCAGCCGCGCCAAGCCCCCGGCACTGGTATCCCCGCTGATGGAGGCGTTGATCACTTTATCGTCGAAACCTTCCTGCTTGAGCCGTTGCTCCAGCAGGGCAACCCACCCCTTGCGGGTATCCAGGCCGAAACCGGCACTGATACTATCGCCAACGATCAGGACTGTACCCGCCGCTGCGTTCTGGGCCATGCACATCAAGGCCAGGCCAGCACTCAAAAACCACATTCGCATCGGATTCTCCATGGGCGCAAGCATTCTCACCGCGCGGAACCTTAGCAAAGTGGTTCCCAGCGCGGAAGGTGAACTGACTATCCTGCACGAACTGAGCCTGGAACTGAACAAGGGCGATAGCCTGGCTATCGTCGGCAGCTCCGGTTCCGGCAAATCCACCCTCCTCGGCCTGCTGGCTGGCCTCGACCTGCCCAGCAGCGGCGAAGTCACCCTCGCCGGCCAAGCCTTGAGCACCCTGGACGAAGACCAGCGCGCGCGCATCCGTGCCGAGCACGTAGGGTTCGTGTTCCAGTCCTTCCAACTGCTCGACAGCCTCAACGCGCTGGAGAACGTCATGCTGCCCTTGGAGCTGGACGGCCGCAAAGACGCCCGCGAGCGCGCCCGGCACCTGCTCGAACGTGTCGGCCTGGGCCAACGCCTGACCCACTCACCCCGCCAACTCTCCGGTGGCGAGCAACAACGCGTGGCGATTGCCCGCGCCTTTGCCGCCGAGCCGGACGTGCTGTTTGCCGACGAACCTACCGGCAACCTCGACAGCCACACCGGCGAGCGCATCAGCGACCTGCTGTTCGAGCTCAATAAAGAGAGCGGCACGACCCTGGTGCTGGTCACCCACGACGAGCGCCTGGCCCACCGTTGCCGACGCCTGATCCGCCTTGAAGCCGGCCTGATGGTCGCGCCCCTGGAGCCTTGATGGCACGTTTGCCGCTGTTGCGCCTGTTCAGCCTTGCCATGCGCCAATTGCTGCGCGATGCCCGCGCTGGCGAATTGCGTGTGTTGTTCTTCGCCCTGTTGGTGGCCGTGGCCGCCAGTACCGCCATCGGCTACTTCGGCGCTCGCCTCAATGGCGCCATGTTGTTGCGCGCCACCGAGTTTTTGGGCGCCGACCTGGTGCTGGAAGGCAGCTCGCCGGCCCGCCCCGAGCAAATCCAGTCCGGCACCGAACTGGGCCTCGATCACGCTCGCGTGGTGGAGTTCTCCAGCGTTATAGCCACTGATAACGGCATCCAGCTCTCCAGCATCAAGGCGGTCAACGAGCAGTACCCGCTGCGCGGCGAACTGAAAAGCGCTGCTGCGCCCTTCGGTGAGGAGACCCCTGGCGGCGAGCCCAAACCCGGGGAAGCCTGGGTTGAAGCCCGGCTGCTGACAGCACTGGACCTCAAGGTCGGCGACAGCATTGATGTGGGTAGGAAAACCCTGCGCCTGGCCCGCGTGCTCACCTATGAGCCGGACCGCGCCGGCAACTTCTACAGCCTTACGCCCAGGGTGATGATCAACCTGTCGGACCTGGACGCTACCGGTGTCGTACAGCCCGGCAGCCGTGTCAGCTACCGCGAACTGTGGCGCGGGCCACAGGGCAGCACGGCGCTGCAAACCTATCGTGACCTGATTAAGCCAGGACTCGCCGCCAACCAGCGGCTGCAGGACTCACGGGACGGCAACCAACAGATCGGCGGCGCGCTGGGCAAAGCCGAGCGCTACCTGAACATGGCCAGCCTGGTCGCAGTGCTGCTGGCCGGTGTGGCCGTGGCGCTGTCGGCCAATCGCTTCGCCACCCGGCGTTTTGACGCCAGTGCCTTGCTGCGCTGCCTGGGATTGTCACGGCGCGAAGCCATGTTGCTGTTCAGTTTGCAACTGAGCGTACTGGGGCTGCTGGCGAGCCTGACCGGCGCCCTGCTCGGCTGGCTGGCGCAGTTTGGCCTGTTTTACTTTCTCCATGACCTGCTGCCTGCGGACGTTCCACCCGGCGGGCTGTTACCGGCAATTGCGGGAATCGGCACCGGCCTGGTCGCCCTCGCCGGTTTCGCCCTGCCGCCCTTGGCCGCCCTGGGTCGTGTCCCCCCGCTAAGGGTATTGCGTCGCGACCTGCTGCCGATTCCCTCCAGTACCTGGATGGTCTACGGCGCGGCACTGTTTGCATTGGGCCTGATCATGTGGCGCCTGAGCCTCGACCTGGTGCTGACCTTCGCCCTGCTGGGCGGTGGCGTGGTGGCTGCACTGGTCCTCGGCGGCCTGCTCCTGCTGCTGTTGCAAAGCCTGCGCCGCCTGCTGGCACGCGCCTCCCTGCCGTGGCGCCTGGGCCTGGGCCAATTGCTGCGCCACCCGTTAGCGGCGGCCGGACAATCCCTGGCGTTTGGCTTGATCCTGCTGTCCATGGGCTTGATCGCCCTGCTGCGTGGCGAGTTGCTCGACACCTGGCAAAACCAGTTGCCCAAGGACGCGCCCAACTATTTCGCCTTGAATATCCTGCCGGCCGACAAGGATGCCTTTGGCGACCGCCTGCTGGAACTGCAAGCGCAATCCGCGCCGCTGTACCCGGTGGTGCCGGGTCGCCTGATCAGTATCAACGGCGAGCCAGTACAGGAAATCGTCAGCAAGGATTCAAGCGGCGATCGCGCGGTACAACGCGACCTGAGCCTGACCTGGGCTGCCGACCTGCCACCGGGTAATGCCCTGACGGCGGGCTCATGGTGGTCACAGCAACCCACCGATGAAATCCCTGGGGTCTCCGTAGAAGCCAAGGTAGCGGAAAGCCTCAAGCTCAAGCTCAATGACCACTTGGTGTTCACGGTGGGCGGCGAAAATCGTGAAGCGCGGGTGACCAGCCTGCGGACCATCAACTGGGATAACTTCCAGCCCAACTTCTTCATGATTTTCCAGCCAGGCACCTTGAAGGACCTGCCGGCCACCTACCTGACCAGCTTCTACCTGGCACCCGGGCATGACCAGCAAATCGTCGACCTGTCCCGGGCGTTCCCGGCGGTAACCATCCTGCAGGTCGAGGCACTGCTGGAGCAGTTGCGCAGCATCCTCGCCCAAGTGACCCTGGCGGTGGAGTACGTACTGCTGTTTGTCCTGGCAGCGGGGATGGCGGTGTTGTTCTCGGGCCTGCAGGCCACGCTCGACGAACGTATCCGCCAAGGCGCGCTGTTGCGCGCACTGGGTGCCGAACGCAAGCTGCTGGTCAAGGCCAGGCGTATCGAGTTCGGCTTGCTGGGTGCCGTCAGTGGCCTGTTGGCGGCACTGGGGACCGAACTGGTGACCTTTGTGCTGTACCGCTATGCATTTGACCTGGCCTGGCAGCCTCACCCATGGTTGCTGTTGCTGCCGGTGATTGGCGCCGTGCTGATCGGCGGTGCCGGTGTGTTTGGCACCCGTCGTGCACTGAACGCCAGCCCGCTGACTGTATTGCGCGAAGGTTGAAGCGCCGTGTGGGAGAGCTTTAGCAACGCGGCGAAGGGATCACCGCGCGGTCTTTGCCAGACCGCAGCGCCTGCATCGCAGCGTCGCTGAAGCTCGACAGCTCCCACATGTGATCTCTAGTGTTTTCGGAGCCCCGCTCACTTCACATACTCGATCCCGGTGATCCACCAGCACACTTCACCACTCGGGGTCTGCACGAGGGCCTCGTCGTCTACTTCCTTGCGCAGCAGCGCACGGGCCATGGGTGAGTCGATGGAGATGTAGTCCATCCGTTCATAGATCTCGTCATAGCCGACGATACGAAAACGCTTGGTCTCGCCCTGTTCATTTTCGATGTCCACCCAGGCGCCAAAAAACACCTTGCCCTCCTGCTCGGGCATGTACTCCACCACACGCATGTCTTCCAGGCGCTTGCGCAGGTAGCGCACGCGACGGTCGATCTCGCGCAGCAACTTCTTGTTGTACTGGTAATCGGCGTTTTCGCTGCGGTCCCCCAGCGAGGCCGCCCAGGTCACTTTGCGCGTGGTGTCCGGGCGCTTCTCACGCCAGAGGTAATCCAGCTCCTTCTTCAGCGCTTCATGGCCTTCTTTGGTAATCAGCTTGGTACTCAAACGCTTGCATCCCCAGGCAATGTCCATAGGTGCCGATACGCCTGGGTTTCAAGCCCGGGCGTTGGCTGGCTGGCGTTGATGATAAATGAACCCGGGAAAGTAGCCAGGCCAGTCTAGCTATCCAACGCCCGATCCAGCTCAAGCAGCATGCCTCTCAGGCTTTGCCGCAGGCCCGCCACCTGCGACGTCATCACCTTCAGGGCTTCGGTCCTCTGGCTGACCGCAAGCGACTGATCATGCAGTTGAGCGGTGCGTTGTTCCAGTTCTCGAACCTTCTCATCCAACTGGGTTTGCCCCTGCTGCAACCGCGCCTGCCACTGCTCAAGTGCGGCCTCCTGCTCGATTGCCGCGAGTTTTTGCTGGGTCAGCTCCTGGGCGACACGGGCAAGGTTGGTCAACGTACTGTCCACCTCGAACAACGTACTGTGTTCACCTGACGCAGGGGGTTGCGGTTGCGCCGGCGCGACGGGTGGAGGTGGGATTGCAGGTGGCTGCGGCGCAATGATCACGGGCGTTTCGACGGAAGCTGGCAGGGGCTCCTCAACCAGGTGTTCATGCGTCGGCCGGGGTGGGTCTGAGGGGCCTGCCCCTTTGACCGGGGAGCTCATTTGTGACGAAAAACGAATGGACGGCACAATCAATGAAGCACTTTCGATAGCCGGCAGTGTCGAGGCCGACATGCCCAGGGTGATCACTTTCATCACAAGCGCTTTCTTGATAATCACCGAGTGATGATCCTCGGGCCTGGCGGGCGGCAGCTTGCAACCTTTCAAATCGACAAAATGATAGGGCACCTGGGTCTCAGTAACGCCGCCCGCCTTAACCCCCGAAGCGGCCAATGTCAGTATTTGCTTAAACACATGTAAGGCCACCTGCAAGTCTTCCTTGGACTCGACCCCGCCCAGGAAATACCGGTCAAGTTTCTTACGCAAGCCCGCGATATAGACCCTGGAACTTCCCGGCTCTACCTCCTCATCCAAACTGTAAACAAGAAAGTTGGAGGCCGTCTGACCTACAGCAAACCCACAGAGCAGTGCACCGTTAACTGGAGCATCTTGACCGTCGCGTTCAAGCACAAGGGTACGTAGCAGCATCATGGCATTCAGGCCTCATTATGCGGGGCAGAAAGTTTATATAAACAACAAATAAACATTCAAAAATTGGACGCTTTTAAAACACGACACATTGTTTCAGTGGCTTGACTGCCGCGCACGTAGGACTTGTCTTATTAATAGTTATCGGCGTTCCCAAAAACAGTCATTACCCGTACCCTTTTTTCACGCCCCCTACGTCATGCCAAACTTATTCGGTAAAAAAATGATCGAAATAAGCAATCTGACAAAACACACGGGTAACACAACTATAATTAGCGACTTTTCATTTAGCGCCCATTCACAAGAATGCCTGGGTTTATTCGGAGAAGATCATACGGTCAAAACAGCCCTGCTCAATCTAATAGCCGGTTCGACGCAGCCGTCCAGCGGTTATATAAATATCCAGGGCTTCAATACTCAAACCCATGCACTTAACGCGAAAAAACTCGTCGGCTACCAACTGTCCAAAGACCTCGGCCATCCAACAATGTCCGTCAACACATTCCTTGGCTTCATCGCGGCCGTTCGCGGCCTCCACGGCGCCGAAAAGCGCGCACGGTTGGAACACGTTGTTGCACGACTGGAACTGTTTCCGGCGCTCAATGCCCCCCTCGACGCGCTCTCCATTGCCTGGAAACGCAAAGTCGCTATTGCCCAAGCCATCCTGCATGGTCCAGCCCTGTTACTGCTGGATGAACCAACCGAAGGGCTCGCACCTGATCAGAAACATACATTCAGGGCGCTTATCCAATCACTGACGCAAGAAATGACAGTGATCATCGCCTCTCGTCACTGCGATGAATTGTCCGAATTGTGTACACGCGCACTGGTCATAGCCGGCGGTCGCCTGGTGGCCGATACCCCACTGCCCGATCTACAGCGCGACTCCCGTCACTTCCAGGCCGTCACACTTGCTGCGGACACCCCGTTGGATCTGCTGGCCCTCGCCGTACTGCCAGGCGTGGCAGGCATCGAGGAGCATCGGCATGCACCCGGCACGGTGACCGTTCTCGCGATGCCGGGGCACACCATCTATCCCCATATCAACACGCTGATTGCCAGTCGTCGCTGGAAAATCAACTCACTGAATCTGGAACCAGGTCGCCTCAATGATGTAGTCCACCAACTGAGCCAGGAGGCGTCTCTTTGAAACTATTGCCTGTCATTTTAAAGCGTCAACTTGCCAGCTTTGCCTGCACACCCAGTATTTACCTGAACATTGCGATCTTCCTGATACTGTCAGTCACATTGGGCATGTACATAAGCTCGTGGCCGGAACAAAACAGCGGCGACTTGCAGGTCTTTTTCCAGTTCCATCCCTGGCTGTACTTATTGTTGATTCCCGCCCTGGCCACGCAACTATGGTCGGATGAAGCCAATGCAGGTTTTTTCGGCGTGATGAAAACCATGCCCATCACGACATTTGAATGGGTTATCGGGAAATTCCTCGCCGCCTGGCTCGTCGCAGGTACAACGCTGCTCCTGATGTTTCCTCTCGTCATTATTGCCAACTACTTGGGCAGAGCGGACAACAGCGTTATCGCTTCACAATTTTTGGCGAGTTGGCTGCTCGCGGGCAGCTACCTGTCCGCTGGTTGCTTTATTTGCACATTTGTAAGCCAGCGCACTGTCATTTTCGTACTGACCCTGGGCTTGCTGCTGACCGCCAGTGGACTCTCTAGTGTATTGGATGCGCTTGAGCACCAAGCCCCGATAGGGTTGATCGACAGCCTGGCCACACTCAGCCCGGCTTTACGATTCAGCAGTATCGATGATGGAAAACTTACACTTCGCGACACGCTTTACTTCATTAGCATGATCCTCGCCTTTCTCGCTGCGGCGACCGTCACACTCAACTACAAACACAGCTGAGAAGGGAAACCCTTAATGCGGTCCACTCTGCGCACCGGCATGACACTCACCGTCACCTTGTTGCTTTTCCTGGCGTTCAATCTGGTTTGGATAGGTAAACTTCCTGATATCCAGTGGGATCTTTCTCAACAAAAAGTTCACACTTTATCGTCTTCAGCACAACATCTAGTTGCCACACTGGAAAGCCCCGTCGACCTGTATTACTTCAACTCGAACAACGACCCGAAAAGAAACTACGCCGTGCAACGCTACAGCAAGCGTGTAGAGGAACTGCTCAAGGAGTACGAAAAAACGGCCAATGGCATGATTAACCTGCACCTTATTGAACCTGCACCTTTTTCCGAGGACGCCTATAAAGCCCGGCTATCCGGACTCGACCACAACGCTGGGTTTCTCGGCCTTATCGGCACCCGCGCCGGTCACAGTGTGCGCCGTATCGGTTCCTTCAGCCTCGACCGGGAGCCCTTGCTCGAGTATGAAATCAGCCACCTGCTCTATAAGTTGCAGCACCCGGAGCGCCCGGTCATTGCACTGCTGTCGGGGCTGGCGATGGACGAAGCTGCAGGTCGGCTGTTGCAGGATCTACGACGTGAATTTGATCTGGTCAACCTGGAGTCGACTGCCGCGCACGTCCCCGAGCGTATAAAAACGCTGATGGTTGTGCACCCACAGGCGTTATCTGAGCGAACGCTGTATGGGATTGAACAATTTGTATTGAGGGGCGGCAGATTGATGATGTTTATTGACCCCTTGAGCGAGCAACGCTCAAACGCTGCCCCTGCCAACACTCTAGTGGACCAATTACTGGCTGCCTGGGGTATCCAGATGCCAGCGGACAAGCTGCTGGCCGACGACCTCTATACGCCTTGGGAAACGCCAGGGGCGCCCACTCAGGTCCGATTGAACCTGCCTCGGCAGGCGATGAACACAAACGATATCAGCACCTGGAACCTCAACAGGGTGACGGTATCGAGCAGTGGCGCTCTCTCACGAATGAGTAAAAGTCGCACGACCTTCACCCCTCTCCTGCACAGCTCCGAGCAATCGGTGCTGCTGGATGCCAATAGCTTCACCCGCGCTACCACGGTCGACTCATTGATTGAACAGGCGTCGGGCCAAGAGCGGCGTCATGTGATCGCCGCACGTATCGAGGGGCCGAGCTATTCTGTCTTTCCGGATGGCCTCAAGGGGCAGCCGCCCGGTGTGCAGAAAGCAGCGCAGATACATGTCGTGGTCATTGCTGACACCGACTTGCTCACGGACAAGGTCAGCAATTCGGCACCTGACAGCAACGCGTTGTTTGTCTTGAATACATTGGACAACCTGTCCGCCCCCGACACACTCGCCGCAATTCGCCCTCGCGTGCCGCAGGAACGGGAGCCGACAGTGCTGGAGCGCATGCACGAGGTCGCGAAGCACGCCTATCGCTCGAAGGCCAGCGAACTGGAACGACGCCTGCAACGAACGGAGCAGGAATGGCAACGGCTGATCCCGTGGACCACTGCCCTCGGCACCCAGGCGGTGGACACCACCACCCAGTTGCAAGCACTCAACAAGGAACGCCTGCGCTTGCCCATGGAGCTGCATGCCTTGCAACGCAAAGCCTATGCCCAGGTGCGTCACCTGGAACTGGCGATAAAACTGGTCGTGACGTTTGCCATTCCGCTGACGTTATGCCTGATCGCCTGGGGGGTCTTCCGGGGTCATCGCCGTCGTCGGCTGCACGCTGGCAGCCTGATTCACTAAACGATTAACGTCGGGCGATCAGCCCTTGTCGAGCGATGCGGGTCAATTGGCGGATGACTTCTGCGGCGTCGCTGGCACTCGGGGCCTGGATGACCGCGAGGTCAAAGCTGTTGCTGGCAAAACGCGCAAGGGAATCGCCATCTTCGACAAACTGGATCAGGAACGCTGAGGGTCGGCCAGTACGGCGCGGCCAGCCATCCAAGTAACGCAAGAGCGTAGGCTGGTGCTTGCCGCCAAGGAGAATTTTAGGATTGCGTTGAGTCAGGTCCGCGGTGATCGGGGCCAGGCGTATCAGGGGGCGTAGTGCATTCATCGTGTCGTGTCTCTGCCTCAAAAGTCTGCGGGCAGGTGAGAGGCAACACCGAACCAGCGCTTTAGCGGAATTTCGAAGCATGGAACATGCTTCTGTCGGGACCGATAGCGATCACCCATGGCGCCCCGCAATTAGCTGTTTAAATCGGCGCATGAACGGCATCCTAGAGAAGCCGGTGGGGCGATGTCAACAATCCCGAGCAACGAAAAGGCCCGCACATGGCGGGCCGATTCAAGGTTTTGCAGAACGATCAGTCGGCGATAGCGCGGTCGGCAGACAGTTTGCCCGCCCCTTCCAACAACACCGCCAGGGTGCCGCCGAGCAAGGCCAGTGCGAACTCATAACCGTTGTTGGCCATGAACAGACCGTTATGGATATGCACCGAGAAGATCGCCACCAGCGTCAGGATGGTCAAGCCGAGTGCCGCCGGACGCGCCAGCAGGCCAATGATCAGTGCCAGGCCGGCGAAGAACTCGGTCCCCCCCGACAGCAGCGCCATCAGCGTACCCGGCGCCAGGCCGATGCTTTCCATCCACTGGGCAGTGCCTGCCAGGCCGTAGCCGCCAAACCAGCCAAAGAGTTTTTGCGAACCGTGGGCGGCGAAGATAATGCCGACAATAATACGCAGGATGGTCAGGCCGTAACCGGCACGGGTGGACAGGACGCTTTTGATCAGTGGGCTCATGGTGATAATCCTTTTCAAAGTAGGGGTTGGTTGGCCGCTATATTAATCAGTTTAAACAATGATAAAAGCCGAAAAAATGCCTGATTAATATCGATTAAATCGATTACTTCCGTGAAGCGATTTTCGGCGCTGGCGGTTCCAGGGATTCCCGCTCCCGATCGAACGCCAGATAGTACTTGTTGACGCTATTAACATAGCTGACGCCGCCCATGCCTACTTGCTCCATGGCAATGCGTTCAACCTGGAAGAACCACTGGTTGGGGTTGAGCCCCCGGCGCTTGGCCTCCGTGCGCATACCCTGCACCCGCTCTGGCCCCATGTTGTACGCCGCCAGCACAAAGGCCATGCGCTCGCGCTCATTGAGCTTGGGGCTGGCGAAGAACTTGCGGCGGATCATCGCCAGGTAGCGCGCACCCGCCTGCACATTACTGTCGAGACTTTCGATATTGTTGACCCCCACGCGCTGCGCCGCCGAGGGCGTAATCTGCATCAGGCCGGTGGGGCCGCCGCTGTTGCGTGCGCCAGGGTCAAGCGCGGATTCCTTGAAGGCCAGCGCGGCAAGGTTCAACCAATCCATGCCCTGCTCGCGGGCGTGTTTCTGCAACACCGGGCGCAATTTTTCCAGGCGCTGGCGGTCGACGCGGGCCAGCGGGTTGCGTACTTGGTAGAGGCGACGGTAGATGCGTTGAAACGCCACATCCTGGTCTGCGGGGGTTCGATAGGTCTTGAGGAATAGATCAATGCTGGCCCGCAGCATCGAGGCATCCTGGCGCACAAACCAGTACTCGTCGCCCGGCTCGCTGATGACCACTTGTTTATCGAAACGCAACTTGGGCAGGATCTTCGACCAGCGCTCGGCAATCGGCTTTTCGACAATGGTCAGGTGGAAAATGCCAGCCTGGACCATCTCCAGCACATCTTCCACGGCCAAGGTCGGGTCAACCCATTCCACCTTGATGGGTGGCTGCTTGTGCAGGGCCAGCTTCTGATTGACCTGGCTGATGGCATCCGCCGCCGCACTACCGGTGGTCAGCGCCAGGGTGCGTCCGGACAGTTGCTCCAACTTGGTAAAGCGCCGCTCACCTTTCACGCCCACCAGCCACAGCGGCACATCGCTGGCAATCGGATCGCTGGTGCTGATCTTGTGCGCGGCCTTTACATCCACCAACTCACCGGGCGCCACCAGGTCACCTTCACCACGGGCCAGCGCGCCAAGCAACTGGTCCTTGGCCTTGGGAATGATCTTGAGGTTGATTTCCTGGCCGTCACGGGCATGGCCGTTGAGGTATTGCTCGAAGGCGCGCAAACGATGGTATTCCACACCGATGGCCTGGCCCTGAACCTCGCCTGAACTGTTACGGCTCTGGTTGACCAATACGCGCAGGGTGCGGCTCGAGCGAATCTCCGCCAGATCGCGGACCTTGCCGGGCTTGGTCACTTCCAGCGGCCCGTCCAGGCGCGCAACCGCGGCCATGGGCAACAGCAGCGTCAGGCACAACATAAGCAACGCCGAGGGTCGGATCATCCGCTCTCCGGAAAAGAATACTGGCCAACATCCTCGCGAAAAACGAGGTGGTGGGGTCAGAAACAGAGCGCTATAAGCGCAGGCTTTGCGCGCAACGGTGACACAGGGCAAAGCTTTGGACACAACCCAATGTCACTGGCGACGTTCAAAGACAGCTATAACTCGTTGTAGTTCTTAGTTTTTCTTATAAATCTACAGCTCTGATATGCTTTCCGGCCGCAGGCGGAGATAGCACCATGCAACTCATTGATATCGGCGTCAACCTGACCAACCCCAGTTTCGACGAGAAGCACCAGGCCGTGCTCGAACGTGCCTATGCCGCCGGCGTGCAACAATTGGTGCTCACCGGCACCAGCGTCGAGGGCAGCGAACACGCCCTGGAGCTGTGCGTAAAACTCGATGAAAGCGGCCAGCGCCTGTTCAGCACCGCCGGTATTCACCCCCACTCTGCCAGTGACTGGAACAGCGACAGCGCCCAGCGCTTGCGTGAATTGCTCGGTGAAAGCCGCGTGCGTGCCGTGGGCGAATGCGGGCTGGATTTCAACCGCGACTTCTCGCCCCGCCCCCAGCAGGAAAAAGTATTGGAAGAACACCTGGCCCTGGCCGTCGAGCTGAAACTGCCAGTGTTCCTCCACGAGCGTGACGCCAACGTGCGCCTGCTGGAGATCCTCAAAGGCTACCGCGACCACCTCACCGCCGCCGTGGTGCATTGCTTTACCGGCGAACAGCAGGCGTTGTTCAGCTACCTCGACCTCGACTTGCACATTGGTATCACCGGCTGGATCTGCGACGAACGCCGTGGGACGCACCTGCATCCACTTGTCAGGGAAATTCCCCGAGGCCGTCTGATGCTGGAAAGCGACGCGCCCTACTTGCTGCCACGCACACTGCGCCCAAAACCGAAAAATGGTCGCAACGAGCCCGCGTATCTGCCGGAGGTACTGCGCGAAGTCGCCCTGCATCGCAACGAAAGCGTGGAAGACCTGGCCCAACACAGCACCGCCAGCGCACGCGCTTTTTTCGGCTTGCCCACCCTCGCTTAATGCGGCGCATTGACCCATGTCAAAACGGTTTTCCTGAGTAGCGGCACAATAATGGCACCTTGCCAATGCTGTTTCCGCTATCAGAGAAAACCTTCCATGGGTGCCTGGCTTAGCAATATCTCGCTGAAGTACAAATTTTGGGCCGTCAATGCGGTCGCCTTCATTACCACGCTGCTGCTGGTGCTCTACGCCGTGCAGCTTGAACAACAGGCCCGCAGCACGGCGTCACACGCCTCGGCGCAGGCGCAAGCGCGGTTACTCAGCGCCTGGCCGGCGGACAAAACGCCGCCCAACGGAGAGCTTTGGCTGACGTTCGCAGGTGGCCAAGTCCCCCAACTGGCCGATCAAGATCTGTCAGCCCTGAGAAACGCCAACGGCTGGGTCGAACTCAATCACATGCCCCTCTTTGGCGAAAACCCACTGATGGGTGCCGAAGTGATCGCCCGCCCCGACGGGCAACACGTCGCCGTGCTCGCCTACGCCCCCAGCTTGAGCCAGGTGTTCGCCGAACGCTTCGCCAACTACGCGGTGGCGGTATTGATCCTGATGCTGGCAATGCTCGGCGCCTCGCAATTGCTGATCCGCTTCCTGCTCAGCCAGCTCAACACTCTAAAAGACGTGATGCTGCACGTGGAAAAAACCGGCGACCTGTCCGCCCGCGTGCCCTTGGCGTGCAAGGATGAAGTTGGCCAGATGGCCAGCGCCTTCAACGCCATGCAGGCCGGTTACCAGCGCGTGGTCAACACCGTGGCGCGTACCGCCCGGCAACTGGACGAGGGTGCTGCGCGGCTGGCCAGCAGCATGAACGAGGTGCAGCGCGGCATGCTCGGCCAGCAAAGTGAAACCGACCAGGCCGCCACTGCCATTAACGAGATGACCGCCACCGTCCATCACATTGCCCAACATGCCGGCGCTACCCGGGATCTGTCGCAGACCGCCGACACCCTAGCCGGCAGCGGCCAGGAAGTGGTCACCCGCGTGCAACGCTCGATTGCAGGCCTCTCCACGGGGGTGCAACAGACTGCCGAAATGATCCAGAAACTCGCCGAGGACAGCCAGAAAATCAACGGCGTGGTCAGCGTGATCCATAGCATCGCCGAACAGACCAACCTACTCGCCCTCAACGCCGCCATCGAAGCCGCCCGCGCCGGGGAAATGGGCCGTGGCTTTGCCGTGGTTGCCGACGAAGTGCGCAACCTGGCCAAACGCGTGCAAAACTCCACCGACGAAATCACCCGCATGGTCTCGGCACTGCAAGACGGCACCCGCGACGCAGTGGACTTCATGCAGGAAAGCTCGTTCAAGGCCGACGACTGTGTACAGCAAGCCCAGGAAGCCGGCGCCGCACTCGCCGAAATCACCGGCGCCGTGGCGCAGATGCGCGAAAGCAACACCCAGATCGCCGCCGCCGCCGAACAGCAAAGCCACGTCGCCGAAGAGATGAACCGCGCGGTAGTGAGTATTCGAGACGTGACTGAGAACACCGTGCAGCAAACCGTGGACTCGGCGACTACCAGCAATGAATTGGCGACCTTGGCCGGGGAGCTGAGCAAAGCGATTGGGCAGTTGAAGCTGTAGGACTGTTCAGCCTGTAATCCCTTGCCTACAACGAAGCCTCGGTTTACCCGAGGTTTTGGTGAAACTTCCTAGCTATCCTGGCGAATAACGCCGACTTCTTTTCCCTACCAACCTCTCCAAAGTCTCTCGCCTGATCAATCAGCGCGAGGGACCGCCGATGTACTTCTCCGTTAACACCCTGACCCGTTGGACGGCCTCTTGATTCCGGTCATTGGCAAGTTTGTCCTGTCGCCGATGAATGCCAAAGCGCCCGACGTCGAAGGCGTCCTTCGTGACTTTCGGGATTGCCTGAACACTTTCGACGAATGGGCCGAGCGCTTCTGGAGTGGCTCTTCGCTGGAAGTCGAGCAGGTGTTCAAGGTGGGGGAAGAGGTTTCTCTCGTCGCTCCGGCGTCTTCCAAAAAACCCAATCGCACGGTGGCCGTCTGCAAAGCCCAGGGCGCGTTGACCTTGGTGCATATGTTCGAGAGCACACGCTTTGTGCCCATCGGCAATACGCCGGTGATGCTGCAAGCGATTGCCCCTGATGGCAGCCCGATGGGCGCGCCGATCCATCACACCATTGGCCCCAGCGGCATTCTTGAAATCAAGGATTGCACCCGCGACCAGCACTACCAGATCACTTTTTATCCCAACGTTTCCAAGGATCACGTCAAGGCGCTGTATGCGTCTTATCAGTCGGTGATCGCGGGGTTGGAAGGTCGTCTGCGTGATGAATGGAAAACCACCTTCAAGCCGCAATGGCGCCGCTTTGCCAATACCGCGCCGCTCGAGCGCAGCGCGATGCAGGCCGTGGCGTTTTCAACAGGGATTGGTAAAGCGCTCTATAACCTCTGGGACAATTTCACACAGCTTTACGAGCTATTGGCGGACCTCAAGGCCAACAGCGAGAAGTTGTTGCAGTACATCACCCAAGCCGAGCTGGATGAATTGCTGAAACTGGGCAAAGACGCCATTGCCCACGGGCTGCTGGTGCTTAGCGATGAGCCGCTGTTGTTCATCTATTTGTCAGCGATGGTGGCCTGGATACGCATGCTCCCGCCGCCGCAGATGTACGAACTGCTGGGCGAGATTACCGGCGAGGTGCTGATCAATCTGTTTTTGATCTGGGCGACGCGGGGGATGGGGGTGCAGATACGCCTGGGTGCGCAGGTGCTGGGGCATATCAAGTCCGGGCGGGTGCGTAAGTGGCTGGAGATGCTGGCCGATCAGCTTGCCGAACCGCGCTTGGAGCAGCATGTTGAAGCGGCCAAGCCGTTGTTGGTGGGTAGCCCGGCGACGCCGATCCGGACGATTCCGGATGTGCCGTTGAAGGCTGGGAATCAGGTGGTTTCCAACCCGGTGCCGGTGATTCGGGACAAGGCCCAGCGGACGGTGTTGGTGCGACAGGAACCTATCGACGATGCCCCTGCGGTTGCGAAAAACCCAGCTGGCGATGCGACGGCCTCTTCGGATAAGACCGCTACCAATGGCTGCCCGGTATCGATGGTTACCGGGGAGGAACTGCTGACACTGACCGATGGTGCGCTCGATGGGATTTTGCCGTTTGAGTGGACACGGTTTTACCGCACCAGTGCGGTGGAAGTGGATTGCGGGCTGGGGTTTGGCTGGAGTCACTCGCTGGCGCATCGGCTCGCGGTTTCTGGTGATTCGGTGGTGTGGTCAGACCATGAGAATCGCTCCACCACCCTGCCCTTGCCATCTGCTTCTCGGCCCGCGATCACCAACAGCCTTGCCGAAGCGGCGATCTACTTGGGGGCGTTGCCTGATGAGCTGGTGCTGGCTCAGGCGTCGCGTTTCTACCACTTTCGCGACGGTGTGCTGACAGCGATCAGCGATGCGTATGACAACCGGTTGCGCATTTTCCGTAACTACCTGGGGCAGATCGAGCGGCTGGACAACGGTGTGGGACGCTCGCTGTTTTTGCGCTACGCGTCGGGCCGCATTGTTGCGGTGGATTACCAGGTTGAGCGGGCTGTGGATGAAGGCCCATTTGTCTGGGTGACGGAGCAGAACGTTGTTTCCTACGCCTATGACGCTGCTGGTCGGTTGGTTTCAGCGACTAACGCTGTAGGCGAAAGTGAGGTTTATCGGTACGACGATCAGCACGTCATTCTTGAGCGCGGACTGGCCGGTGGGGCGAGTTTCTTTTGGGAATGGGAACGGTCTGGCAAGGCGGCGCGGTGTGTCCGGCATTGGGCGAGCTTTTCGCAGATGGACACGCGGTATGTGTGGGATGACAACGGGCAGGTCACGGTTTTTAACGCCGATGGCAGCCAGGAAGTCTACGTGCATGACCAGCGGGCGCGGCTGGTGCAGCGGGTGGATCCGGATGGTGCTGAGCATTTCAAATCCTACGATAACAAAGGCCGGCTGACGGTTGAGCAGGATCCGCTGGGGGCGGTGACGGCGTATCAGTATGACGAAGCTGGGCGATTGGTGGCGTTGTTTCCGGGGGATGATGAGCCGACTTCCTACGAGCATGAGAATGGGTTCGTACGGGTTGTGCGGCGTGGTGAAGCGGTTTGGAAGTATGAGCGTAATGACCAAGGCGACGTTACGCGCAGGACCGATCCTGACGGCAACGCTACTGACTACAGCTACAACAAATATGGGCAGCTGGTTGGGGTTTGGTATCCGGATCACAGCTGTCAGAAGCTGGTTTGGAATGAACGTGGGCAGTTGCTTGAAGAGCAGTTGCCGAATGGCGGGATCAAGCGCTATCGCTATGACGATCTGGGGCGGCAGGTTGCGCGTGAGGATGAACATGGCGCGCTGACTCAGTATCAGTGGGATGCAGCAGGCCGCTTGCTGAAAGTGACTCAGCCTGACGGCGCAACGCGGGAATACAGCTACAACCCCTACGGAAAAATCACCTCCGACCGCGATGAACTGGGAAATATCACCCGCTACGAATACGCCGACGGCCTGCACCTGATCAGTCGCCGCATCAACGCCGATGGCACCCAGGTCAAATACCGTTACGACAACGTGCGGTTGTTGCTGACCGAAATCGAAAACGAAGTCGGCGAAACTTACCGGCTCCAGTACCACAGCAATGGCCTGATCCAACAGGAAACCGGGTTTGACGGCCAGCGCACCGCTTACGTTTATGACCTGAACGGCAACCTGCAAGAAAAGACCGAACACGGCGACGACGGCAGTCAGCTAGTCACGCGCTACGAGCGCGATCACGCCGGACGACTCGTAAGAAAAACCCTACCCGACGGCAACATCGTCGATTACGCCTACGACCGCCAAGGCAACCTCCTCAGCGTCGACGACGGCCACTGGGCGCTGGCCTACGAATACGATCCCCAGAACCGCCTCACCGCCGAGCACCAGGGCTGGGGCACTCTGCGTTATGGCTACGACGCCTGCGGCCAACTTAAAAACCTACGTTTGCCGGACAACAATCGCCTGGTGTTCAATCACAGCAAAGGCGGTCAACTCGAGAAAGTAGAGCTCAATGGCCGCACGCTCACCGCCCACCGATTTGATACGGGTCGAGAACACCAAAGAGGCCAAGGAAGTCTACTCAGCAGCTACCAATACGACGAACAAGGACGCTTGTTCAACCATGGCCTATGCGACGTCGAAGGTGCGATATATCAGCGCCAATACCACTACGACAAATCCGGCAACCTCACCCGCCTCATCGACACCCGCAAAGGCGAAAGCCATTACCACTACGACCCGCTAAGCCGCCTCACCCGCGTCCACCACTCCCAAGGCGAACAGGAACGTTTCGGCCCAAAAGAAACAAAGCCCTACTACTACCAACTCGACCACCTTGGCACACCACAAGAACTCACCGCCCCTAACGGTGAAGTCGTCTGGTCCGCCCATTACCGCGCCTACGGCGAAATCACCCGCCTCGACGCCAATAAAATCGACAACCCGCTGCGCTTCCAGGGCCAATACTTCGACCCGGAAAGCAGACTGCACTACAACCGCCATCGCTACTACAATCCGGATATTGGTCGTTACCTGACACCGGATCCGGTGAAGCTCGCGGGTGGGATCAATGCCTACCAGTACGTACCAAATCCTACTGGGTGGGTGGATCCGCTAGGGCTGAGCGCCAACTGCCCGCCGAAAGGGAAATACCCGTCAGCCTGTAAAACATGGAATGAACCAGAAGCACCCGATATTTCACGCAAAGGCGCTTTCAGAGGAGCGAAAAGAGATGCCGGTATACCAATGAGCCAGAGCCCGGACATGGTAGTAGACCCAGACACAGGAAAGACCAAACAATACGCTATTGAAAAAATGACGGACAAAAATGAAAAAAGAATACTGGATGACAACGGTATGCCCATCGACACAAGGGTATATCAATTTACAAGATCAAATGGTTCAAAAATCCTTATTCAAGACCACTCAGCGGGCCATAAATTCGGTAGAGTAGATAGCATTGGAGATCACTCTTCGCACTTCAATTTGCGGCCAATCGACAAGCCTCGAAAAGGTTATATCGAAGGAGCAAAAAAACATTATCCATTCAGGAAATAAGCATGAAATACTGGAATGACTTAGATGGAAGCATATTTTTTAACAAACTTTTTAGCTCCTCTATTGAAATTGGAAAAATAGCTCTTTTTTCTATAAGGATAGAAAATGACCAACCTTGTATTGGCATGGGTTTCGACATACCCGAGTTTCCAGATAACTTACCAGAAAAATGGAAGAATAAAGGGTATAACATGTGTAGATTAGGTCTAACTTTTTATGAAATCAAAGACTTAAAAATTTCAAATATTCCTGCACATGAGGTATTTACCGTAAACATCAACAAAGATAGTGACTATTTCACATTTGAAGCCGTCAGCAACAACGCTTCCATAAAGTTCAATGCAAAATTCATTTCACTTAAAGATCCTAATGTTTATATTAACGGACCGGACGACTACTACTTCAAATAGTTCGAGTGTTTTAACTCGCAAACACACATCCAAACGGTACCAGAGTATTGAGTCACCTTGAAAAGGAAATAGGCCAAGCTTTAAAAAGCTGCATATCCGCTCTAGAAACTGCAATCGAGCGAACTTGCCACTTTCATCCACGCTCTGACGAGAAAGTTTTTCAAATCAGAAAGCGATATACTCGACCCGGTCAAACTGTTCGAAAAAAGCACCGAGCACAACCCGACTTCTGGAAAGAAATACAGCATCGCATCATTAAAAAAAACTGATTCTATTAGTGCTCGACTCAACGTACAGCGCTTGGACGGTCAGCAATTCCCAAGACATTGCAGACATCCTAGGTGAATCGATCGGATACCCATTTTGGGTGGCCGATATCGAACTCACTTTTCTGGTGCACTTGGATGACCATGACTGCGTAATTTGGGCATAAAGTGGCTTGCGGCAATTGCGCTCTATGACCCCCATAGTTAGCCCCAATTCGCCGCCCCAGCCGCTCCCACCTAAACTCTGCCCAGGCTATTTCAACGGACAGAGGATTCACCATCATGGGCAAACGTCACCCCAATCTCCCCGCCTGGCAATGGCGCAGCTACCCGCAAAACCATCAGCACCCGACCAACCTGGCGTTGCACCTGATTGCCGTGCCGCTGTTTATCGTCGGGTTCCTGTTGATCGTATCCGGGGTATTCAGCCTGAGCCTGGCCAGTTTTGCCGTCGGCGTTGTCGGCATCCTGGCCGGCTTGGCGCTACAGCGCCATGGCCATAGCCTGGAAGCCCAGGCCAGTGAGCCGTTCAGTGATCGTAAAGACGCAGTACAACGCCTGGTGGTTGAGCAGTTCGTGACCTTTCCGCGTTTTGTATTGAGCGGTAGCTGGTGGCGCGCTTGGCAGCAGCGCCACAGGCATTGAGGTCAGGCGAAGACCACCACGGTCTGGCGGCTGATGGCGATCAATTCGCCGGTCGGGCTCCATAACGCGGCAGCGGCATGGCCGTAGCCGTCGCGGGCGTGTTCGATGGTGACGTGGTACTGGCACCAGTCGAGGGTGCTCAGAGTCTGCAGGGGTTGGATGAACTCGATGGTCCAGGTCAGGGTGCTGCCCGGCGCTGGCTTTTTCAGGTGCGGCAGCAAGGCCGGCGGCCAGGCGTCGACCAGGGCGAGGATATGCGCCTCGGTCAGTGGCTCTTCTTTCACATCCCCGCGTAAACGCACCCAACCGCCCATGTCGCGGGATTTGTTGCCGGTAAACGGCAAGCCGCCCACACTCCAGCGCATCGCCAGGTGGCGCATGAATTCAGGGGTAACGCCCTTGATATAGGGCAGTTCCTGACACTCGTCCCAGTGTTTGAACACGGGCGGCGCTTCACTCTCGACAGCAATTTCCGACTCACGGGAGGCGCCGAAACTGGCTTGTACCAGTGTCGCCACTTCACCGTTCTGCACTACGCGGCCGAGCAACTGGCTGACGGCCTTGCCTTCGCGCAACACTTCGACTTGATAACTGGCAGAAACGTCCGGCGCGACCGGGCCAACAAAGGTGATTGCCAGTGATCGTAAAGGCCGATCAGCTGGCACCTGGGCGCGCAGGGCTTCGTATTGCAATGCGGCGACCAGCCCACCAAACGTTGCGCGGCCCTGGGCCCATTCGGCGGGGATGGTCACATCCAGCGGGTTGCTTCGTGCGGCGTCGAGCAAATCACTAAAGCGCATGGCGCGTCTCACATCAGAAGGAACAGATGGGTGATCTTAATCATCGGCCCCATGAGGTGCAGCGCCTATTCCGGCCAAAAGCCGGACCGGCTCAGAAACAATCGGCGCTGAGTTTGTCCAGCACGCGATCGGCCTGCCCTTCCGCCTTGGCCATGGTGCGATGCCATACCGCAACACAAGGTTGCAGGTCTGCCTGGTGCTCGGCCTGGGCCAACCACTGCCAGCAGTCATGCCAATCCCCGAGGGTAGCCTGGGCTTTTTTCAGGCGTGACATGGCGTTGGCAGGCAACTTGTCCAGCTCGGGATACGCTTCCGCCGCGTAGCGCACGCGCTTGATCAGCAACCGCAGGCGGTGGCGATCATGGTCGGGGTCTTTCAAGGCTTCACCGAGTTTCTGCCATTGCTTGGCCAGACGCTTCTCGATACGTGGGCGCAGGCCTTTGAGCAGTTTCTGGTGTTCAGAGGCACGAATAAAACGCGGGAAGGCGTCGAGTATCCGCAGCAAATGGGCAACTTCCGGGCTTTGTGCCACCTGGCGATAGGCATCGGGTTGCAGGCGTAGGCGCCGGTCAGCGGCCTCGTGATGGCCATGCTGATGCAAATACGCCGCCAGCACCTCACGGTCGCGTAGCGGCGTTGTCATCTGGCCCACACTGCTGGCGGCCGATTCAAGCTGTTCAACCCCTGGCAACCCACGCAGGGGGCGCAACAGGCTGCGCAGTCGGCGCACGGTGGTGCGCAGGTCATGCAAGGCTTCATCGTCGGTGACGGCGGCGAGGCGAGCCTGGCAGCTCAGTAACCCTACTTCCAGGCCAATGACCTGAGCGACTAACTGATCGACCAAAGCTGACATCCCTTCCTCCCCCTGACGACGAAAATTCCCAGGTAACTCATGGCCGCCGACGCAGCCTCGTTGCACTCGACAGCTGCTACGCGTCAACGCCCGGCGCGAGACTCACGAATATAGAACCGCGCTTTCTCGGCTTTATTGGAGCAGCCTTCAAAGGCTTCAAATTGTTGCTGGGTTTTGGCGCCGGTCAACAAAGACAAGGCCTTGGAGTAGCTCACCGTGCCGGCAAAACCTTCAGCCTTGGCCAGGTCAAGTTCTTTCCAGGCGGCGTCCAATTGCGAGCCACAGCTGTCGCGGTACGCGGTTTTACCGGCACAACCGGCCAGGGCCAACACGATCACAGGCACACACATCCAGGCTTTCATCGATGACACCTCAAAATAAAGAAAAAACAGTCGTACGTTGTAGACGTTGCCTACATGGAAAAGTGCCTAATCCTTAGCCTGAAATCGATAGTACCTATATACCCCAACATCCCAGAGCATACCCGAGCGCCGCGAGTATTCAGGAAAAATATTACATGCCTTGCGAAGATTGAAGCCGCCACCTCAATGGGTGCATTGTGGGCACCTGCATTGGGAAGGACCTGGACCATGAAAAAACGTGTTGCCTTGGTGCTGGGCTCCGGCGGAGCTCGGGGCTACGCCCATATCGGGGTTATCGAGGAAATCGAACGGCGCGGCTACGACATCGCCTGTGTCGCCGGGTGTTCCATGGGGGCCGTGGTCGGCGGGATCTACGCCGCCGGCAAGCTGGAGGAGTATCGAAACTGGATTGAAAGCCTCGACTATCTCGACGTGCTGCGCCTGGTCGACGTGAGTTTTCGCCTGGGGGCGATTCGCGGCGAGAAGGTCTTCGGGCAGATCCGCAAGATCGTCGGTGAGATCAATATCGAAGAACTGCGAATCCCCTACACCGCCGTCGCCACCGACCTGACCAACCAACAGGAAATCTGGTTCCAGGAAGGCTGCCTGCACCAGGCCATGCGCGCTTCAGCGGCGATTCCCAGCCTGTTCACCCCGGTGATGCAAGGCAACCGCATGCTGGTGGACGGCGGCCTGCTCAACCCGCTGCCCATCGTGCCGGTGGTGTCGAGTCATTGTGACTTGATCATCGCGGTCAACCTCAACGCCACCAACCAGAAGCAGTACCGATTGCCGGTGATCCAACGCCCGCCAGCCTTCAAGAGTCGCTTCAACAACCTGGCGAAATCACTCGGTTCGCACCTGCCGTTTCGCCGCAAGCAGGCCGAACAATTGCTGAAGCTGGAGCAAGAGGCACTGGAGGCGCAAGCGGCAGAGATCAATCCGTGGCTGGACTCGGCCGAGCCGGAATCCCAACAACCCGCCGCCGCACCGGAAAAACCCGGTGCACCGAGGTCAGCGACCGGCTCGTTCATCATCGATAACGTCGGCCCGGCGTCGCTGCTCGACTTGATCAACCAGAGCTTCGAAGTGATGCAAACCTCGCTGGCGCAGTACAAGATTGCCGGCTACCCGCCGGATGTGCTGATCAACGTGCCGAAGCGGGTGTGCCGGTTTTTCGAGTTCTACAAAGCGCCGGAGTTGATTGCGCTGGGAAGGGAAATTGCCAGTGATACGTTGGATCGGTATGAGAGTGAGCAGAGTTGAGGGTTAAGGTGCTGCTGATGACGCCATCGCAGGCAAGCCAGCTCCCACCTTTGGAATGCACGCCCCTGTGGGAGCCGGGCTTGTCCGCGACGGCCTCGGAGCCGACGCCAAACATCTAGGCACTCAACAACCGATACCCCACCCCCGCCTCGGTCACGATAAACCTCGGCTGAGTCGGATCATCCGCCAGCTTCTGCCGCAGATGCCCCACCACAATACGCAGATAGTGGCTGTCCTCGGTGTGAGTCGGCCCCCAGATGTCCTTGAGCAATTGCTGCTGGGTAATCACCCGCCCCGGGTGCCGGGCGAGCTGCGCGAGCACGGCGTACTCCTTGCGCGTCAGCGCCACTTCGGCGCCGTCCAGCAGCACGCGACGATAGGCCAGGTCCACCGTCAATGGGCCAAACCGCAAGGCCGCCTCCTGGGATTCACCCGCAGGCGCCTGGCGCAGCAGCGCACGTACCCGAGCGAGAAACTCCTGAATGCCGAAGGGTTTGGTCACATAGTCATTGGCGCCACCGTCAAGCGCCTCGACTTTTTGCCCTTCACTGGCCCGCACCGACAGCACCAACACCGGCACCGTCGACCACTCACGGAATTCGCGCAGCACCTGCTGGCCGTCCATGTCCGGCAAGCCAAGGTCGAGCACCAGCAAATCCGGCTTGCTCAGTGCCGCCTGGGCCAGGCCTTCGCTGCCGGTGCCGGCCTCAATCACTTTGTAGCCCTGGGAGGCCAGGCTGATGCGCAGGAATTTGCGGATCTGCGGTTCGTCATCAATGACCAAAATCGTCGCGGTCTGGCTCATGGTGTCCAATCAAAATCCGTGAAGAAAACAGGGTAGCTCATGCCTCGCGCTCCAGGCCAGGCTGAGTCGGCAAGGGCAGGAACAAGGTGATGCAGGTGCCGCGCCCGTCAATGCCGTCGGCTACGCTGATATGCCCGCCGTGGGCACCGACCATGCCCTGGCAGATTGCCAGGCCCAAGCCTGTGCCCTGCCCGCCCCGATCACCGCGTGCGGCGGTATAGAACATGTCGAAAATCTTTGCGCGCTCGTCTTCGGGAATACCTGGGCCTTCATCGGCGACGGCAAAAAACAGCTGGTTATCCAGCACGCCTGCACTCAGTTGCAAGCGCCCTTGAGACGGTGAAAAACGCGCGGCGTTTTCCAGCACATTGACCAGCGCTTGTTCGATCAGCGCAGCATGCACATACAACAATGGCAACTCAGGCGGCACGTCGGTACTCACCTGCAACGGCGCCAGCACCGCACGCAAACGGCCGAGGGCGCTGCCGACGATATCACCGGGCGACACCCAATCCCGCGCCAGTTTCAACGCGCCGTGGCCGAGGCGCGTCATGTCGAGCAAGTTCTGGATATAGCGGTCGAGACGCTCGGCCTCATCGCGGGTGCCTTCAAGCAACTCGCGGCGATCTTCCAGCGGGATGGCCTCACCCAGCGCCAACAGGCTGTCGATGCTGCCGCGCATGGAGGTCAGCGGCGTGCGCAAATCGTGAGACACCGAGGCCAGCAAGGCGCTGCGCAGTTGCTCGGTCTCACCGTGCAACCGTGCGGACTCCAGCTCCTGGGCCAGTTGCGCCCGCGCCAGCGCCTGGGCCAATGGCTGGCTCAGGGCAGTCAGCAAGCGACGGCGTTGGCCGCTCAGCTCCTGGCCGGGTTTTGGACTGACGCCCAGCAAACCCAACGGGCCCTCTTCGCCCGACAACGGCCACCACCACCAACGCCCGAACGGCAAGGTGCCGGTGCCCATGCCCGCCGGCTGGTCATGCTGCCAGGCCCAATCAGCAGCGGCGCGCTCGGCTTCGCTAAGCGTCAGCGGGCCGCCGGTCTCAATCGCCCAACCGCCCTGGCCATCGCGATTGACCAGGCACAGGTCCAGGTCACTCCAGCCTTCCAGGTGATGCGCCGCGGCGCTGATCACCGCTTGGCGATCGGTGGCTGCAGTCAGTTTGCGTGACAGGTCGAGCAGTTCGCTGGTTTCTTCCTGAGTGTCGCGCAACGCCTGCAACTGACGGCGTTGACGCGCGGCCAGGTTGCCAGTCAGCGCCGCCATTAACAGGAAGAACAACAGGGTCAGCACGTCCTCTTCGCGCTGGATGGCGAAGGAAAAATTCGGTGGGATAAACAGGAAGTCGTAGGTCATGAACGACAACGCCGCACACACCAGCGACGGCCCCAGGCTGCTGCGCACGGCCACCAGCAATACCGCCGCCAGGAACACCAGCGAGATATTCGGCAGCGGCAAGACACTGGACACCGCCCAAGCCAATACCGCAGCAACCACCGTCGCCACGACCGCAAGCGCATAGTCGAACCACACCAGCCCGCGCACGTCCGGCAAGCGTGACGGTGCGGGGATGTCATCGCTGTCGAGGACGTTGATTTCCAAGCCACGGGCATTCCGCAGCAACCGCGCAGCCAGGCCGCCACCGAACAACCGACGCCGCCAACGCATCCGCGACTGCCCCACCAACACCAGGCTGGCGCGGCGTTCGGCGGCATGCTGGATCAGCGTCTTGGCCACCTCGCCGGCTCGCAGCAACACCACTTCACCGCCCAGGCGTTCGGCCAGTTGCTGGGCATTTTGCAGGCGTAATCGAAACTGCTCGTCCCGCGCGCGGCCGTTGTCGATGTGCACCAGGCTCCACGGCAAATGCCGGCGTTGGGCAACACGGCTGGCATGGCGCACCAGGCGTTCGGCCTGTGCATCGCCGTCCACGCCGACCAACAAACGCCCACGCACTGCCGGCGCGGCCTGGCCAAGTTGGCGGTAGCCTTGGGCCAAATCATCGTCGACATGGGCGGCGGCGGTTTGCATCGCCAACTCGCGCAAGGCCATGAGGTTCGTCTGGGTGAAGAACGCATCGATGGCCGCGCGGGCTTGCTCCGGCACATAAACCTTGCCGTCGCGCAGGCGCTCCAGCAACTCGCGAGAGGGCAGATCGATCAGCAGCAGTTCGTCGGCCTCTTGCAGCACCCAGTCCGGCAGGGTTTCACGCACCTGCACGCCGGTGATGCCGCGCACCTGGTCGTTGAGGCTTTCCAGGTGCTGGACATTGACCGTGGTAAACACATTGATGCCAGCGGCGAGCAGTTCCTGGATGTCTTGCCAGCGCTTTTCATGGCGACTGCCGGGGGCGTTGCTGTGGGCCAGCTCGTCCACCAGCACCAGCTTGGGCTTGGCGGCGAGCAGGCCGTCGAGGTCCATTTCTTCAAGCATCACGCCGCGATATTCGGTGCGCAGCAACGGTTGCTGCGGCAGGCCGCTGAGCAAGGCTTCGGTCTCGGCGCGACCATGGGTCTCGACCACGCCGGCGATCAACTTCACGCCCTGGCGCAATTGGGTGTGGGCGGCCTGGAGCATGGCGTAGGTCTTGCCCACGCCGGGCGCGGCGCCAAGGAAGACTTTGAGCCGGCCACGGCCGTTGCGGGGCAGATCGGCTAGCAGGGCATCGGCGCGGCCGGAGTCGCTCATGCTTGGGGGTTCCTTCAGGTATTCAAGTATTCAGGCCCACTGAAGATCCAATGTGTGTGCGGGCGTGCTCGCGAAAGCGGTGTATCAGCCAATGTATCTGTTACTGATAGATCGCTTTCGCGAGCAAGCCCGCTCCCACAGGGGGTTACAGTTTTTCCAGAGCCATGTTCAGCGCCAGCACATTCACCACCGGCGGCCCTACCAACGGGCTTTCGATGTGCTCATCGAGCAACCGCTGCAAGGTCGACACCGGCACACTCCGCGCCGCCGCCACCCGCGCCAGTTGATAGGCAATCGCCTCCGGTGGCAAGTGTGGATCAAGACCGCTGCCGGAGGTAGTCAGCGACGCCAAAGGCACCGGCCCTTGGCTGGGCACGAGCTGTTTATTCGCATCATCAAAGATGCGCGTCGCCAGCGCCGGGTTGCTTGGGCCAAGGTTGCTGGCGCTGCTGGAAACCGTCGCGAAAGCGCCGGCCGAGGGGCGCGGATGGAACCAGCTGTCACCGGTAAAGTCCTGGGCGATCAGGCTGGAGCCGCGCACTTTGCCGCTGGCGTCGCGCACCAGGCTGCCATTGGCCTGGTCCGGGAAAGCGACTTGGGCGACGCCGGTCACTACCAATGGGTAGGCGACGCCGGTGATCAGGGTCATGAGCACCAGCAGGCTCAGGGCCGGGCGGACAATGTTGGACATTTTGGATTCCTCAATTTGTGGGACGCTCTGCCGTGTTGCAATGGGGCTGCTTCGCAGCCCGACGCGGGGCAAGCCCGCTCACTACAAAGAGCAGGTTCGGTTACACCAGGTGCAACGCAGTCAGCAGCATGTCGATCGCCTTGATGCCCACGAACGGCACCAGCAGCCCGCCCAGCCCGTAGATCAGCAGGTTGCGCCGCAGCAACGCCGCCGCACTCGCCGCCTGCACGCGCACACCGCGCAGCGCCAGCGGGATCAGCACCACAATGATCAGTGCGTTGAACACGATGGCCGAGAGGATCGCGCTCTGCGGGCTCTGCAAGTGCATCACATTGAGCACGCCGAGTTGCGGGTAGATCGAAGCGAACAGCGCCGGCAAAATTGCGAAGTACTTGGCCACGTCGTTGGCGATGGAAAAGGTGGTCAGCGCACCGCGCGTCACCAGCAATTCCTTGCCGATCTGCACCACGTCCAGCAACTTGGTGGGGTCGCTGTCGAGGTCGACCATGTTGGCGGCTTCGCGGGCGGCCTGGGTGCCATCGTTCATCGCCATGCCGACGTCCGCCTGGGCCAGCGCCGGGGCGTCGTTGGCGCCGTCGCCGCACATCGCCACCAGGCGACCGTCGTTCTGCTCATGACGAATACGGGCGAGTTTTTTCTCCGGCGTGGCTTCCGCCAACACGTCGTCCACGCCCGCTTCGGCAGCAATCGCAGCGGCGGTCAGCGGGTTGTCGCCCGTCACCATCACGGTCCGAATGCCCAGTTTGCGCAACTCAGCGAAACGCTCGCGGATGCCGGGCTTGACCACGTCCTTCAGGTGAATCGCACCGAGCAACTTGCCATCGGCACACACCAGCAACGGCGTGCCACCGCTCTGGGCGATTTTGTCGATTTCCCGCGACAATGCTGGTTGCAGGTCGCTGCGTTGCTGACCGATAAACGCCAGCAGCGAATCCACGGCACCTTTGCGGAACACACGGCCCTGATAATCGACACCGGACAACCGGGTTTCAGCACTGAACGGCACGGCCGTCAGCTCATCCGCGGTCGGCTCGGCTTGCGGGTGCAAGGCGCGCAGGTATTCAACGATGGATTTACCTTCCGCGGTGTCATCCGCCAGGGAGGCAAACAACGCGCCTTCGGCCACGTCCTTGCCGCTGACGCCAGGCGCCGCGACCACCGCCGCACACCGCCGGTTACCAAAGGTGATGGTGCCAGTCTTGTCGAGCAGCAATACGTGCACGTCCCCCGCCGCTTCCACGGCGCGGCCGGACTTGGCGATCACATTGAGGCGCACCAGGCGGTCCATACCGGCGATACCGATGGCTGACAACAAGCCGCCAATGGTCGTAGGAATCAGCGTCACCAGCAGTGCGACCAGGAAAACCAACGGCAAGCTGCCATTGGCGAAGTGGGCGAACGGTTGCAGGGTCACCACCACCAACAGGAAGATCAGCGTCAGGCCGATCAGCAGGATATCCAGCGCGACTTCGTTGGGGGTTTTCTGGCGTTTGGCGCCTTCAACCAGGGCGATCATGCGGTCCAGGGTCGACTCGCCGGGGTTGGCAGTGATGCGGATCAGCAGCCAGTCCGATACCAGACGGGTGTTGCCGGTGACGGCAGAACGGTCGCCACCGGACTCGCGGATCACGGGGGCGGATTCGCCAGTGATCGCCGCTTCGTTAACCGCCGCGATGCCTTCGACGACTTCGCCGTCACCAGGGATCATTTCCCCAGCGGTAACGCGCACCACATCACCTTTGCGCAGGCTGGTGGCCGGCACCACTTTGAAGCTGCCATCGGCCTCTTTGCGGCGTGCGCTCAAGCCTTCGCTGCCCGCCTTGAGGCTGTCGGCGCGGGCCTTGCCACGTCCTTCGGCCAACGCTTCGGCGAAGTTGGCGAACAGCACGGTGAACCACAGCCACACGGCGATTTGCACGGCGACGTAGGTCGGCACGGTCGTGTCCGGCACAAAGCACAGTACGGTGGTGAGGATGGCGGTCAGCTCGACCACCAGCATCACCGGCGAACGTTGCAGTTGGCGCGGGTCCAGCTTCACGAACGCCTGGACCAGCGCCGGGCGCCACAGGACGGAGATGGCAGTTTTGGCGGGCTCTTGGGTTTGCACCGGAGCCGCATTTTTTACAGGCATATTCATTTTCATATCCCTCAGAAGCCCATGCTCAAGTGTTCAGCAATTGGGCCCAGTGCCAGCGTCGGCAGGAAGGTCAGGCCGCCCACCAGCAAAATGGTCACGGTCAACAGGGTCACGAACAGCGGGCCATGGGTAGGGAAGCTGTTCTGGCCAATCGGTGCGGCCTTCTTCATCGCCAGGCTGCCGGCCAGGGCCAGTACCGGAAGGATGTAGCCGAAGCGACCGATCAACATGCCCAGGCCGAGCATCAGGTTGTGGAACGGCGTGTTGGCACTGAAGCCGCCGAACGCCGAGCCGTTGTTGGCACTGGCCGAGGTGTAGGCGTAGAGCAACTGGCTGAAGCCGTGCGGACCTGGGTTGCTGATGGCACCGGCCGGGCCAGGCAGGCTCGCGGCAATGGCGCCGAGCACGAGTACGCCAACCGGCATGACCAGCAGGGTCACCACCAGCAATTGCACTTCCTTGGCCTGCAGCTTCTTGCCGAGGTATTCCGGGGTGCGGCCGATCATCAGGCCGGCGAGGAACACCGCGATCAACACGTTGAGCAACATGCCGTACATCCCGGCGCCGACGCCGCCGAAGATCACTTCGCCGACCATCATGTTGACCAGCGCCACCATGCCGCTGAGGGGACTGAGGCTGTCCTGCATGCCGTTGACCGAACCGTTGGACGCTGCGGTGGTGGTCACCGACCACAGCACCGTGCCAGTGGTGCCGAAGCGCGCTTCCTTACCTTCCAGCGGCGCGGTCTGCTCCACGGCCGGGTTGTTCAGGGTCGGGTTGGGCTGGTATTCGGACCACAAAGAGGTCGCGCCGCCGATCAGGAACAGCGCCAGCATGCAGCCGAGAATCGCACGGCTCTGACGCAGGTCTTTGACGTAGTGGCCGAAGGTGAACACCAGCGCCACCGGGATCAGGATGATCGATGCCACTTCGAACAGGTTGGCCCAGGCAGTCGGGTCTTCGAACGGGTGCGCCGAGTTGACACCAAAAAAGCCACCGCCGTTGGTGCCCAACTGCTTGATCGCAATCTGGCTGGCTGCCGGGCCCAGGGGGATCACTTGATCCACGCCTTGCATCGTCACGGCATCAACGTAGTGAGCGAAGGTTTGCGGAACGCCCTGCCACACCAGGAACAACGCCAGCACCAGGCACAACGGCAGCAGGCCGTAGAGGGTGGCGCGGGTCATGTCGACCCAGAAGTTGCCCAAAGTCTGCGCCGATTTGCGACCAATCCCACGGCAAAGCGCGACCAGGACTGCCAGGCCAGTGGCAGCACTGACGAAGTTCTGCACGGTGAGGCCGGCCATTTGGCTGAGGTAGCTTAAAGACGCCTCACCGCTGTAGGACTGCCAGTTGGTGTTGGTCATGAAACTGACCGCAGTGTTGAAGGCCAGCGTCCATTCCTGACCCGGCAATTTCTGCGGGTTCAGTGGGAGATAGTCCTGGAACACCAGGATCGCGAACAACAGCAAGAAACCCGCGAGGTTGAACGCGAGCAAGGCCAGCATGTATTTCTGCCAGCTTTGTTCCTGCTGCTCGTCCACGCCCGACAGGCGATAACAGGCTTTTTCCACAGGCCACAGAACCGGGCTCAGCCAGGTGCGCTGCCCTTCCATCACCTTGTAATAGAACCGCCCCAGGAACGGGGCCGGCACCAGCACCACGGCAAAAAAGGCAATGATCAGCCAATAGTCATAACTGTGCATGGCCAGCTCCTAGTTCCGATCCGCGCGTAACAGCGCAACCAGCAGATAAATGAACAGCGCCACGGCCAATAGCAGTGACACCCCGTCCAGAACGCTCATGGAAGTCTCTCCGTTTAGCGGCGAGTGCCGCGTGTGGGTCAATTGTCGGCAGGAGTGGTGTAAAGGAACGAGAGCGAGGTGGCGGGCGGGGCGTAAAGATGGCGTAAAGAGTGGGTTTATGCGGGGTTTACAGGGGGATTTGCTGTGGATGGGAAGGCCTCATCGCGGGCAAGCCCGGCTCCCACACTCGACCGCGTTTCAGCAGGAAATACGCGCTCCAATGTGGGAGCGGGCTTGCCCGCGAAGACGCCAGCTCAGTCAACACAGCACTTATCTGGTGCAACGCAGGGCAAATTCAAACGCCAAACCGTTCCCGTGGCGACAGTTGCACGGCTTTACGACAATGATTCTCAGCCTGGCATGCACGCTGCAACACCTTGAATCATTCCAAACCGTTCAGGGAGCAGCACAATGAACACACAACTCAAACCCACCTTGGGCACCCTGCACTTGTGGGGTATCGCCGTCGGCCTGGTGATTTCCGGTGAATACTTCGGCTGGAGCTATGGCTGGGGCGTCGCCGGGACCTTGGGCTTTTTGGTGACCTCGTTGATGGTCGCCGCCATGTACACCTGCTTCATCTTCAGTTTCACCGAGCTGACGACCGCGATTCCTCACGCGGGTGGGCCGTTTGCCTACAGCCGTCGTGCCTTTGGTGAGAAAGGCGGCTTGATCGCGGGGCTCGCGACCTTGATCGAGTTCGTCTTCGCGCCGCCTGCGATCGCCTTGGCCATCGGCGCTTATCTGAACGTTCAATTCCCGGCACTGGACCCAAAACACGCGGCCGTCGGCGCGTACATCGTGTTCATGGGCCTGAACATCCTTGGTGTGAAACTCGCCGCCACCTTCGAATTAGTCGTGTGCGTACTCGCCGTCGCCGAGTTGCTGGTGTTTATGGGTGTCGTAGCGCCCGCCTTCAGCTTCAGCAACTTCGCCCTGAACGGCTGGGCCGGTTCCGACACCTTTGGCGCCCCGGCAATTGCCGGCATGTTTGCCGCGATTCCGTTTGCTATCTGGTTCTTCCTCGCCATCGAAGGCGCGGCCATGGCCGCCGAAGAAGCGAAAGATCCGAAGCGCACCATTCCAAAAGCCTACATCAGCGGCATCCTGACCCTGGTGATCCTGGCCATGGGTGTGATGTTCTTTGCCGGCGGCGTGGGCGACTGGCGCACCCTCTCCAATATCAACGACCCATTGCCACAAGCCATGAAAACCGTGGTCGGCGACAGCTCCGGCTGGCTGCACATGCTGGTGTGGATCGGCTTGTTCGGCCTGGTGGCGAGTTTCCACGGCATTATCCTGGGCTACTCGCGTCAGTTCTTCGCCCTGGCCCGCGCCGGATACCTGCCGTCTTTCCTCGCAAAACTGTCGCGCTTTCAGACACCGCACCGGGCAATCATCGCCGGCGGCGTGGTCGGTATCGCCGCGATCTACAGCGACGGCCTGATCAACCTGGGCGGCATGACACTGACCGCAGCGATGATCACCATGGCCGTATTTGGCGCCATTGTGATGTACATCATGAGCATGCTCAGCCTGTTCAAACTGCGCAAGACCGAACCGTTGCTGGAGCGCACCTTCCGCGCACCGGGCTACCCCATCGTGCCGGGCATTGCGCTGGTGCTGGCGGTGGTGTGCCTGGTGGCCATGGCCTGGTTCAACACGCTGATCGGGCTGATCTTCCTGGGCTTTATGGCCGTCGGATTCGTTTACTTCCAAATGACCGCGCAAGACCGCGCGGATGCACCCGCGGATGCGATGTTGACCGGACTCTGAGGTTAACGAGGCGGAACAGGCCTACACTGAACTCCTGAGAAAGCCTGTTACTCAAAGCAGTTATTCCCGTGGGAAAATTCTCCCACGGTGATCTGCCTCAAGGAGAGCCTTATGCCGTGGTATGCGTGGTTGATTATGGTGGTCGCGATCGGGTCGATCGTCGGTGGGCTGATGATGCTGCGAGACAGCGCCAACAAGGTGGAACTCACCGACGAACAACGTAAGCGCGTGGCCGACCGCAACGCCCAGGCGGATGCGAAGGACGCGCAGGATCGCTGACTTGGCTGCCCTGACACACACCTGTGGCGAGGGTGCTCGCTCCCGTTGGGCTGCGAAGCAGCCCCTCTAAAGCGTTACTCCCAATCCGCCTTGGCAATATGCAACCCGTGCTGCCCCTTATAGGCAGCACGCTCAGGCTGGCTCCAGCCGCTCAGCAATTCATCTTCCAACTTATAAATTTCAACCCCCAACGGACGGCATACCGTCAGAGGGTCCTGTGCATCCGGCCCCCACATCGGCAGCGATAAATCCCCGCCCGGGCACGTCGACAGCGCACACAGCAAATCAATCTCTGCAAAAAACTCCAGGTAATCGCCCTTCTGCGCCGGGCAAGCCTTCATGAAATACATGTCGTCATGATTCAGGCCCGTGCACTGGAAAATGTTCAGTACGTCATGCACGTCGAATTCCGTCAGACCGTGGGGTAACACCGCGCGAGTCAGGTTCGAATGGCAATGGTGATGGAAGTCCTCGCCGGTGAGCATCCGATTCACATACGGATCGCAACGCGTGCCGAGCAAATCATGCAAGCGCCCGCCGTGCTCATCGATCCCGTAGCCCGCCAGGCTGTCATCGGTGATCGTCACCAGAGGCCTTAGAAATGGCAGGTTCGACCACAACCGGTCATGAGTGCTCACATGCGCGCCCTGCAACTGACGCGTGCGCGCTGCCCACAGGCGTTCGCGAGGGTCGTTGGCGTTCCACACATTGAAGTCACCCACCTGTGGACCGACCGGCGTGGTCACACGAAACACATGCCCAGCCGGCACCTTCCACGCCCTGCCCGTGCGGATTGGCACCTCGAACTGCTCGATCAAAGTACGTTGCTGTTTTTGGTCACGGATGCGCTCGTAAAACGCCGTGTCGACCTGCAGCGCCGAACCTTTGCTGACCTGATAAGCGGCCGGATAGTCTTTGTACATGATGCAGATCCTCGATCAGGGGTGGTGAAACAAGGCCAGGGAAAGGCGTTCCGAATCATCCAGGTAGAGGCTCATCGCCTCCCCTGCCGCCGGTTTATCCTGTTGGGCCAGTAATGTGTAAATCTCACGATCACGCTCTAGCCACGGCGACTGGAAGCGCTGCTCATCAGGCGCGGCGCAAAACACCAAACGCAGTTGCGCGATGACCTGAGCACAAAACTCATCGAACAAGGGGCTGCGCATCAACCCGACAATCTGCTGGTGAAACACCAGGCTGTGGGTGGCAACCGCACGCCAGTCTTCGCGCTCACGGGCCAGGGTGGTGGCGTCGATAGCGTTTTGCATGCGTTCGGATTGGGCCTCTGTCAGCGGACCGCTCTGGGCGATGGCCTGCAACTCCAGGGTGCGGCGGACTACAAACAAATCACGCACCTCATCACGTTCCAGCCGCCGGACCATGACGCCCTTGTTACGCACGTAGCGGGTCAGGCCTTCCTGGCCTAGACGGTGCAGTGCTTCGCGGATGGTGTTACGTGAGGCGTTGTAGGCTTTCACCAGGTCCATCTCGACCAACGGCATCCCCGGTAAAAGCCGCCCGCCGATGATGTCGGCGCGAAGCTCCAGGGCAATCTGGTCGGCTAAAGACAAGCTGGCTGTCATGACTGCCTCACGATTGTTGAACAATCTCATGCGTAGAGGTAACCACTTTTCATGCCAACGTCCAAGACAGAGGACATACATGTAAATCGATACACATGGTTAGAATGCCAACCTGTAACCGAGGCCTTCCTATGCGTTATTCATCCGACCACAAAGCCCAGACCCACCAACGCATCATCAAGGAAGCCTCCGTGCGTTTTCGCCGCGACGGTATCGGCGCCACCGGCCTGCAGCCGTTGATGAAAGCGCTGAACCTGACCCATGGCGGCTTCTACGCACACTTCAAGTCCAAGGACGAGCTGGTGGAAAAGGCCCTGCAAGTCGCAGCAGCAGAGCTGGACGCGCATTGCGAGATGTTGTTCAGCCAGAACCGGCCGCTGGAAGCGTTTATCGACAGCTACCTGTCGGAATGGCACCTGACCTCCCCGGATCAGGGATGCCCGCTGCCAACCATGTCCTCCGAACTCGGGTTAAGAGGCCAGCACAGTGCAACAACGGACACAGTGCTCGGCGCACGACTCAAACAGATTGAAACGGCGCTGGGGAATGAACAGGGTGATGCACAAAGCCTGGTGATGATGTCGACACTGGTGGGAGCGTTGGTGCTGGCCCGGAGCGTCGAGGACAAAGCACTGGCGATGCGCATATTGGATGTCGTGCGAGAAAATTTGAAAACCCAGGTTTCAGAAGATGAAAAAGCCGGTCAATGACCGGCCTCCCCTGCTGACTTAGTTGATCACCAGCCTGTCGCGATTCTTCTCCAACAACGCCTTGCCGATCCCCTTCACCTCCAACAACTCATCCACCGCCGTGAACGGACCATTGCTTTCGCGGTAAGCAATGATCGCCTTGGCTTTGGAGGCACCGATGCCGAAGAGGTCACGGCGCAGGGTTTCGGCGTCGGCGGCGTTGAGGTTGACCTTGGCGGATTGCTCGGCTTTGGGCATCTGGGCGGTGATGGGGGTTAGGGCTTCCGGTTTGATGGAGGGGGCTGCGGTGGTGGTGACGGACAAGGTGGTGAGGAAGGTAAAGATTAGGGCGGTGAGGTAGGTGTTTTGCATTTGACGCTCCATGACATTGGTAAGAGAAAAGCAGCTTTTCCGAAGCTGCTTTTCTAAGTTAGGTGATGTTGGCAGGCAGTCAAAAAAGACTCGGTTACAAGGTATGTAGCACCCCGAGGTAGACGCTCGATCACTGAATTTCCAACAAGAGCGAATGCATCAAAGGTTGAGCGATACGAACAGCACCGAGCAGACCGTTCAGTGAAAAAATGGTCTCGAGTCATGGTATGAGTTAAAATTTGTCAGGCTCCCGATGTGGGTTAAGCTATGGGCCTTCGGCTCAACGCAAAGCCGATTGACACATAATTTATGATTTCAAATTTGGCTGAACCGCTTTTGGTAACAGCCGGAACAACTCGACACCCAAACCGAGGCCGTTTTTACGATGGGGCTAGAAAAACACAGCCAATATGCAAAAAACGCTATCACGACGCTGTGGTGCCCCGCGGCAGTGAACATCCTGAAATAATTGAGTTATAAATCATCGTTATTCAGCCGAATATCTCTCGGCGAAAGCAACACTCAAAGTTTCAAAAACAATTATGGAAGAAGAAATGATTAAGAAAGCACTCATTACCGGTGTAACAGGACAAGATGGCGCTTATCTTGCTGAACTCTTACTGAACAAAGGTTACGAAGTTCACGGTGTAAAACGACGCAGCTCATTATTCAACACAGCTCGTATCGACCATCTTTTCCATGACGTTCACGATAAAGGATTGCCCTTTTTCCTTCATCACGGAGATATGACGGACTCATCAAGCCTGACCCATATCATTCAAAAAGTTCAACCGGATGAAATCTACAACCTTGCAGCGCAAAGTCATGTGGCCGTTTCATTTGAAGAGCCGGAATATACCGCAAACTCAGACGCACTCGGCTCCCTACGTATCCTGGAAGCAATCCGAATTCTAGGTCTTGAGAAAAAAACTCGGTTTTACCAAGCATCAACCTCAGAACTTTATGGGCTGGTGCAAGAAACCCCACAGAAAGAAACTACGCCTTTTTACCCACGCAGCCCTTATGCAGTTGCGAAATTATATGCATATTGGATTACCGTTAACTATCGCGAAGCTTATGGCATCTACGCTTGCAATGGTATCTTGTTCAATCATGAAAGCCCAATTCGCGGTGAGACTTTTGTGACACGTAAAATCACCCGCGCTCTTTCTCGTATCAAACTTGGCCTGCAAGAGTGCCTCTATCTAGGCAACATGGACTCACTTCGAGACTGGGGCCATGCAAAAGACTACGTCGAAATGCAGTGGTTGATGCTTCAACAGGAAAAACCTGAAGACTTCGTCATTGCAACGGGAGTCCAATATAGCGTACGTGATTTTGTAAACGCTGCGGCTAAAGAGTTGGGTATGCCCATCACCTGGAAAGGTGAAGGCGAAGATGAAAAAGGGTATGACGATGCTGGTAAATGTATCGTTGCGGTCGATCCACGATACTTCCGCCCTACCGAAGTCGAAACGCTGTTGGGTGATGCTTCCAAAGCGAAGGCGAAACTTGGCTGGAGCCCAAAGATCACGTTCGCTGAACTCGTTAGTGAAATGGTGCGTGAGGACCTAAAAAGTGCCGAAAGAGATGAACTCATCAAACAGCACGGGTATCCCACATTCAGCTATAACGAATAACTGTATTTGGCAATCTATTAGATGAAAAAAATACGAATTTTGTTGACCGGCGGCAGTGGCATGGTGGGGCGTAATCTCCTCGAACACTCCCGCATTGACGACTTTGAAGTGCTCGCCCCGCCAAGTACTGAGCTGAACCTGCTCGATTTCAAAGCAGTCCAGAGCTATCTAGAGCGCTCCCAGCCGAACTTGATAATTCATGCAGCGGGTAAAGTGGGTGGCATTCAAGCAAATATCAGAGAGCCCGTAAAGTTTCTGCTGGATAACCTCGATATGGGCCGCAATATCGTCTGGGCAGCTCGCATGGCTGGCGTAAAAAGTCTAATCAACCTGGGCAGTTCTTGCATGTACCCCCGTAATCATTCTGAGCCCCTCAGCGAAGACATGATCCTGAAGGGCGAGCTGGAACCAACCAATGAGGGATATGCATTAGCGAAAGTAACGACAGCACGCTTATGTGAATATATCACGCGAGAGGATACGAGCTTTCATTACAAGACCTTAATCCCATGCAACATCTTCGGTCGATTCGACAAGTTCGAACCTTCACACTCACATCTATTGCCTGCGATCATACATAAGATTCACTTAGCAAAGACAAATAATGATCCCAACGTGGAGATATGGGGCGACGGCAATGCAAGGCGTGAATTCATGTATGGTGGAGACCTCGCCGACTCTATCATACAGGCCGTAGACAAGTTCGATTCGCTGCCCCTGAATATGAACGTAGGCCTGGGACATGATCACTCTATCAACGAGTACTATCACGCCGCAGCCGCAGTGATGGACTACCGAGGCCAATTCATACATGACGTGACCAAGCCCGTTGGAATGGCGCGCAAACTAGTGAATATCGAGCGGCAGTCACTATGGGGTTGGAAACCACGTCATACCCTGCAAGAGGGCATTGAAAAGACCTATCGCTATTATCTGGAGCATCAACAATGAGTACTAGATTCCCTCTGGCCGCTTCTACATGGGAAAAAGAAGAGCTCGACGCGATGCAACGTGTCATTGCCACCGGCATGTTCACGATGGGCGAAAACGTCAAAGCATTTGAACAAGACTTCGCGCAGTTCGTAGGCAGCAAGCACTGCGTAATGGTTAACTCTGGCTCCTCCGCAAACCTCCTGATTGTTGCCGCCCTTTTTTATACTAAAAATGCGGACTTGAAACTCGAGCGCGGCGATGAAATCATCGTTCCCGCCGTATCATGGAGCACTACCTACTACCCGCTTTATCAATACGGCCTGAAAATAAAGTTTGTTGACATCGATCTTCACACTTTGAATTACGATCTGGAACAGCTGGAACTAGCAGTCACTGATAAGACCCGGGCCATTATGGCCGTAAACCTTCTCGGCAATCCGAACGATTTCGGGCGCATTCAAGAGATTATCGGGGACCGCAAGATTGTTCTGATCGAAGATAACTGCGAGTCGATGGGAGCAACTTACAACGGCAAACAAGCTGGTACCTTCGGCGTCATGGGTAGTTTCAGCTCCTTTTTCAGTCATCACATTTCGACGATGGAAGGTGGCCTGATAGTCACCGACGACGAAGAGCTCTATCAAATCTTGCTCTCTCTGCGCGCTCATGGCTGGACCCGAAACCTGCCCAAGCAAAACTTGGTCTGCAGCGAAAAAAGTGACGACCCATTCGAAGAGTCGTTCCGCTTCGTTTTACCTGGCTACAATGTTCGACCCCTGGAACTCGAAGGCGCGTTGGGTGTAGAACAAGTCAAGCGTCTTCCAAAACTCATTCAGGAACGGCGTAAAAACGGTGCTCTGCTACAAGCAGACATGGCAGATCACCCGGACATCATCATTCAACAAGAGATTGGCAAGTCCAGTTGGTTTGGTTTCAGTCTAGTGATACGACCTGAAAGCAAGCTGACGCGCAGGGCGCTCGTTGAAAAGCTGAACAGCCTCGGATTTGAATGTCGCCCGATTGTGGCCGGTAACTTCGCCAAAAACGAAGTTGTAAAATATTTTGACTCCGAGGTTCATGGGGAACTGAAGAATGCCGAACATATCGACAAATTCGGCCTGTTCATTGGCAATCATCACTACTCAATCTCAGAGGCGTTCTCACTGCTTAATAGCATCCGAGCCTGAGTTAGCTTTTAACACACAAGCATGGTAGGACGGAGCAGGAACTCACAGCGATAACAATATTAACTATCGCTTGTAGACTTCCCTGCTCCAACCATCTGTAAACTTGTATAAAGCGCCGACCGGATTCATCTGTCAACGAAGATACTGCAACACAATTCCACTAAGGCGTAAGCTGCCTAGGTTCAAGGCTCAAAACGGCGCTGCTGATAAATCCAATCAACAATCTCACCATCAGGCTTATACCCGCTTACTGTTTCACGTAACAGTTGACGAACGCGGGCATAGTCATCTTTGTCCACTGCAATGAGCAACTCAGACAGTTTCTCTTTTAGCAACTCCCAAGACAGATAGTCCTCGTTGGCTCTCATAATCATGGGGTGCTGTGTTGCAATGACATTATCACCTATGAGCAACTCTTCGTAGAGTTTTTCACCCGGGCGCAAACCAGTGAACTCAATGGAAATATCTCCATGAGGTTTCTTCTCGGAGCGAACGCTAAAGCCTGAAAGATGAATCATCTTTTCGGCCAGTTCGACAATTTTTACTGGCGCTCCCATATCCAAAACAAAAACATCGCCGCCTTGTCCCAAGGAGCCTGCCTGGATCACCAACTGCGCGGCCTCGGGAATAGTCATGAAGTAACGCGTGATTTTCGGGTGGGTGACAGTGAGCGGGCCTCCCGACTTAATTTGCTTGTAAAACAACGGTATAACAGAGCCAGAAGATCCCAGAACGTTGCCAAAGCGCACCATCGTAAAACGCGTTTTGTTAACTCGCGAAATATTAGACTTTTCACCGAACAATACAGGAGCCACCTCCTGGCTGAGAGCTTGCAAGGTCAACTCAGCCAAACGTTTTGTGCTTCCCATAACGTTGGTAGGGCGAACCGCTTTGTCAGTAGAGATAAGCACAAAGTTAGCGACCCCGACCTGCAAAGCCGCCTGAGCAGTGTTGAGCGTTCCGATCACATTATTTAACACCCCTTCCGCGATATTGTGCTCAACCATTGGTACATGCTTGTATGCAGCGGCATGATAGATTGTGTCAACGCGCCAGGTCCTCATGACATCTATTAACTTTTTCTCATCACGCACCGAGCCTAAAATCGGGAGCAATTTAACAGGCAACGATTCCCTCGCAATTCGCAACTCTAACTCGGACAAAATACTGTACAGATTGAATTCACTATGCTCGAACAATAACAAGGTAGTTGGGCGTAAACTCAGTATTTGCCGACAGAGCTCGGAGCCGATTGACCCGCCTGCACCCGTGACCAATACGCAATGCCCCTTGATGCAGCGCTCCAACAAGTCCTCTTGCGCCGGCACTGCATCCCGTCCCAGTAGATCCGCGATGTCAACTTCCTGAATGTCATCAACTTTTACACGCCCACTGGCGAGATCCATAACCCCGGGAACACTGCGAACATGCAGAGGGAAACCTTCTAGAAACCCTAAAATTTCACGTCGACGACCGCGATTGGAAGAAGGAATTGCGAGTAAAATTTCTTGAGCACCTGTAGCCTCAATCATGCGCTGAATATGTTTAGGCTTATATACCTGCAACCCAGAAATTACGCGGTCGGAAATACTGGTGTCGTCGTCAATGAAAGCAACCGGGCGCATGACACGGCCCATCCGTAATGCAGCCACCAATTGGTTGCCAGCAGCGCCCGCACCATAGATCGCAACCCTGGCCAAACCATCCTCGCGACTAGTAAAGGGCATATGTTGCGCCGCCGAGAACCAATCACCGAGAAAGTACTGGCGCATTGCCAGTCGTAGTCCGCCGACCAATATCAAACTAAGCCACCAGTAGTTAAAAACGATAGATCTAGGAACTACGTTCTGGTGATTGCTATACCAATAGACAACTACGCCAAGAATGAGAGACGATAAACTGACAGCTTTGATAATGGCGATAAGTGCATCGTTACCAAAATAGCGCATAACGGCACGGTACATTCCAAATCGCACGAAAAGCGGGATGGCTACGATAGGTGCGCTCAAAAACAACCAAAAGTGCGTAGTAAACGGATTAACCAGCTCATCCAGCCCCAACCGCACCAAAAAAGCCATCCACAGCGCGATCCAAACCAGCAAAATGTCAGCAGCGACTTGTAGGATTCGCTTTTGCCTACGCGGGAGGCTCAGCAAAAATGCTCTGATTTTATCCATAATTTCCAGCACCTTACGCAGCTATTGTTCTAGCACAACAGGCCATTGATTCCCTATTAACCGGGATACAGACCGTCATTCGAGAATTGATACATCTTGATTAAGAGGTGTAACTATCTGTCCCAGCCCGATACTTATAAGCTAAGACTATCAATGGTAGATAAGCAATAGCGACCCCCAGCAGACCGTTCAGCCTATACACAGATATACAGATCGCTATTGGCAACAGCCAAAATACATTGATGGCAGCAACAACTCCGGTCACCGCTAAATGATTGCCGGCCTTACGTGCCGCATGCTGGTAAGCATGACTTCGATGAGCCTCATACACGCGACGCCCCTGCAGCAAGCGAGAAAATAGCGTATAGGTTGCATCAACTATAAACACCCCTAAAAGAACCAACCATACCCAGAAGAAAAACGGTGCCTTCCAAGCAGCGTAAAGTGACAGAACGCCTAGCATCACTCCCAGAAAACCGCTACCTGCATCCCCCATAAAAATACGCGCTGGAGGGAAATTCCAGATGAGAAAGCCACTGACGGCCAGTGCCAGGAGTAACGGTGGTCCAATCAGAGCTGTAAAGCCAGTTAACCAGTAAACAATGCAGACTCCAACACACGCGCTTATAGCCTCTACGCTTGCAAGTCCATCTATACCATCCATAAAATTATATAGGTTCAACAACCACACAAGGTAGAAGGCAGACAAAATTACGCCGAACCATTGCAGATCAATCGCTGCCCCCCAGAACTCAAGCGGGGGAAGACCGCCCAGCCAATACAACGCCCACCCTGCACACAAGAAATGACCAAGCAGTCGCCAGCGAGCCGCAATATGACCGTGATCATCAAGAAAGCCAAGAGCTGCAACGCCCATACCTGCTCCGAGGATGCACCAAATTACGGGCCATTCCAAATACCCTGTCATACCGAAGATAGGCACGAACAGTAAAAAAGTCAGCACTATTGCGACTCCACCCCCTCTTGGCGTGGGAACTGTATGCGAACTGCGCGAATTAGGAACGTCGATCAGACTTCGACTAATGGCGTACCGGCGAATACCGCCAGTCAACACTGCGGACAAAAACACTGCGAGAGGGAATAAAAACCACACACTCATAAAAAAGGCACGTCCTTGGAGCTACGAAAAGTTAATTTGCATCATGATTTTATCGCCAGGAACTCGCGACCACATTTTTGTAGCGCAAGCTTGGGGCTTAATGGTGGGACCCATTCGAGCACAGAGTTGGCTTTACTTGAATCAATAACCAGAGATTCGCATAACTGAGTATACATACCCTGCCTGCCAATCAGGCTGGCCCCCCACCGCATCAACACTGGTGGGCATGGAAGCAAACGGGCTTTCATGTCCATACCCACGGCCAGGTGTTTAATGATCTCCGGAGTTGACATTGCAACACCGTCAGAAATCAGAAATAACTGGTTCGCAGCGGCTGGCTGAGTGATACAACAAAGCAAAAAATGCACCAGATTTTCTAGGGATATCATGCTTCTTGAGTTTTCCACCGCCGCAAGAGGTAAAGGCAAGCCCGATGATACCAATTTAAGCAGTCGCCCAAAGTTTCCCGGAGCCTGGGCGCCATAGACGAGCGGGGGCCTAACAATTACCCACTCCATCGCAGAGCCTTGAGCAATCTGGCGTAATGCCTGCTCAGCCTCAAGCTTGGAAACGGCATAGTCTGCATGAGGCGCGGGAGTTGAATCCTCCCTGAATGCTTTACCTAGGGTTTGAGCACCATTGACCCCAATCGAACTGATAAGGACAAATCGTTTCACTCCAGCCTCACGTGCTTGCTCGGCGAGCCTCCTGGTTCCCTCTAGATTTACGGCTCTGAACTTTGCAAGTGCGCCCGCATGTGCCTCGCCTACGACATGCGCCCTACCGGCCAGATGGACGACTACGTCTACATCTTTAAGCGCGCTTCCCCGATTAGCAGCCTCGCTTATGTCGCCAATGACTACAACATCAACGTGTGGCTCTCCGTAACTCTGGGCGTTGCGTAGTGCGGCGACTACATCAATGCAGTCAAAATCTACGCATGCTCGAATTAACCCGCGCCCAACAAATCCGGTGGCTCCCGTTACCAGAACACGCATATCACACCTTGATGACGTTTGAATAAACGTTGATTGTTCGCTGAAGCATCAACTCAAAAGTGAAATCACTAAAAAATCTTGATTTACCCGTGGCGCCCATCTTCGAACGCAAATCGTGCGAGCTGATCAAGGTGCTCAATGCGGAAACTAGGCCGTCATGATCATGCTTGTCCACCAATATTCCGGTCTCCTGCTGTGTCACCGCCTCTGGAACGCCGCCCACGCGCGACGCGATTACCGGCAGGCCAGAACGCATCGCTTCCAGTACCGTTAATGGCAATCCTTCCCAGTTCGAGATAAGGCAAAAGACGTCGGATTTAGACAACCGCTCGGAGACATCAGAACACGCCCCCGAGAATGAGATCTTATCTTCCAGATTCAATTCGGAAACAAGACGTTTAGCCTGCGGCATAGTAGGGCCGTCCCCCACAAACTCCATAGTCCAATTACGGCAAACCAGTGACGCTAATGCGCGGATTAAAAACAGATGATCTTTGGGTGCATCAAATCTCGCGACCATTATGAGCCGTATTACATCGGATGTTCCCGTGACAGGGGCTGTCTCTCTAACCGAAGGTATGCCGTTATGAATCGTGACAATCAAATCTGCATCACCTACACCTGACCTCAGCGCCAAAGAACGATCATAATCAGAGACAGTTATAATCTTGCTGGTCAGGTTCGCAACCGCACGCTCTATCCAACGATACAACATGCGTCGAGACGTTGATACGCCTTCGGTAAAAGCCCAACCATGTGCTGTAAAAACACACGGGATAGAAAGTTTTTTCGCAACCAAACGCCCTACTATTCCGGCCTTTGAAGAATGAGCATGAACAATATCCGGTTTCCATGCCAACACAATTCGCCGAAGCTCGAAATAAAAGCGAAAGTCGCTGATCACATTCAACGGTCGGACCAGATGCGCCGCACAAATACATGTAAGCCCTCGCTCTCTGGCCCGGTCGACAAAAATACCGTGGCCGCCTACGACAACGACGACTTCATGCCCCGCGTCTTGAAGGCCGGTGGCAAGATCGAGAAGGTGAACGCTTGCCCCTCCGATAACATCAGAACGGGTAATAACATACAAAATTCTCAATTCTCTTCCTCCCGATCATAACCGCGAGGATTCAGAGTCTGCCAACGCCAGGAATCCCCAACCATTGCATACAAGTCCAATGACGCCGTCCATCCTAGATCTTCCTCTGCTTTGGACGGATTAGACCAGCACTCAGCCAAATCACCAGGACGACGTTTGAGGTATTGGAAGGGTATATCCATTTGGCTAATCGTGGAGAATGCCGTTATTACCTCCAAGACCGAATAGCCTCTCCCTGTTCCCAAATTCCACAAAAAACAACCATTATGTATGTCAAGATAATCCAAAGCAGACAAATGCCCCTTAGCCAGGTCCACGACATGGATGTAGTCCCTGATACCAGTACCATCGGGAGTCGGGTAGTCGTTACCGAAAACAGACACAGAGGGACGGAGACCAACAGCAACTTGGCTAATGTAAGGAAACAAATTATTAGGAGTGCCTTTGGGATGTTCCCCTATCAATCCGCTTGCATGAGCACCTACAGGATTGAAATAACGCAGAATTGCGATAGACCATCGAGAATCAGAATTAGCCAAATCAAGCAACATCTGCTCGACCATTAACTTAGAGCGCCCATAAGGATTGGTCGGGGCGGCGCTGCACGAGTCCTCCCGAAGCGGCATTTCACTGGACTCGCCATACACAGTCGCAGACGAACTGAATACCAACCTATAAACATTCATACTGGCCATGGTGCGGCAGAGCACAATCGAACCAAGTACGTTGTTATTATAATATTTTAAAGGGTCCTCAACACTTTCGCCAACCGCCTTAACGCCAGCAAAATGAATTACAAAGTCAATCGAATAGGCACTAAATATTCTAGCAAGCAACTCACCATCGCAGATACTCCCCTCAAAGAATATAGGGCTGACACCTGTAATATCTTTGATTCTAACCAGTACTTCACTGGAACTATTACTGAGGTCGTCAAGGACCACTACTTGATATCCACTCTGAAGACATTCTACAATTGCATGAGATCCAATGTATCCGGTCCCCCCAGTAACTAAAACTGTTTTCACGAAACCACCTCACACCGAAAACTATTTTTTCGACTTTAAAAAAACTTTAAATACAGACACAATGAGGCTGATTAGCCTTTTAAAGCCAGGCTCAATGAGCAGCTCTCTCAAAAAATAAGATGCAACTTCTGCGTAGGCCTGACGACTGCCCTTCGATTGAAAGTCAGAAACTCTATAGTCAATCATTGGGAATGATGTGAACACACACTTTACATCTCTACGCTTAGCCAATCGCATCCAAAGATCATAATCCTCACTCTGAAAACCACCCAAGTACCCTCTCGCTGAAAGAATCAGATCTCTTCTGATTGCCGTTGCCGGATGTATAAAAGGGTTCGCATATGCGAGTCTAGAACGCCAGTCGTGCTGTACCAGCACTCGGGATCCAACGACTTTACCGTCAACATCAATTATTCGGCAGGAGCCAGCAACAATATCCGTTTCTGGGTCTTTTATAATAATTTTGTGAGATTCCTCAAGCCTATCAATATGACAGACATCATCGCTGTCAAATCTGACTATAAACTTACCCCTCGCACTATTGACGCCCACGTTCAAATTAAACGACAACTGACCTATTTCTGTACGAAGCAATACAATTCGCGAATCCTGTATCGCGGCTACAGATTCATATAATTCGTCTGTACAACGATTCAGAACAATCACGAATTCGAAAAAACTGAAACTCTGCTCCAAGACACTTTGAATCGCCTGATGAATATAACCCTCATCGCGATTACAACACATTACAACACTAAAAAACGGTTCCTGTTTTTCATCGAAACCTCCCACTTCAGCACCGCCCGTAGTTATCTGAAAATCGGACAATATCATCCTCTCCTAGATAAGAACCCGACTGCACTTCGATAAGTTCCAGAGGTATGACACCTGGATTTTCCAGCGCATGGACACCGCCTATTGGGATATAGGTCGACTGATTTTCAGTCACAAGATAGGTCTTTTCCCCATTTGTGACCTTGGCCGTACCACTGACGACAATCCAATGTTCAGCGCGGTGGTGATGCATTTGGACTGAAAGCTTGTGCCCTGGCTTAACAGTTATTCTTTTCACCTGATAACGAAGACCACTATCAATAGCATCATAGATCCCCCAAGGCCTGTAGACTTCACGGTGAAATACGTGCTCCTTTCTACCGTCCGCCTTCAACTTTTCGACAATCTTTTTTACATCTTGAACATGATCTTTATGAGCTACAAGTACTGCGTCTTTGGTTTCGACAACGATAAGATCGTTAATACCGACCGTAGAAACCAAACGGCTCTCTGAATGAATATAACTGTTCGAAGTTCCGATTGAAATCACGTCTCCCGTCAGCACGTTGCCCTCTTCGGAACGAGTACCGGCTTCCCATAATGCCGCCCATGAACCGATGTCACTCCAATTCGCGTCAAGCGGAATCATGACAGCGTGCTGAGTCTTCTCCATCACTGCGTAGTCAATTGAGTTATCAGGGCATTGCAAGAATGCTTCGCGGTCGATTCGTGTGAAGTGCATGTCCCGCTGTCCTTTTGCCAGTGCCTCACGACACCAGAAAAGAATATCGGGTTCGAAGGTCTGCAACTCCTCCAAATAACGGCTGGCCCTGAACATGAACATGCCGCTGTTCCAATAATAACCGACGTTAGAAATGTAAACCTGAGCAGTTTCTGCATCAGGTTTCTCAACAAAACTAGCAACCTCAAACCCTCCATCCCCAACTGAGGGCCCCCGCAGCAAATAGCCGTAGCCGGTTTCAGGCCTCGTGGGCGTGATACCGAAGGAAACGAGCTTACCCGCTTCAGCAAATACTACCGCAGTGCGTATCCCATCATGAAAAGCTTCAATATTCTGGATAAGATGATCAGCAGCCAGCACAAGCATTAGAGGATCAGAGCCTTCAGCCGTCGCCTGAAGCGCCGCCAAGGCAATCGCGGGAGCGGTGTTGCGGCCCACGGGCTCAAGCAGGATATTAATTTCCTCAAGACCAAGCAGACGTAATTGCTCCGCCGCCAAAAAACGATGCTCCTCATTGCAAATCAATTGTGGCGAGGCATGGGTCAAGCCATCCAAACGATTGATTGTGGCTTGCAGCATCGAAAACTGGCTATCTACCAATGGAAGAAACTGTTTTGGATGAAGCTCGCGAGACAACGGCCACAAGCGAGTGCCCGAACCACCCGCCATGATAATTGGAACAAACATAATATCGTCCTTTGATTACCTTCGAAGAGGCCTATGACGCCTATTCGAAACCGAACAGCGTGGTGAGATGCGAATTTACAGGATGCATGCCAAATGTCACTGTTCAGCAAAAATCTCTAAAGCTTTTTAAGTGAATGGGGAGGCAATGCGAGTCACCTATTATGCGAGTATGGTGGCGGTTTTCAAGCAGCAGTTCTGGCCCTGCGTTTTCTCAGCCAGACAATGCTCAGCTGCCTTGCCTAAGCTGGCCATCGTGAATGCGTCAACACTGATTTCAGCAGCATTAAAAAATGCAATCGCGATAACTCAATCGCCAGCATTCAACCGCGCAGTGCCGCAAAGCCGTACACAAAGACAATGGCAACCTGGCCACACAAAACATCTCCCACCCCTCTCAAAAACCTCATGAATCAAACTAAACTGACATTACTCACCTAAAATATAATTCCAGCCAATTAGCTTATTACTTGCTTCAGTTTGAAATGACAGATTCAAGTCCGGCATATAAACCAGCGGATCACTGTTAAAACTTAAAAAAGCAGCCCACCAAGCAAAAGTACTCGCACCGATAATGTAATCCTTACAACAAATCAAGCTTAAAAAATCGGCGATTGCAGGTTTCACTTCAGTCCCAAGCAATCCACAAATCTTAAAATCCTGTCCTTTGAATACCTTCTCGCACCACTCTTTATCATCTGTGAATATTACAAAGCGGCGCCCTTCGAAACGCTCAATAGCTCTGAAATAAAACTCTTCGCCCATCACTGCATGGCGAGGATCCGTAGATAATAAGAAGTCACCTCGACGAACGTGAACACCAATACTGTCAGAGTATAGCTCTCTACCCTTAACGAGCAACGCCGCATGTTTATCAAGTATCAGCGAGAGAAGTTTTTCACGAAAAAACAAAGCGCTTTGAACGTACTGAAAATAACCAAAATGAAACTTTGAACTTACAGCATTACGTGAATGATCAAAATCCGTATCTGCATCATAATCATAGAGAAGATACCCGCCCAACTTACGTACTCGTAACTTTCTGGCGACTAACCGGGCCGCTTTAGCAACAATGCTTTTTTCAAAAAAAATACAGCTTTCGGACGTTTCGTCATGATCAAACTCAATCAAATCTGATAAACGAATTCCACCATGAATACCTTTACCGAGCAGCATTTTGCTATCGTATGAAACGCTGCCCCCTGAAACAGACTTAACATACTGACCCCACGCAAATTGAAATAGCTGATTACCCAACCCACCTTGAAGCATTACGTTAATATGCAGGCTCACCTAGATACTCCGCGATATTTATTTACGTTCGCCAAGACAACCCCAATGATCACTAGCGCTATAGAAACCTGTAAAAACTTTAGTAAAAACTCATGCATGTTAGAGCGAGAAAAATACACAAGATTTGGCAAAACTGACAATACCAAAAAGATAACCCCTCCATGATTTCCAGGAGCAGTACGATTTTCTTTATATATTGCGGCCACCCAGTCCAATGTGCGCACCAAACACCCAAAAAGTAGACACCACAATAGATAGAACAACCATCCTTGATAGTAAGCCTCAGCAAAGAAACTTGTAGAAAAACCGCCACTGACAAAGTTTATACTACGGGCCTGATCAACGCATATGCCAAACGACTGGTCCGTAGATTCCAAACAGTGAGTCACTGCACTATCAAAATTTACTGCCCCATATAAAACCTCGAACGATGCGCCCTGCCCGTGCAGTGTTTGAGATATCTTAGCCATTACACCACTGGCGACCTCAAACCCTAACCTATACTCAAGCAACATATTGGCAAAAATCAGTGAACCTATTCCCAACGCCATTAAGAAAAAATAGTTTATCCGTCGTTCCAACCCATAAACAAATACGAATAAAAACAAATATGCAAAAAAATACCCTCGAAGACCGATCATTAAAAAGCCTAGAGCGAAAAATACCCAGACAAATGAAATAATCAATAATCGATTAGAGTCCCTTCCAAAAACTCCCCACAACAACAGAAGGTTTTTTGCGATAAAAAAAGTAAAAATATGCGCATGAAATTCAGGATTTTCCAGTGCAGCAAAATAATCCCCAACCATATATTTTTGAGCCAGGATGAAAGACTTAGCTAAAAAGTACGTCCCACTGCATAAGGCAAAAAATATAACTACACCATTGACTAGTCGAGGCATAGCTAGAACTGGAATTTTTACCAGCCCCCTTGCCAATTTCAAGCTTACCCCCTGAGTCACGAGGTACCCAAAAGCAATGAATATAAACCCCAGCGCCAGTATAACAATTGATTTACTTACAGAACTTTCACCTAAAACTATCCCAGCTTCTACGACATCCTTATCAAAAAACAACGTCAAAAATGGACGAACCCACATGAAGAAAAATATTGAGATTGATACAAGCGAAGGAATACTTAACGCGCCCTTATAATTTCCTTGAAAGCAAAAATGGCCAAGAAGCAGTGTGATAGAGACTAGAAATATGTTGAATAAAAAGCCACCAATATAACTACCTTCCTCGCCCAACGTCAAAGCTACAAATAGAGTCAAAATAAAATTAAACAACAAAAACAAGCCAAATATAAGCTCACTTCTCTTGACCAAAATCATAAAGACCGCCTCAACACTATTTTGATGGCTGTTTTCAACCTATTCAGTACAAATAGTTCGAAAGACTTTACATATATCATGATTGAAGGGATGCTTTTACACGCCACGTCATTCATTTTTCTAAAAACCAATTCAGCCTCAAAAAGCTTCGAGTACTCATGTGCCGCGCGTGATATCTCATCTGCACTTCCGACAAACTGCTCCATTAGCACATCCATGGAGTTAGATTGTTGTACTGGCTTTACACCAGCATAACTTAACTCGCCCAATGAATAGCCTTTAGACTCTGACACCCATCGGTACGGCGGTACCTGTGAATCGCCTCTACGCGCCCTGGGAGGAACTACTATAGTAGGGACTTTATTTTTGGCAGCCTCCAAAGAAGAGGTCCCCATAGCAAACATAAGATCAATATTCTCGCGGACAAATCCACTAAGGTTGTCTTTATCAATGGACGGAATGAGATGATACTCCATACTTGAGTCAGAATTAATAAGCTCCTTCAAAGCATCAATAGCGTCGCCACTACCAACAATATAAAACACAATCCTGTGGTATCGCCTTAGCACCCCCTCCCTCAAAGAGCGCATATCAGTTATAACTCGCTCTAGGGCATAAAACTTAAAATCCATATCAACGCGGCCAACCCAACCAACTCGAAGAACGCCTGCCGGGGCACAGTATTCAAAATTCGCAGCCGGGCTTTTGTCTATTACAATTGGGCAAATTATATCTTGTATATCTTTGTTAATCGCCAAAGCACCAAGATCAGCATAGGCTCCGACTTCATCAGTAAATACTGTAGATTCATATTTTATAAATGTAGCAAGTGATTGCCTCGCCCTTCCTTTTAAAGCCTCAATCACCTTGCCTCTGAGTCCCTTGGTACTATTGTGCTGGGAATATTCTTCGTCAGCTATGGATAAGTACGCGCCGCGAAATGCTGCATACCCCATGCACCATACGCAGATGTGTTTAAACTTTACGGATGTTGCTGCAAAAAGCCAGAGCCGACTTATCTCGGAGGTTGGAAGAAAGACAATATCGTATTCCTTCAGTTTCGCTGTATCGGCAGGTGTGACTACGTCAACGTCGTATTGGTTGAACTTCAACCAATTACTGAGGCGTGCGAGGAGGAAATCCGTCCCTCCGAAGCGCCCCTGAGTTAAGATCAATACCGTACCCTTCACCACGATTCACTACTCCGGCTTTACTCAAAAAGCTCTCAACTATACTAACAACTGACTTTAATTTTCTGTAAAGGCTTGCTGACCAACCAGTTTACGCCACACAAAAAAAGCCATGACCAACCAGTAAAGTAGATAATTCACTGCATGCGCTATTGCAACACCTTGAAATCCGAGCAGGCTAGTAAACACCCAAGTAAAAACAACAAAGCCAACTGCGAAAATAACTTCTGAAAATATAAAAAGTTTTACCATAGCCTTACCTAGCATAAGATAAGCCAATAACCAGCCACCTATCTTCAAGGTATCCCCAAGCATCTGCCAGGCAAACAACTCGCGCATCGGTAAAAAATCTGTTGTAAACAACGTAACAATTATAAAGTCTTTCATAAAATAAATAATTAACGCACTCAAAATAGCTATCGGTAAAATAATCCGATAGCCCTGCAGCACTTCGAGCTTTATTTCACTGGCGCTTTTGAGTTCGGACAACCTCGGAAGGTAATACACGCTCAACGTCGTCGTCACGAGCATTAAATAAGCCGCACTCAAACGCCACATCGCCTCCCAATAGCCGGCAGTCTGTAAGCCGAATGTATTACTAAGGTATTCACGCACGACCATGTGACTGACGGGAACGCACGCAGCCGAAGTGAACGCCATCAGCGCATATTTACTCAGGTTTAATATAACGGGCACATCAATGCCCGAGAAAAAATATGCAAGCTTGAACCACGGTGCCCTGTAGCAAAGCACAAGCGTTACTATAAACGCGATTGACTGATAAACTGCAAGAGCAACTAGAGCGCCATATAACCCAAAATTCATGGCCATAAACGAGGTAATCACTAGGGAAAATAAACTTCCCGCTATGTTAGCAATCACATACCGCTCTATTTCTTTCTTGCCATTCAACACAGCCAAGAGAAGTGTATTAAATGAGAAAAAAACCAGAGAGGCTGCAAAACATATAAATACACCTCCGTACTCTTCGCTGTTTAAAAACCATTTAGCCAACACTTCATTGCACGCGACGATGATAATCGCACTCAATAAAGAGCCCACCAAGGCAACTGTCCCCGCAGTTCCCCACACTCTGCGTTGTGCTAAATGGTCATTCACGTACTCGGCAGTATACTTGGTGACGCCGGTATTAATAGCGCCACTCGCAAAGGTTGTAATCATTTGCATGGCGTTCTGAAACTGCCCCAGCGCCGCATAACCATTAGGCCCGACATAAACAGCGAGGACTTTGTTGAGCCCCAAGAGAGTCAACATCTTTATCGTGACAGCAATACTGTTCAACAGCCCCGTTTTTATCAGTGTCATCAGCAGGTGCCGACACTAAAGCTATTACAGGCTAACACAACCTTCTGCGCCTCTTCCGAAGTCATCGTAGGCCCCAGGGGCAAACTTAGCACTTCATGATGGATGGCTTCGGTAATGGGTAAAGACAATGCTGACAATTCTGCATACGCTTTTTGTTTATGAATCGGAATTGGGTAATGAATCAACGTTTGAACCCCCTTATCTTGCAGGTGCTTTTGAAGTGCCTCGCGATGAGTTGTTCGAATAACGAACAAGTGCCACACGTGCGCCTCAAATTCCATAACTTGGGTACCCGGAGGCACTGGCAAGGTTATTTGGGTGTTCTTTATACCCTGCAAATATGTTTGTACAATTTCACGACGCCGTGTTACTTGCGCGTCCAAGTACTTTATTTTTACAGATAGCACCGCAGCCTGGATTTCATCCAGGCGACTATTTACACCTCGATATAGATTCTGGTACTTCTCATGCGATCCGTAATTTCGAAGAGCACGTAGTACCTGAGCTAGCTCCTCATCATCAGTCGTGATGGCTCCAGCATCACCGAGCGCCCCCAAGTTTTTGCCAGGATAAAAGCTAAAACCTGATGCGTCTCCCCAAGCACCCGCCTTTCTTCCATTATGGCTTGCACCATGCGATTGGGCGGAATCCTCCAGCACCAAGAGCCCATGCTTTTCAGCAATTGAAATCAAAGCAGGCATATCACTAAGCAGCCCGTAAAGGTGCACAGGTAAAAGAACCTTAGTTTTCGAGGTGATCGCTTGCTCAACATTGTTGACATTCAAGTTATACGTCACCGGATCGGGTTCAACCAAAACCGGGACCAGACCATTTTCAGTGATAGCGAGAACACTTGCTATATAAGTGTTAGCGGGAACAATCACTTCGTCCCCATCGCGAAGACGGTCCAGTTCCTTCCAAGCTCGTAACGTCAAACTTAGCGCATCAAGACCATTAGCGACGCCCACACAATGTTTGACCCCACAATACTGCGCGAACGCTTGCTCAAAGCGCTGTAGCTCCTCTCCCCCAATATACCAACCGGAATCAATAACACGGGCGCAAGCGTCCAATAATTCATTACGCACTTCGTGGTTGATCGCTTTCAGATCTAAAAACTTAATCATACTGTCAGATACCGAATTATTTTGGCTGGATTTCCAACGACTACTGAAAAATCAGGAACATCTTTAGTCACGACAGCTCCTGCGCCTACCATCGCGGAGCGACCAACTGTAATTCCTGGGAGAATCGTTGCATTCGCTCCAATACTGGCACCAAACTTAACGGTAATCCCTTCAAACTTTCCTGGATACACTTTCGAACGAGGCATTGAATCATTGGTAAATGTGGCATTCGGCCCTATAAATACGTTATCTTCTATACGAGTACCATCCCACAAATACACACCCGACTTCAAAGTAACATTATCACCAATAATAACGTCACCTTCGACTAGGGTATGGGCGCACAAGTTACAGCCTTTACCAATGATCGCCCCCTCCAGCACAACACAAAATTGCCATATACGTGTTCCCTCGCCAATATCTTGACTTTTTACATCTGCAAGCTCATGTATTTTAGGCATGATTCAAAAGCCCTATGAACTCTGGGTAACTCCGAATATAGTCCTGCTCATCATAATAATCACTGGCCAATACTAGAAGAACACAGTCCGCTGAAAAGTCATGCATTTCATGCCATATCATTTTATCTATGAATATCGCTTTGCTTGAGGTATCCAGAATAACTTCTTCAGTTTTTAGCCCGTTATTCATCACCATACGACACTGGCCAGAGACACAGATAGCAGCCTGTCGAAGCTCTCGGTGCGCATGGAAGCCACGCGATACGCCTGGTCGCGTCCCCATCAGAAAATAAACGCGCTTAATGTCGAATGGGACATTTTTTTGCGCCTCTAGCACGACCAGCTGTCCACGATCGTCACCTAGCACTTGCAGGTCGACCAAATCTACCAAACTCATTTAGTACCCCTCAGAATCACGATCCATGTCAAGTCGCCATCACGAGGCCTAACCGCATAGAAATATTTATTATTAGACCACGAAAGGCTCTATATACCAAAAACCAACGCGATGAATCTCCCGATACGTCGCTCCCTCCTTTCCGTCGAGATCTGCTGAGATCTTCTTTCGTGCCGGCGTCGCCTGAAACGCACGGTGACCGCAGTAGCTCGATAGAAAATTCGCCCGTTCTCTATGGCGCATAGGATCGCCTCACCCACGATTTTCTAGTGTCATGTGTCGTCCGGCACAACAGACCTTGAGAATGAGGGACGATTAGCTCTGCCTCAAGAGCGGCAATCTCCCCAGCAAACGGCCAAAGCAACTAGCGCAACAGAGTCTCAATGAGAAGTACGGCGCGATGGTCGCTTGCGGGATTGCGCGCTAGCAAACAAACTCACAACGCCTGATGGCGACCTACTGGATACGCTTCGCTAACAATCTGAATCACTTGAATGCCCCATCGGGGGGGACGGTTGTGGCAAATCGGCTGTTAGGCTTTGTACTCGGTAACACCTTAGACAACCCGTGGCATTGGTCAGCGAAACCATCGCCAGTGAGTTTTTTGCGAGTTTGACGAAGCACGCAACGATACGACATCCTTCAGCCAACCAAACACAAGATCGACGGGTTTCGGTCCCTGCGTGTGCCTTTAGAACGACGAAGCGTATCAGGCCCATGCCGACCGACACATTCCCTCCGAACAGAGCCGCTGCGGAGCCGTTAGAAAAACCTTCTCGAGGTTTCAATCGGAGCGGGTGTTCAATCTCATCGGCTGGAGCTCTAAGGTGAGTCGTGACATCGGAAAGAAAGACAATGGCTACCCAACACAGACGCAAAAAAAATCCAAAGAAGTCAAGCGTTGTAACTTTGGTAAGTACGAGGCTGCGGTAGAAAGAAATCCTGTAATATCTCGCCCGCGACGAGTCTGGGAGTCAGCCGTCGCCCCCCCCCCAAAAAAATACCAAGTCATATGCCTCGTGAAAAGACAGTCATCGGATAGCGAATAATGGATTTTAGAAAAGATATAAATGGTTTAAGAGCGCTAGCTGTACTGGCTGTCGTCATTTACCACTTCAATGCGTTATGGCTGCCAGGCGGGTTTGCTGGGGTAGATGTGTTCTTTGTTATCTCTGGCTATTTGATGACGGCGATTATTTGCCGTGGGTTGAGTGGCGATGATTTCAGTTTGGTTCGTTTCTATATTGCGCGGGCTAAGCGAATCATTCCCGTCCTAGCTGTTATGTGCCTTGCGTTAATGGTGTTTGGTTGGTTCAACTTATTAGCAACTGAATACAAACAATTGGCACAACACGCTTATAGCAGCCTTGCATTTTATTCGAACATAGTTTATTTGAAGCAAGTCGGATATTTTGCCGCAAGTACGAATGAGAATTGGCTGCTTCACACCTGGTCGCTTTCTGTTGAGTGGCAGTTCTATATTATCTATCCAATTGTATTGCTAGTCCTGAGTAAATTATTTGGAATCAAGGCTATCCGTTGGTTTGTGCTGGCGGCGGTTTTGATTGGTTTTATTTACTCGCTCATACTTTCTCCACGGTACCCAGAACAAGCGTTTTATCTGCTGAAAGCCCGCGCCTGGGAGCTTTGCGCCGGTGGACTTGCGTTCCTGTTCCCTCTCGCATTGAACAAAGCCAAAAGCCGTATCCTCGAATGGGCAGGGTTAGCGCTAATCCTGTCTGGCTATATCGTGATATCAAAAACTACGACTTGGCCCGGCTATTACGCGCTCATGCCGGTCATGGGAACGATGATGGTAATCCTCGCCAATAGACAGACTTCTCGGTTGACCGGTAATTGGGTGTTTCAGCGCGTCGGCTTGTACTCGTACTCGATTTATATTTGGCACTGGCCCGTCATGGCCTACATGACTTATTCGGGGCAGCTCAATGGTTTTTCCAGTGCCTTGATAGGCATTGTTATTTCACTGGTATTCGGTTATACCTCCTATGTATTGATTGAGCGCAAGACGAAAAAATCTAAAAGCGGTGCTCGTTCTTTGGCTTGGTGTGGCGGTTTCGTAAGTCTTGTGTTGCTCTGTGTTTTTGTTTTCAAATCCGATGGCCTCAACTCGAATATAAGAGGTGAGAACATCATTGAGAAAACAAAATTTGTGGATAGTTATGCAGTGCTGCATAAGAACCTTAGTGAGGCATACTGGCTTAAATGTAATTCTTATGAGGTGTTTATCGCTACCGGTGCAAAAAACATTGACGCTTCTTGCACTGAAAAGAAAGGGATGGGTGGTGTCTTTCTTTGGGGGGACTCGCATGCTGAAGCGCTTTCATTCGGAATTCGGAGCAATTTTCCTGCCGGCGTTCCTTTCTATCAAGTCACCTCATCTGCTTGTGGAGCAACCCTAGGCCAGAACAAGTCTCCCGTGGCGTTCCAAGCTACCTGTAATGCATCCAACGCCTTTGCATTACAGGAAATTGCTCGAATCCAACCTGAGATGGTCGTGATGGCTCAACAGAATTCTCACGAACTTACGGATTGGAATGAAATTGCTCGGCATCTAAAGACGCTGGGAGTTAAAGAGGTTGTGCTGGTCGGGCCGGTACCGCAATGGCAACCGTCCTTGCCACTGCTGATCACTAAGCGTCACTGGAACTCAACTGACAGTCAGATCATAGATCAGGGGCTAGATCAACGGATCCTCAAATCTGACGCACTTCTAAAAGAAAAGCTCAATCCGAAGGTGATCGACTACATTTCTGTTATCAGTGCGGTATGTGAAGGCATGGCCTGCCTGGCCAAGGTGGATGATGGGAAGTCGCTAATGGCGGTAGACTACGGCCATCTCACCCCTTCAGCGTCTTTGTACGTAGGGCGAACGATTCTTGCCCCGAGGCTAAAGCAACTACTACATCCCTTCGTCAACTGAAAAATTTGTGATGAAGCCCGGCACTCGCCGGGCATATTTTCATTCGGGATGAAAATCATGGGGCCAATGCATGCCTGCCTGAGCCAAATCTATAAGTGGCATAGACGATCAGCATCTGCCTGTCTCGATCAAGCATTCACGATTGGGGAACGACGGCATTCAAGAAGGATGCATAAAGAAAAGATGATTAAGCGAGCCAGCGAACGTTAGCAGCCGCAAACTTACGTGACTATAGACAGACTGAATCTAAAAATCAGCCAAATAGACAAAAAGCAGTACTTACTGATAAATGGTCATGCAGCCGACTTATCGAATTTTCGGCAAACACAATTGTTTAACTCCGCCCAACGGGTATCGACCTACCCCGCCGATGGCGCACCAAAAACGTTAACAATGGCCCGACCAACATCCCAACTACCAACGCCACCACCACAAATACCGAAAGTGGCATCTGTCCCGTACCTACCCCAAGGAACGAGAGAGAAACCTCCTGCTGGTTCTCCAAAACAAATACTAAAACCATCAACGCAATAACCAGCGTTATCAGTACAGTAACAACGCGCTTAACCCAATGCATAGCATTCTCCCCACCAAAAAATCAGACACCCTCTTCCTCATCCTCATTCACCCGATCCCGCAACTCCTTCCCCGGCTTAAAATGAGGCACAAACTTCCCATCCAGGCTCACCGACTGCCCAGTCTTAGGATTCCGCCCTACCCGCGGTGCGCGATAGTGCAGCGAAAAGCTGCCAAACCCACGGATCTCAATCCGATCCCCGGTTGCCAGGCACTGGGACATTTGCTCGAGCATGGTCTTGATAGCCAGCTCCACATCCTTGGATGAGAGCAGCCCTTGATGGGTGACAATTCGTTCGATCAACTCCGACTTCGTCATATTTTTCCCTTCTTTTTCAAGCAGCTAGGAAAAGCGCTTCGAAGGTTTTAGCATGACTTGATGAATTTGAACAGCCCATACATAAACTTATCTGCTAGTTGAATAAACACCCGTAGCGAACATGCCACACCCTCAATTGCAGATCACCAACATCGTCCGCGTTACCGCGCCGGCGGGGTTCCAGCCGAATGGGTAGTCACCCTCTTCGTCCTTGGCGTCGCTGGACTTGGTGATGACCTTGTAGCCCTGCATCTTGCACTCTCTGGCGGCGCGTTTGTCGCACTTGCTCCAGTTGTTGCCCAGGCCCGAACAATCGATCTCGATGCCGCTGACGCCTCGCTTGGCGTGGGTCTTGGCGCTGGTGGCGGTACAGCCTGCAAGCATTACCACTGCGAATATTAAGATAAGCCTGTTCATTCAAATCCTTATTGAAGCCGCAACACGCGAACCACTTTTCCTATGACTATAGTCACTTCTGACACTGAGCTGAGCAGCTTGGTTCTCGGTGTTGATTCAACAAATTTCAGGCACAAAAAAGGGCGACCGAAGTCGCCCTTTTTCTATGGTCTGACAGAACTTAGTTCTGTTTTTCCATTTGTGCACGCAACAGGTCGCCCAGAGTGGTAGGACCAGCAGCGATGCTATCCGACGGCTTGTCTTTCAAGCTTTGGATGGCTTCTTTCTCTTCAGCATCGTCTTTCGACTTGATGGAGAGCTGGATTACACGGCTCTTGCGGTCAACGCTGATGATCTTGGCTTCTACTTCCTGGCCTTCTTTCAGAACGTTACGCGCGTCTTCAACGCGGTCACGGCTGATTTCGGAGGCTTTCAGAGTCGCTTCGATATCGTCGGCCAGAGTGATGATGGCGCCTTTAGCGTCAACTTCTTTCACGATGCCTTTAACGATTGCGCCTTTGTCGTTGTCCTGAACGAATTCAGAGAACGGGTCGCTTTCCAGTTGCTTGATGCCCAGGGAGATGCGCTCGCGCTCTGGGTCAACCGACAGGATAACGGTGTCCAGCTCGTCGCCCTTCTTGAAACGACGAACAGCTTCTTCGCCCACTTCGTTCCAGGAGATGTCGGACAGGTGAACCAGGCCGTCGATGCCGCCGTCCAGACCAATGAAGATACCGAAATCGGTGATCGACTTGATCGTGCCGGAGATTTTATCGCCCTTGTTGAACTGGCCAGAGAAATCTTCCCATGGGTTAGATTTGCACTGCTTGATGCCGAGGGAGATACGACGACGCTCTTCGTCGATGTCCAGAACCATAACTTCCACTTCGTCGCCGACTTGTACGACTTTCGAAGGGTGGATGTTCTTGTTGGTCCAGTCCATTTCGGAAACGTGTACCAGGCCTTCAACGCCTTCTTCCAGCTCAGCGAAGCAGCCGTAGTCAGTCAGGTTGGTAACACGCGCGGTAACGCGAGTGCTTTCTGGGTAACGGGCTTTGATAGCGACCCATGGATCTTCACCCAGTTGCTTCAGGCCCAGGGAAACACGGTTGCGTTCGCGATCGTATTTCAGAACCTTGACATCGATCTCGTCGCCAACGTTGACGATTTCGGAAGGATGCTTGATACGCTTCCAAGCCATGTCGGTAATGTGCAGCAAGCCATCGACGCCACCCAGATCGACGAATGCGCCGTAATCGGTGAGGTTCTTGACGATACCTTTGACTTGTTGGCCTTCCTGCAGGGATTCCAGCAGAGCTTCACGCTCGGCGGAGTTCTCTGCTTCCAGGACGCTGCGACGGGAAACGACAACGTTGTTGCGCTTCTGGTCGAGCTTGATGACCTTGAATTCGAGTTCTTTGCCTTCCAGGTGCGTGGTGTCGCGCACTGGACGAACGTCGACCAAAGAACCTGGCAGGAACGCACGGATGCCGTTAACGTCGACAGTGAAGCCGCCTTTAACCTTACCGTTGATAACGCCCTTGACCACTTCTTCAGCTGCGAAGGCTGCTTCGAGAACAATCCAGCATTCAGCGCGCTTGGCTTTTTCACGGGACAGCTTGGTTTCACCGAAACCGTCTTCAACCGAGTCCAGAGCAACGTGAACTTCGTCACCGACATTGATTGTCAGATCGCCAGCATCGTTGTAGAACTGTTCCAGCGGGATCAGAGCTTCAGACTTCAGACCAGCGTGAACGGTTACCCAGCGAGCTTGGTAATCGATATCAACGATAACACCGGTGATGATGGAGCCTGCCTGAAGGTTCAGGGTTTTTAGGCTTTCTTCAAAGAGTTCCGCAAAGCTTTCGCTCATTTTAATTCCTGTTGATAAGGGCGAAGAATACGCCCATCTCCACACCCCAGACGGTGTGGGTCAGTTTCAATTAAAAGAAGTACCACAGGACTATGACTGGTCCCCTGCGGCCTTCTTGGTCACCCGGCGATATCGCGAATGGCGATCTCGCTCATGATGCGTTCCAGCACCTGCTCGATGGACAACTCCGTGGAATCCAGCTGTATCGCATCAGCCGCCGGCTTTAGCGGGGCTACTGCGCGCTGCGTATCACGCTCATCGCGTGCACGGATCTCATCTAGCAGACTCGACAGACTAACACCATCGACTTTGCCCTTCAACTGCAAGTAACGGCGGCGAGCCCGCTCCTCGGCGCTGGCGGTCAGGAAAATCTTCAGCGGCGCCTCTGGGAACACCACGGTGCCCATGTCGCGGCCATCGGCCACCAGGCCCGGCGGCTCCTGAAACGCCCGCTGACGCTGCAGCAAAGCGTCACGCACGGCCGGCAGCGCGGCGACCTGGGACGCCCAGGAGCCGACTTGTTCGTTACGCAGATCATCGGTCACATCGTCCCCTTCGAGGATGATGCGCTGGGGATGACCTTCCGTCGCGCCGACGAACTGCACATCCAAATGTGCGGCCAGCAGCTTCAGGGATTCTTCGTTGGTCAGGTCGACGCCGTGGTTGCGAGCGGCAAACGCCAGCAAGCGGTACAGCGCGCCGGAATCCAGCAGGCACCAACCCAGGCGCTTGGCCAGGATGCCGGCGATCGTGCCTTTGCCCGAACCGCTTGGCCCGTCGATGGTAATCACCGGTGCTTTGATATTCACAATTGAGCCTCTTGGGCAACACGGATGCCGACTTGGGCACACAGTGTAAGAAAATTCGGAAAAGACGTAGCAACATTGGCGCAGTCACGGATACGAATCGGCGCCGCCGCCCGGAGGGAAGCCACACTGAACGCCATGGCAATCCGGTGATCGCCATGGGCATGCACTTCACCACCCCCCATCAGGCCACCGTCAATGATAATCCCATCGGGGGTCGGTTCACACTTCACCCCCAGCGCCAGCAGACCGTCGGCCATCACCTGGATACGGTCAGATTCCTTCACGCGCAGCTCCTCAGCCCCGCGCAACACCGTACGACCCTCGGCACAGGCTGCCGCGACGAACAGCACCGGAAACTCATCAATTGCCAACGGCACCAGCGCTTCGGGAATCTCGATCCCCTTCAGCGCCGCCGCGCGCACCCGCAGGTCCGCCACAGGCTCACCGCCGACTTCGCGCTGGTTTTCCAGCGTAATATCTGCGCCCATCAGCCGCAGGATGTCGATCACCCCGGTACGCGTCGGATTGACACCGACATGTTCCAGCAACAACTCGGAACCCTCGGCAATCGACGCGGCCACCAGGAAGAACGCAGAAGAAGAGATATCCCCCGGCACTTCTATATGGGTAGCCGTCAACGCATGGCCCGACTCCACCGAAGCCGTCGCGCCCTGCACCGCCACCGGATAACCAAAGCCGCGCAACATACGTTCGGTGTGGTCACGGGTCGGTGCCGGCTCGGTCACGGCGGTCTTGCCCTCGGCATACAAACCAGCCAGCAACAGGCAGGATTTGACTTGGGCGCTGGCCATCGGCATGTCATACGCCACGCCCTTCAACGACTGGCCACCACGAATGGTCAGCGGCGGACGCCCTTCCGGCCCGGTCTCGATCACCGCGCCCATTTCCCGCAGCGGCTTGGCCACGCGATTCATCGGGCGCTTGGACAGGGACGCATCGCCAGTCAGCACGCTGTCAAAGCTCTGCGCTGCCAGCAAGCCGGACAGCAGGCGCATGGAGGTGCCAGAGTTACCGAGGTAAATCGGCCCCGGCGCCGGTTTCAAGCCATGTAAACCCACGCCATGAATGGTCACACGCCCATGGTGCGGGCCTTCAATCACTACACCCATGTCGCGAAACGCCTGCAAGGTCGCCAGGGCGTCTTCGCCCTCGAGGAAACCCTCGACCTCGGTCACACCTTCAGCCAACGAACCGAGCATGATCGACCGATGGGAGATCGACTTGTCGCCCGGCAACCGAATGCGCCCGCTCAAGCGGCCCCCCGGGCTGGCGAGAAAGGTCAGTTCATCAGCGCTCACAGCGGTTTCCATATAGGCCCGGCGCGCCAGGATCTTGCTGAAATGCTCACGCGCCACCCTTGCACGGGTGAACACGCCCAATAATTGATGGCCATCCCCCGCGTCGACCGCATCGCGCAAGGCGTCGAGGTCACTGCGGAAGGTGTCCAGGGTGCGCAACACCGCTTCGCGATTGGCAAGGAAGATGTCGTGCCACATCACCGGGTCGCTGCCGGCAATTCGCGTAAAATCACGGAAGCCGCCGGCGGCGTAACGGAATATCTCGAGGTTCTCGTTGCGTTTGGCCAGCGAATCCACCAGGCCAAAAGCCAACAAATGCGGCAAATGACTGGTCGCCGCCAGCACCTCGTCGTGACGCTCAACCTGCATGTGCTCGACATCCGCGCCCAGCTCACGCCACAGACGATCCACCACTGCCAGCGCAGCGGGGTCGGTCTGCTCCAGCGGTGTGAGGATGACTTTGTGACGACGGAACAGCTGCGCATTCGACGCCTCTACCCCGCTCTGCTCGGAACCGGCAATCGGATGGCCCGGCACGAACCGCGCCGGCATGCCGCCAAACGCCTGTTGCGCCGCACGCACCACATTGCCCTTGGCACTGCCGACGTCCGTCAGGATCGCCTGGCCGAGGTCCATACCGGCCAACACGCCGAGCAATTTCTCCATGGCCAGGATTGGCACCGCGAGCTGGATCACGTCAGCGCCACGGCACGCAAGCGCCAGGTCCGCTTCACAGCGATCCACCACCCCCAACTCCACCGCCAACTCACGCGATTGCGGGTCCAGGTCCACGCCAACCACTTCGCCACACAGCCCGCTATCACGCAGGCCTTTGGCGAAGGAGCCGCCGATCAAGCCCAGACCGACCACCACCAGGCGACCGATCATAGGCACAGCAGGTTGCAATGCGGTGACATCAACCACGGGCCAGGACCTTGGCCAGCGCTTCCAGGAAGCGGCTGTTTTCAGCTGGCAAACCGATGGTGATGCGCAGGTGGTTCGGCATGCCGTAGCTGGCCACCGGACGCACGATCACGCCTTCGCGCAGCAGACCCTGGAACACCGGGGCGGCCACTTGGCCGAGGTCGACGCAGATGAAGTTGCCCTTGGACGGAATCCAGCCCAGGCCCATCTCACGGAAGCCTTCCTGCAATTGCAGCATGCCGCTTTCGTTGACGCGACGGCTCTCTTCCAGGTACTCGGTATCCTTCACCGCCGCACAGGCCGCCGCCAGCGCGAGGCTGTTGACGTTGAAGGGTTGGCGTACGCGGTTCAGCACATCGGCAACCACCGCACTGGACAAACCGTAGCCAACCCGCAGCGACGCCAGGCCATAGGCCTTGGAGAACGTGCGCGAGACCAGCAGGTTTGGGTAGGCCGCCAGGAAGTCCAGGCCGTCCGGCAGGTCGCTGCCCTCGGCATACTCGATGTACGCCTCGTCCAGCACCACCAGCACGTGTTCCGGTACGTCTTGCAGGAAGTCGTTCAGCGCCTGGGCGTCGAACCAGGTACCGGTCGGGTTGTTCGGGTTGGCGATAAACACCACGCGGGTTTGTGCATCGATGGCCGCCAGCATGGCCGGCAGGTCGTGGCCCCAGTCCTTCGCAGGAATGATGCGTGCATCCGCACCGACAGCCTGGGTGACAATTGGATACACCGCGAACGCGTGCTCGCTGAACACCGCATTCAGGCCAGGCGCCAGGTAGGCACGGCCGACCAGCTCGAGAATGTCGTTGGAACCGTTGCCCAGCGTCACTTGGTTCAGCTCGACGCCGCACGTCTGCGCCAGCAGCGACTTTAGAGCAAAGCCATTGCCGTCGGGATAGCGCGTCAGCTCCGCCAGCTCTTCACGAATCGCCGCGAGCACTTTAGGGCTCGGGCCCAGCGGATTCTCGTTACTCGCCAATTTGACGATCTTGGAAGGATCCAGATTCAACTCACGCGCCAACTCGTCCACAGGCTTACCCGGAACGTAAGGCGACAGTTGTTGCACGCCCGGCTGAGCCAGGGCGAGAAAGTTGTCACTCATGTTAACGCCTCACAAAACCGCTTTCGGGTAAGAGCCCAGCACCTTGAGTGCCACGGCTTCCTGACTGATTTTCTCGAGCACACCCTTGACCAGTGGGTCGCGGTGATGGCCGATGAAGTCGATAAAGAACACGTAAGTCCATTTACCGCTGCGCGAAGGACGAGTCTCGATGCGCGTCAGGTCAATCCCGTTGTCGTGGAACGGCACCAGCAGCTCATGCAGCGCGCCGGGCTTGTTGCTCATGGAGACGATGATCGAGGTCTTGTCGTCGCCGGTCGGCGGCACTTCCTGGCTGCCGATCATCAGGAAACGCGTGGAGTTGTCCGGGCGGTCCTCGATTTTCTCGGCCAGGCGCGTCAGGCCATACAGGCCCGCCGCCATATCACCGGCGATGGCCGCCGAGTTCCACTCACCCTTGACCCGCTTGGCGGCTTCGGCGTTGCTGGAGACTGCCACGCGCTCGACATTCGGGTAATGCGCGTCCAGCCACTTGCGGCACTGCGCCAGGGACTGGGCGTGAGAATAGATGCGGCTGATACTGTCGGTCTTGGTGCTCTCGCCCACCAGCAGATGGTGGTGGATACGCAGCTCGACTTCGCCGCAGATCACCATGTCGTGCTCGAGGAAGCTGTCCAGGGTGTGGTTGACTGCGCCTTCGGTGGAGTTTTCCACCGGGACCACGCCAAAGTTCACCGCACCGGCCGCCACTTCACGGAACACTTCGTCGATCGCCGCCATCGGCTTGCTGATCACTGCGTGGCCGAAGTGCTTCATGGCCGCCGCTTGCGTGAAGGTGCCTTCCGGGCCGAGGTACGCCACTTTCAGCGGCTGCTCCAGCGCCAGGCACGACGACATGATTTCGCGGAACAACCGCGCCATCTCTTCGTTGCCCAGCGGGCCCTTGTTACGTTCCATCACGCGCTTGAGCACCTGGGCTTCACGCTCAGGCCGGTAGAACACCGGCACTTCGCCTTCTGCCAGGGACGCCATCTTCACCCGTGCCACTTCCTGGGCGCACCGCGCGCGCTCACTGATCAGTTCCAGGACTTTCTCGTCCAGGCTGTCAATGCGTACACGCAGGGCCTTGAGTTCTTGCTCAGACATTAGCCGTGTTCCTTTTCGAACTCTGCCATGTAGGCAACCAGCGCGTTGATGGCGTGGATGTCGACAGCGTTGTAGATGGAGGCGCGCATACCACCGACCGAACGGTGGCCCTTGAGGTTCAGCAGGCCGCGCGCGTCGGCACCGGCCAGGAACGGTTTGTCCAGGCGGTCGTCCGCCAGGCGAAACGGCACGTTCATCCACGAGCGATCAGTGAGGTTGATCGGGTTGCTGTAGAGGCCGCTGGCGTCGATGAAGTCGTACAGGGTGCGCTTCTTCTCTTCGTTGCGCTTGCCCATGGCAGCCACACCGCCCTGCTCTTTCAGCCACTCGAAAACCAGGCCGGACAAGTACCAGGCGAACGCTGGCGGGGTGTTGTACATCGAGCCATTATCCGCCGCGACCTTGTAGTTGAGCATGGTCGGGCACAGCGAGCGGGCACGGCCGAGCAGGTCTTCGCGGATGATGTTGACCAGGATGCCGCTCGGGCCGATGTTCTTCTGCGCGCCGGCGTAGATCATGCCGTACTTGGACACATCGATCGGGCGCGAGAGGATGTCCGAAGACATGTCGCACACCAGCGGCACGTCGCCCACTTCCGGCACCCAGTCGAATTCCAGGCCGCCGATGGTTTCGTTCGCTACGTAGTGCACGTAGGCCGCGTCCTTCGACAGCTTCCACTCGTTCTGACCGGGAATCGCGAAGTAGTCGTACGGCTTGGCGGTGCCCGCCACGTTGACGTGACCGTAACGCGAGGCCTCTTCAATCGCCTTCTGGCCCCAAATACCGGTGTCGATATAGTCGGCCGTGCCGTCTTCCGGCAGCAGGTTCAGCGGGATCTGGGCGAACTGCTGGCTGGCGCCGCCTTGCAGGAACAGCACTTTGTAGTCGGAAGGGATGTCCAGCAAGTCGCGCAGGTCCTGCTCGGCCTTGGTGGCGATGGACACAAACTCATCGCTGCGATGGCTCATTTCCATCACGGAGAGGCCTTTTCCATGCCAGTCGAGGAGTTCACCCTGCGCACGCTGCAGGACTGCTTCAGGAAGCGCCGCGGGACCGGCACAGAAGTTATAGGCTCTCTTGCTCACATCCAATCTCACTCTGATCTGGTGGTAGTCACGCAAACATATCAGGCGACACCCGATCCAATGTGGGAGCGGGCTTGCTCGCGAAAGCGATCTAACAGCCGACATTTGTAGTGAATGTCAGTCCGCCTTCGCGAGCAAGCCCGCTCCCACAAGGAATCTGCTTGGGTATCAACATTTCCATCCGGACAAACAACAAGGGGGCGAATCTTCATCCGCCCCCTGTGTGTCCGCTTATTCCTGCGGTTCTTCTTCGTCTGCGGCTGCATCGAGGGTTGGCTCGTCGACGTTGTCATCGCCGGCTGCAATCACCTCGCCATCGAAGCCTTCACCTTCAAGCTCGTCGCCCTCCAGCTCTTCGCCTTCAACTTCCGACGGTTCCTGGACACGCTCCAGGCCGACCAGTTTTTCGTCCTTGGCCAGCTTGATCAGGGTCACGCCCTGGGTGTTACGGCCTAGGCTCGAGACTTCAGCCACGCGGGTACGTACCAGGGTGCCCTGGTCGGAAATCAGCATGATTTCCTCGCCATCGAGCACCTGGACTGCGCCGACCAAACGGCCGTTGCGGTCGTTGCTGACCATGGCGATCACGCCTTGGCCGCCACGCTTGTACTCCGGGAACTCGCTGATAGCGGTACGCTTGCCATACCCACGCTCGGAAGCGGTGAGGATCTGGCTGCCTTCTTCCGGGATCAGCATCGAAATCAGCTTCTGCCCTTCTGGCAGACGCATGCCGCGCACACCGCGGGCGGTACGGCCCATGGCGCGAACGTCGGATTCCTTGAAGCGCGTTACTTTACCGCCGTCGGAGAACAGCATGACTTCACGCTCGCCATCGGTGATGGCAGCCGAAATCAGTACGTCGCCTTCGTCCAGCTCCAGGGCGATCAGGCCCACGCTGCGTTGACGGCTGAAGGATTCCAGCGGGGTCTTCTTCACGGTGCCCTTGGCGGTGGCCATGAAGATGAAGTGACCTTCGGTGTATTCCTCGACCGGCAGCATGGTGGTGATGTATTCATCACTGTCCAGCGGCAGCAGGTTGACCAGTGGGCGACCACGGGCGGCGCGGGAGGCTTCCGGAATTTCGTAGGTTTTGAGCCAGTACACTTTGCCTTTGCTGGAGAACAGCAGCAGCGTGGTGTGACTGTTGGCAACCAGCAGGTGAGCGATGTAGTCCTCATCCTTCACGCCGGTAGCCGATTTACCTTTACCACCACGACGCTGGGCCTGGTACGCAGCCAATGGCTGGGTCTTGGCGTAGCCACCGTGGGAGATGGTCACAACGCGCTCTTCTTCCGGGATCATGTCACCCAGGGTCAGGTCGAGGCGTGCATCGAGGATCTCGGTGCGGCGCACATCACCGTATTCGGCGCGGATCACTTCCAGTTCTTCGCGGATCACTTCCATCAGGCGCACGGCGCTGTTGAGGATGCGGATCAGCTCGCCGATCTGGTTGAGAATCTCCTGGTACTCGGCCAGCAGCTTCTCGTGCTCAAGACCGGTCAGGCGGTGCAGGCGCAATTCCAGGATGGCCTGGGCCTGTTCCGGCGACAGGAAATACTTACCGTCGCGCAGACCGTATTGCGGGTCCAGGGTCTCTGGGCGGCAGGAGTCGGCGCCGGCGCGCTCAACCATCGCCACTACGGCGCTGGATTCCCACGGCATCTTGATCAGTGCTTCTTTAGCTTCCGACGGGGTCGGCGAGGCTTTGATCAGGGCGATGACCGGGTCGATGTTCGACAGCGCTACCGCCTGGCCTTCCAGGATGTGGCCGCGCTCGCGAGCCTTGCGCAGTTCGAACACGGTACGGCGGGTAACGACTTCGCGGCGGTGACGGACAAAAGCTTCCAGCAGATCCTTGAGGTTCAGGATGCGCGGGCGGCCGTCGATCAGTGCAACTACGTTGATACCAAACACGCTTTGCAGCTGGGTCTGGGCGTAGAGGTTGTTGAGGATCACCTCTGGCACTTCGCCACGACGCAGCTCGATCACTACGCGCATACCGTCTTTGTCGGACTCGTCGCGCAGTTCGGTGATGCCTTCAAGCTTCTTCTCTTTGACCAGCTCGGCGATCTTCTCGATCAGACGCGCCTTGTTCAGCTGGTACGGGAGTTCGGTGATGACGATCTGCTGGCGGCCACCGACCTTGTCGATGTCTTCGATCATCGAGCGGGCGCGCATGTAAATGCGGCCGCGACCGGTGCGGTAGGCTTCGATGATGCCGGCGCGACCGTTGATGATCGCGGCGGTCGGGAAGTCCGGGCCGGGGATGTATTGCATCAGCTCATCGACGGTCAGCTCAGGGTTGTCGATAAGCGCCAGGCAACCGTCGATGACTTCACCGAGGTTGTGCGGCGGGATGTTGGTGGCCATGCCCACGGCAATACCGCTGGAACCGTTGACCAGCAGGTTGGGAATACGGGTTGGCATGACCGCCGGGATCATTTCGGTGCCGTCGTAGTTCGGCACCCAGTCCACGGTTTCTTTGTGCAGGTCGGCCAGCAGCTCGTGCGCCAGCTTGGTCATGCGCACTTCGGTGTATCGCATGGCCGCGGCGTTGTCGCCGTCGACCGAACCGAAGTTACCCTGGCCGTCTACCAGCAGGTAGCGCAGGGAAAACGGCTGGGCCATCCGAACGATGGTGTCGTACACCGCAGTGTCGCCGTGAGGGTGATACTTACCGATCACGTCACCGACAACACGGGCAGATTTCTTGTACGGCTTGTTCCAGTCGTTACCCAGCTCGCTCATCGCGAACAGCACACGCCGGTGCACGGGCTTCAAGCCATCGCGCGCATCAGGCAGTGCCCGACCGACAATTACGCTCATCGCGTAGTCGAGGTAGGACTGTTTCAGCTCGTCTTCGATATTGACCGGGAGGATTTCTTTGGCCAGTTCGCCCATGAGAAGCCTGATTCCTTTTTCGGGTGAAACCTCGTCACATCCATATGGGACGAACGAAGCTCGCCGCTGCCGGCAGAGTGCCTGACAACGACTTACGACAAATCAACGAGTTATGACACGGATCTGCACGTTATGGGCCACCCCTCGGGGCGACCCTGGAAACCGCCGGATGTTATCACAATCGCCGCCACGCACCTATCCCCCTGATGCGCATGGAGCATAGTAAGTTGACGGATGACAGGCTTGAGAGGGACGAGAGGGGCTCAGAAGTGGGGTGGTGCTATTTTTTGAGGGTATATCCGAGCGTTTTATTGACTTACAGGCCCATTCGCGAGCAAGCCAGCTCCCACATTTTGAATGTGTTCACAAGTCAAATGTGGGAGCTGGCTTGCTCGCGAGGGCGATCGGGTAGCCGCCAAGGCTTCTAATGCAGGCGCTTACGGCACATCAACTTGGCCAATTTGGCCGTATCCGGCCGCTCGACTACGCCTTTCTCCGTGACGATCACATCGATCAAATCAGCCGGCGTGACATCGAATACCGGGTTAAACGCAGCAACCTCAAGGCGCTGCCCCATCACCTCCAGCAACTCCGCGGCATCGCGCTCTTCCAGCGCAACGTCATCGCCAGTGGCCATCATCATGTCCAACGTCGAACTCGGTGCCACCACCATGAAACGCACACCGTGGTGCATCGCACACACGGCCAGCTGGTAGGTGCCGATCTTGCCGATCACATCACCATTGGCGGCAATGCAGTCGGCACCGACGATCACCCAGGTCACGCCTTTGGTCTTCAGGATATGCGCACCGGCCGAGTCGGCATTCACCGTCACCGGAATGCCCTCGCCCGCCAGCTCCCACGCGGTCAGCCGCGAACCTTGCAGCCAGGGCCGGGTTTCATTGGCGTAGACCTGTTCGACCATGCCCTCCAGGTAGGCCGCGCGAATCACGCCGAGCGCGGTACCTACACCGCCGGTCGCCAGGGCGCCAGCGTTGCCATGGGTGAGGATTGCCTGGGCATTGCCCTGGTGCTTGCGGATCAGTTCGACGCCCAGTTGGGCCATGGTCAGGTTGGCTTCGCGGTCGCTCTCATGGATCGCAATCGCTTCGGCTTCCAGCACCGCCAGCGGATCGGCGTGCTTCTTGACGCGGTCCAGGCGGTCGCGCATGCGCTTCAGTGCCCAGAACAGATTCGACGCGGTCGGTCGGGTATCGGCTAACAATGCGTAGTCTTCTTCCCAGGCTGCCTGCCAGTCACCGCCTTCGGCGATCCGATCGCGGGCCGCCAGCACCAAGCCATACGCGGCACTGATACCAATGGCCGGCGCACCGCGTACCACCATCGAACGAATGGCTGCAGCCACCTCATCGACCGTAACGCAGGCCACCCAGCTTTCCCGGGACGGCAAGGCACGCTGGTCGAGCAGGTACAGCGCGCCATCACGCCAATCGATGGCCTTCACTTTCTCCGCTGCCAACAGTCGATCGCGCATCCCTTACTCCGCACTCATAAACAAAGCCGCCGATTATAGCGATCCGCCAGCCAGGACGCTCGGGTATACTTCGCCCTTCTTTTATAGCTGCCTGGGAAGAAGCCTGCGATGACCGCCACTGCCGCCCCGCTCGACTTGTTGTTGCTGCCAACCTGGCTGGTACCTGTCGAACCTGCTGGCGTGGTGCTCAAGGAACATGGCCTGGGCATCCGCGATGGGCGCATTGCCTTTATCGGGCCACGGGCCGCGGCCTTGAAGCTTTCGGCCAACGAAGTGCGCGAACTGCCAGGCATGCTGCTCAGCCCCGGCCTGATCAACGCCCACGGGCACGCGGCGATGAGCCTGTTTCGCGGCCTGGCCGACGATTTGCCACTGATGACCTGGCTGGAAAAACACATCTGGCCCGCCGAAGCCAAGTGGGTCGATGAAGCCTTTGTGCGTGATGGCACCGACCTGGCAATCGCCGAACAGCTCAAAGGTGGTATCACCTGCTTTTCCGACATGTACTTCTACCCCAAGGTCGCCAGTGACTGCGTGCACAACAGCGGCATGCGCGCGCAGATCGCGATTCCGATCCTCGACTTCCCGATCCCCGGTGCCAGCACCGCCGATGAAGCGATCCGCCAGGGTGTCGAGCTGTTCGGCGACCTCAAGCACCACCCGCGCATCAAAATCACCTTCGGCCCGCACGCGCCCTACACGGTGTGCGACGACAATCTGGAAAAGATCCGGGTAATCGCCGAGGAGCTGGACGCTGCGATCCATATGCATGTTCACGAAACCGCCTTTGAAGTGCAGCAAGCTGTCGAACAGACCGGCGAGCGCCCACTGGCACGCCTGGGCCGACTCGGCCTGCTGGGCCCGCGCTTCCAGGCCGTTCATATGACCCAAATCAGCGAGGACGACTTGGCTTTGCTGGTAGAAAGCAACACCAGCATCATCCATTGCCCGGAATCGAACCTGAAACTGGCCAGCGGCTTTTGCCCGGTGGAGCGGTTGTGGCAGGCTGGCGTCAATGTGGCCATCGGCACCGATGGCGCCGCCAGCAACAATGACCTCGACCTGCTGGGCGAAACCCGCACCGCCGCGATGCTGGCCAAGGCCGTCGCCGGTTCAGCCACCGCGCTGGATGCCCACCGCGCCCTGCGCATGGCGACGCTCAATGGCGCGCGGGCCATGGGCCTGGAAAGCGAGATTGGCTCACTGGAAGTGGGCAAGGCGGCGGATATGGTCGCCTTCGATCTGTCGGGGCTGGCGCAACAACCGATCTACGATCCGGTCTCACAGCTTATATATGCCACCGGACGCGATTGTGTGAAACACCTTTGGGTCGCCGGCAAGCAGTTGCTCGACGACCGGCAATTGACCCGCATGGATGAACAACAGTTGACCGCCACGGCCATTGCCTGGGGCCAACGCATCAGCGGGCACAGCGAATAACGCCGGTTTTGAACCCTGACGTTCAGAAACGGCCAACCGTTTTATCAGATTTAGAGGATTCACCATGAGCAACGTCGACCACGCCGAAATCGCCAAATTCGAAGCCCTGGCTCACCGCTGGTGGGACCGCGAGAGCGAGTTCAAGCCCCTGCACGACATCAACCCGCTGCGCGTCAACTGGATTGACGAGCGCGTCAACCTGGCCGGCAAGAAGGTTCTGGATGTCGGTTGCGGCGGCGGCATCCTCAGCGAAGCCATGGCGCAGCGCGGCGCGACCGTGATGGGCATCGACATGGGCGAAGCGCCATTGGCCGTCGCCCAACTGCACCAGTTGGAATCCGGCGTTAACGTCGAATACCGCCAGATCACCGCCGAAGACCTGGCCGAAGAAATGCCCGAGCAGTTCGATGTGGTCACCTGCCTCGAGATGCTCGAGCACGTGCCGGACCCGTCCTCGGTGATCCGCGCCTGCTTCCGTATGGTCAAGCCGGGCGGCCAGGTGTTTTTCTCCACCATCAACCGCAACCCCAAGGCCTACCTGTTCGCGATCATCGGCGCGGAATACATCATGAAGCTGCTGCCGCGCGGCACCCATGACTTCAAGAAATTCATCCGCCCGTCCGAGCTGGGCGCCTGGAGCCGCCAGGCCGGGCTGACCGTCAAGGACATCATTGGCCTGACCTACAACCCGCTGACCAAGCACTACAAGCTGGCCAGCGACGTGGACGTCAACTACATGATCCAGACCCTGCGCGAGGAGTAAGCCTGTGAAGTTGCGAGCGGTTCTCTTCGATATGGACGGTACCTTGCTGGACACCGCGCCGGACTTCATCGCCATCTGCCAGGCCATGCGCGCCGATCGCGGCCTGGCGCCGATCAACGACCAGCACATCCGCGATGAAATCTCCGGCGGTGCGCGGGCGATGGTCGCCGTGACCTTTTCGATGGACCCGGAATCCCCAGGTTTTGAAGCATTGCGCTTGGAGTTCCTGGAGCGCTACGTCAAGGGCTGCGCGGTCCATAGCAAACTGTTCGATGGCATGGCCGAGTTGCTCGAAGACATCGAGAAGGCCCATTTGATCTGGGGCGTGGTCACCAACAAGCCGCTGCGGTTTGCCGAACCGATCATGCAGCAACTGGGCCTGGCCGAGCGTTCGGCGCTGCTGATCTGCCCGGACCATGTGAAAAACAGCAAGCCGGACCCGGAGCCAATGATCCTGGCGTGCAAGATGCTCGGCCTGGACCCGGCCAGCGTGTTGTTCGTGGGCGATGACCTGCGCGATATCGAATCCGGCCGTGATGCCGGCACCCGCACGGCGGCGGTCACTTACGGCTACATCCACCCGGACGACAACCCGCGCCATTGGGGCGCCGATGTCGTGGTGGATCACCCACTGGAGCTGCGCAAGGTGCTGGATAACGCGCTGTGCAGTTGCTGATTGTTTGCCGCCCCCGCTGACCAGTGAAGATCCAAATGTGGGAGCGGGCTTGCTCGCGAAGGCGATGTTTCATTCAACACATTTATTGACTGACCCTCCGCCTTCGCGAGCAAGCCCGCTCCCACAGGGATCTCCACTGTTCTCAAGCGTGGTGTTTGTAACCTGCTGAATTCTGTCGAGGCTATTTATGTTTGATTACTCCGCACGTCCAGACCTGCTCAAAGGCCGCATCATCCTGGTGACCGGCGCCGGTCGCGGGATTGGCGCGGCAGCGGCAAAAACCTATGCCGCCCATGGCGCCACTGTGCTGTTGCTGGGCAAGACCGAAGCCAATCTGGCCCAGGTGTATGACGAAATCGAAGCCGCGGGCCACCCGCAACCGGTGGTGATTCCGTTCAACCTGGAAACCGCCCTGCCCCATCAATACGATGAGCTGGCCGCGATGATCGAGAAAGAATTCGGCCACCTCGACGGCCTGCTGCACAACGCGTCGATCATCGGCCCACGCACGCCGATCGAGCAGTTGTCCGGTGAGAATTTCATGCGCGTGATGCACGTGAACGTCAACGCGATGTTCATGCTGACCAGCACCCTACTGCCGCTGCTCAAGCTGTCCCAGGATGCGTCGGTGGTGTTCACCTCCAGCAGCGTCGGGCGCAAAGGCCGGGCGTATTGGGGGGCTTACGGTGTGTCGAAGTTTGCCACTGAGGGCCTGATGCAGACCTTGGCCGACGAGCTCGAAGACGTGGCGGCGGTACGCGCTAACAGCATCAACCCGGGCGGTACCCGCACCAGCATGCGGGCCCAGGCGTATCCGGGGGAAAACCCGATGGAACGGCCCGCGCCGGAAGAGATCATGCCGGTGTATTTGTACCTGATGGGGCCGGACAGCACCGGGATCAGTGGGCAGGCGTTTGACGCGCAATAACAGGCATGCAGCAGAACTAAATGTGGGAGCGGGCTTGCTCGCGAAGGCGGTGTGTCAGTCAACAGATTCATTGGCTGATCCACTGCCTTCGCGCGCAAGCCCGCTCCCACATTTGATGTGTGTTGTCTTGGAAATATTAGTTTTTCACCGTTTCCTCAAGCGTGAAACGCCCCAACGGGTTTTGCAGGAAGTTGCTCACATTCTTGCGTGAGATGTTGATGTACGGGCTGTAGTACAAGTCGATCCAGTTCACGTCCTGTTTCGCCAGTTTCTGCAATTCCACATACATCTGCTCACGCTTGGCCGGGTCGGCCTCGATCCGCGCGGCTGCCACCAAATCCTTGACCTTGTCATTCTTGTAACGGGTCATGTAGTTCTGGTTGGTGTCGTGCCCCAGTACGAAGGTGGTCTTCTGGTCCGGGTCGAGGATGTCATTGGTCCAGTACATCACCGAAATATCGTATTCACCGTCCACCAGCATCTGCCAGCTTTGGGTCGGGTCGACCTTTTGCAGGTTGGCGGTCACGCCGACCTTGGCCAACTGGTCCTTGATGATCACCGCAATCTGCTCGTCGGCTTCGTTGCCGGCGTTGACCACGTAGTTGAGCTTCAAGTCCTTGGCACCCGCAGCCTCCAGCAGTTTCTTGGCGGCCGTCGGGTCATACGGGCGTTGCAGGTTGTTGGCGTAGTGGAACAGCGAACCTTTCGGGATGTAGGAATAGGCCACAGTGCCTTGACCGTAAGTGGCGGTTTTCACCAGCGATTGTTTATCGATGGCCATATCCAGCGCCTCGCGTACTTCCTGCTTGGCCAGCAGGCCGTGAGCGTGGTTGATCAACAGGTGATCTTCGCGGGTGGACGGGTCGGAGTGGATCACCACGTTCTTGTCTTTCTTCAGCTCTTCAACGCGGGAGAACGGTACGAAGATCGCCGTGTCCAGCTCGTTGTTCTGCACCATGCGCATACGCGTGTTGTCGTCGGTGACGGAGACCCACTCCACGCCATCCAGGCTGACGTTCTTGGCCTGCCAGAAGTTCGGGTTCTTTTTCAGGATGACGCGATCACCCTTGCGCCACTCGTCTACGGTAAACGCGCCGGAGGTCACCGGGTTTTCCGAGTAGGCGTCTTCACCCATTTTGGTCATGGCTTTTTCCGACAGGATCGACACCGTCGGCGACGCCAATTGCGAGAGAAAAGCTACAGCCGGCGTCTTGAGGGTGACCACCAGGGTTTTCGGGTCGGACGCCTTGGCGGTGTTGATCAAGTTGAACGGATCAGCCCACAGCGAGGCTTTGTTGTCGCGGATGCGCAACAGGCTGAACGCCGCATCCTCAGCGGTGATCGGCGAGCCATCCGAGAACTTCGCGTCGCGCAGTTTGAAGGTGTAGGTCAGGCCATCCTTGGAGATGTCCCAGCTCTCTGCCAGCCCCGGCTCCATCTTGGTGCCCAGGTTGTCGACGCGTACCAGGGTGTCGTAGACGTTGGCGAATACCCACGTGTCGCGGTTTTGCGCGCTTTTGATCGGGTCGAACGTGGTGCTGTCCTCACGGCAGCCGATGGTCAGGACGCCGGCGGCGTGTGCCAACCCGGCAGTCAGGGACCAAGCGGTCAACGTAGCGGCGGCGAGCAACTTCAAGTGGCGCGTTTGCATATCACAACTCCTTGTTAATGAATGGCAGGTAAGGGTCAAAGCAAAGGTTCTTCAAGCACGCAACTGTATCGATGCTCGTGCAGGAAATGCGTGGGCGGCAACACCTCGGAACACATGGCTCGGGCGTGCCGGCAACGCGGGTGAAAGGCGCAACCGGTAGGCAAATTCAGCGGGCTCGGTGGCTCACCCGGCAAGGGCTCCGTAGGCAACGGCCGATGCGGATCAATCTCTGGAATCGCCTGGATCAAGGCCGCCGTGTAAGGGTGCCGTGGCGAAGTGAAGACCGCTTCCACCGGCCCTTCCTCGACGATCTTGCCCAGGTACATCACCGCCACGCGGTCGCACAGGCGCCGCACGATGGCCAGGTCATGGGCGATAAATAGGATCGCCAGGTTCATACGCTGTTGCAGTTCCAGCAGCAGGTTGATGATCTGGCCCTGGATCGACACATCCAGCGCCGCCACGCATTCATCGGCGATGATCAGCCGTGGCTCTACCGCCAATGCACGGGCAATGCCGACGCGCTGGCATTGCCCGCCACTGAGGGAGCCGGGTTTGCGGCTGGCGAGTTCGGGGCGCAGCCCGACCAGGTCGAGCAGCTCGTTGACGCGAGCGGGGATCTGATCCGGCGCCACCTTGCGCTGCACGCGCAACACTTCGGCGATGGTTTCACCGATGGTGTGGCGTGGATTCAGTGCGGCGTATGGGTCCTGGAAGATCATCGCGGTTTCATGGCGCAGGCGAGTGATATCGATGGCGCTGCCGTGGGCCATGTCGATGCCATCAAACAACACCTGCCCGGCGCTGATCGGGTTGAGGTGCAAAACCGCCCGGCCCAAGGTGCTCTTGCCGCTGCCGGATTCGCCGACCAACCCCAGGGTTTCACCCGCCGCCAGGTTCAGCGACACGCCGTTCACCGCCCTCACCCACTGCTTGTTCAGGCCGAACAGACCCGTGCCGGACGCGGCAAACTTCACCTCAAGGTCCTTGATCTGCAACAGGCTCATGGGTGCGCTCCCAAAGGGTAATGACAGGCGACTCGCGCGCCCTCCGGCAGCAATTCGGTGCACAAGGCGCCGACCTGCGGGCAACGCGGGTTGAACCGGCAGCCGGCGGGCAAGGCGTCCAGCAAGGGCGGCTGCCCGGGAATCGTGCGCAGCAAGGCGTGGCCGCTGCTGTGGGCGGGCTGGCAGTCGATCAGGCCAGCGGTGTACGGGTGTTGCGGATGCGCCAACAGCTCGTATTTGCTGCCGTGTTCGCACAGGCGCCCGGCGTACATCACGGCGATGGCGTCGCAGGTTTGCGCAACCACGCCAAGGTCGTGGGTAATCATGATGATCGCCAGACCGCGTTTATCACGCAGTTCCAGCAGCAACCGCAGGATTTGCGCCTGCACCGTCACATCCAGGGCCGTGGTCGGCTCGTCGGCGATCAGCACTTTAGGGTTACAGCCCAGGGCCACCGCGATCATCGCGCGCTGGCGCATGCCGCCGGAAAACTCGTGGGGGTAGTTGTCGACCCGCGCTTGGGGATCGGGGATTCCAACCTGGCGCAACACCTCGATGGCTTGCAGCCGCGCGTCTTTTTTTGACGCACCTTGGTGCAGGCGAATGCCCTCTGCAATCTGCTCGCCGATACGCATCAGCGGGTCGAGGTGGCTGCTGGGGTTCTGGAAGATCATGCCCAGTTGACCGCCGCGCACGGCACGCATGCCGGCGTCATCGAGTTGCAGCAGATCCTGGCCGGCCAACCGAACCGCGCCGCCTTGCACGCGCAGCGCAGGCGACGGCAACAGGCGCATCAGGCCGCGACACGCCATGGTCTTGCCTGAGCCACTCTCCCCGACCAGGCCGAGGATTTCACCTTCAGCCAGGTCGAAGGACACCCGGTCGACCAGGGTCACATCACGCCCGGTATTGTTGGCAATCACGCTGAGGTCGCGTACTTGCAGCAGGCTCATGAGCGATCCCCCAGCACTTGCGCTACGCCATCAGCCAGCAAGCTGAAGCCCATGGCCAACGTCACGATGGCCAGCCCCGGAAAGGTGCAGATCCACCAGGCAGTCGTGATAAAGGCTTGCCCCTCGGCCACCATCGTGCCCCATTCGGCGGTCGGCGGTTGCACGCCCAGGCCCAGGTAGCTCACAGCGGCGCCATTGAGCAGCACCAGCACCGCGTCAGACATGGAAAACACAATCGAGCCGAACATCGCATTCGGCAGCAGATGCCGGAACAGAATCCGCCCATGGCCAAAGCCCAGGCTCTTGGCGGCCAGGGCGAAGTCGCTTTCCTTGAGCACCAGGATCTGCGAACGGATCAGCCGCGCGTAAGACACCCAGCCCACCAGCGCCATGGCGATATAGAAACTCTTCAAGCCGGGCCCGAGAATGGCCATGATCGCCAGCATCAGCACCAGGAACGGAAACGCCAGGATCACATCGATCACGCGCATGCAGAAGCTGTCGAAACGCCCACCGATATAGCCTGAAACCGCGCCGACAAAGGTGCCGATCAGGAACGGAAAGATCACCCCGACGATCGCCAGTTGCAAGTCGATGCGAGCGCCCCAGATCACCCTCGACAGAATGTCTCGACCATAGTTGTCCGTGCCGAAGGGATGGGCAAGGCTTGGGCCGAGCAGGCTGAAATCCGTGTGTTGCGCAATCGGGTCATAAGGCGCGATCCAGGGTGCAAACAACGCCAGCGCCAACCACAGCAGCAGAATCAGCAGGCCCCACGCAGCGGTCAGCCGGCCGTTGCGAAAACCAAACCGCAGACGCAAACGCCATGGGGCAATCAAGGGGCGAGTGCTCATTGCATCTTCACCCGAGGGTCGAGGGCGACAGTGGCCACGTCAGCCAGGAAGTTGACCACCACGGTCGCGCACGCCAGCACCATGGCCACGCCCTGCACGACCATGTAGTCGCGCGTGAAGATGCCGCGCACCAGCAACTGGCCGATGCCGGGAATGGCGAACAGGCTTTCGATCACCACCGTGCCGCTGATCAACCAGCCGATATTCACCGCCAGCAGGTTAACGGCCGGTACCAGGGAATTGGGCAGCACATGGCGGCGAAACACCGCGGCTTCCGACACCCCGCGCGCCCGGGCGGCGGTAACGTGGTCGGCTTGCAACTCCATCAACATGCTCGCCCGCAGGTTGCGCACCAGCACCGCCGACAGGGCCAGGGCGATCGTCAGGCACGGCAGAACCATGTGGTGCGCCTTGTCCAGCCAGGTCCGCCCGTAACCCGACACCGGAAACAGCCCCCACTGCACACTCAGCAACAAGATCAACATCAAGCCCAGCCAGAACGCCGGCATGCCCAGGCCAACCGTAGTGAACACGCGAATCAGGTTATCCGCCCAGCCACCTTTGTTACGCGCGGCCACGGTGGCCAGCGGCACCGCGATCAGCAGCGCCAGCACCACGCTGCCGAGCACCAGCACCAGCGTCGGCTCGATGCGCGTGACGATCAGCTTGAGCGCGTCGACCTTGTACAGCAGCGATTGGCCGAGGTCGCCCTTGAGCAGGTTTTTCAGGAAGTAGAAATATTGCAGCCACAAAGGCTGGTCGAGGCCGAACTGGGCGCGGATTTTCAGCAACGCGTCGGGCGTGCTGCGCGAACCCAGCAGCGCGCGCGCCGGGTCGCCGGGGATCGAGCGCACCAGCACAAAGGTGATCAGGCTGATGCCAAACAGCACCGGCAGCAATTGCAGCGGCCGGGACAGCACAAAACGATAACGCGCCAGGTTCATCCGTCAGCCTCGGTGACGTGCGAGAAAGTCCAGCAACACCGGGAAATACGCCTGGGGTTCCTCATAAAAGGGCATATGGCTGCTGTTGGGAAATACGTGCAATTCGGCGTGTTTGGCCGCCATCTTCATGCGCAGGGCGCAGGCCGGGGTGAGTTCGTCGTGCTGGCCGGTGGTGATCAGCATGGGCATCTTGAACGCGGCCATCTCAGGGATGCGGTTCCAGTCCTTGAGGTTGCCGATGTAGAGGAATTCGTTGGGGCCCTGCATGGTTTCGTAGGGGCCCATGTTCCAGTCGTCGAGGGATCGCTTGACCGGCGCGGGCCATTCGTCGAGACGGCACACGTGGCGATAGTTGAGCAAGGTGATCGCGGCCTGGTACTGCGGGTGGTCGAGGGTGCCCATGGCTTCATGGCGTTGCATCATGGCCACGGTTTCGCTGCCAAGGGCGCCGCGCAGGCGTTCCAGCTCTTGGGACAGGTGTGGAATGTCACCCACGGTGTTTTCGAGGATCAGGCTTTTCAGCACATCGGGGTAATGGATGGCGTATTCGATACCGAGCCAGCCGCCCCAGGAATGCCCGAGCAAATGCACGCGGCCCAGGCCCAGGGCCTGGCGCACGGTTTCGACTTCTTCGACATAACGGCCGATTTCCCACAGCGAAACGTCGGTCGGTCTGGCTGATGCGCCCGTGCCAAGCTGGTCGAATGCAACCACTCGCAGGTTATGGTCTTTGAGCCAGCCATGGGCGTCGCGCAAGTAGTCACACGGCAGGCCGGGCCCGCCGTTGAGGCACAACAGCACCTCATCGCCTTCGCCGAAGCTGTAGACCACGAGGTCATGGCCGTCGACTTGCACGTTGTACTGCTGGTCGGGGGCAATTTCACGCCACATGCATACATTCCTTGTGTTGTGTCGGCCTGGCAGGTAGCGGCCGTTTATCAGGCCAACACTACCGAGGATGCCGCGCGTCCATAACCTAGCATTTCTTATAGGTTTGGGCCTGGCAGTCCTTCGCCGGGGCGTGGCATTCTACTTGCAGCAAGTCGAGATTCAAATGAATTCGGGAGCAGAACGGATGCTGGCCAAGCTGACTGCCTTAAATCACCGTCTGATGCCGGGCAGGAGCCTGGATGAGCAGATGGACAACACATTCATCCTCGCCCAGCAGTTGGGTTTCGATGCACTGGTGTATGACTACACCCCGGTGCCAATCGACCAGGATGGTGCATTGATCACCCCCTCGGTGCTCGAACTGCGCAATACCCCGCCGGGCTGGCATAGCTTGTGGTGCAGCGAAGGGTTCTACCAGATCGACCCGGTGCAACACCTGGCCCTGAGTACGGTGTCGCCGTTTGTTTGGTCCTACGACATCAAGGCCGATACCCCCCTGCAAAAGATCATCGATCCCTGCCACGCCCCCGTTTCATCCTATCTGCACGACCAACAACTGACCTGCGGCGTCAGCGTGCCCATTCACCTGCCCCGTGGCGGCTTCGCCTCGCTGACCGGCCTGCGTACCGGTAAAGCCGGCAACGTCCTGCAGGATGCGCAGCAGACCTTGTCGGATTTCAGCCTGGTTTCCCACGCCCTGCAGGAAGCGGCCTACCCGCTGTTCAGTAAAGAGCTGCGCACTTACCCGCATATCCACCTGACCAAACGTGAACGCGAGTGCCTCAAATGGGCCGCCGACGGCCTGACCGCCGCTGAAATCGCCACGCAATTGAGCCGTTCACTGGCGGTGGTCACCCTGCATCTGGCCTCGGCAATGCACAAGTTGGGGGCCAAGAATCGCGTACAGGCGGTGGTGCGCGCCACCCATTACCGCCTGCTGGAAGACTGACCCCTCGGCAAAACCTAGCTGTTTTGCTAGTTACTTAAACTGCTTCCACGCTCTATCGTGTCCCTGATCATTTTTTCAGAGCAGGTACGAAATGGAATTCATCGAAAAAATCCGCGAAGGGTATGCGGCGTTTGGCAACTACCAAACCTGGTTCCGCGTCACCGGTGACCTCTCCAGCGGGCGCACGCCCCTGGTGGTTATCCACGGCGGCCCCGGATGCACCCATGATTATGTTGATGCGTTCAAGGACGTCGCCGCCAGCGGCCACGCCGTGATCCATTACGACCAACTGGGCAACGGCCGCTCCACCCACCTGCCCGAAAAAGATCCGTCTTTCTGGACCGTGGGCCTGTTCCTGGAAGAACTGAACAACCTGCTGGATCATCTGCAAATCAGCGATAACTACGCGATCCTCGGCCAGTCCTGGGGCGGCATGCTCGGCAGTGAACACGCAATGTTGCAGCCCAAAGGCTTGCGTGCGTTCATCCCGGCCAACTCGCCGACCTGCATGCGCACCTGGGTCAGCGAAGCCAACCGCCTGCGCAAATTGTTGCCCGAAGGCGTGCATGAAACCCTGCTCAAGCATGAGGCCGCCGGTACCTACCAGGACCCGGAATACCTCGCCGCCTCGCGGGTGTTCTATGACCATCACGTGTGCCGGGTCAACCCATGGCCGGAAGAAGTGGCGCGCACGTTCGCCCAGGTCGACGCAGACCCGACGGTGTACCACGCGATGAGCGGACCGACCGAGTTCCACGTGATCGGCAGCTTGAAGGACTGGAAATCCATTGGCCGCCTGTCGGCGATCAATGTACCCACGCTGGTAATTTCCGGTCGGCATGACGAGGCCACGCCGCTGGTGGTCAAACCGTTCCTGGATGAGATTGCCGATGTGCGCTGGGCGCTGTTTGAAGACTCCAGCCACATGCCCCATGTGGAAGAACGCCAGGCGTGTATGGGGACCGTGGTGAAGTTTTTGGATGAGGTGTGTTCAGCGCAGTACAAAGAACTCAAAGCTGGCTAAATCAATGTGGGAGCTGGCTTGCCTGCGATGACGGCGGTGAATTCACCCTTGCTATCGCAGGCAAGCCAGCTCCCACACTGCCCCCCTGTTCGGCGTCAGACCTCGGTGGTTTCTGTCTTCGGCGCTTTCCTCGCCACATCCGCCACCAACGGAATCTCCTTGCCCTCGGCATCAAACAATTTGCCGCCCCTGAAATAGTCCCCATCACGCAGTGATGACACATCTCGGGCGCTCAAACTGCGGTCTGTGCCTGCCACAAAGACCGACTGCTGGTCCGAGTTACCAGCGGTGAAGTGGTTGAACGCCAGGTTCAGCAGGATCGCCATGATCGCCGACGAGCTGATGCCCGAGTGAAAGATGGTCGCGAACCAGCTGGGGAATTGATCGTAAAAACTTGGCGCTGCGATGGGGATCATGCCAAAACCGATGGAGGTGGCAACAATGATCAGGTTCATGTTGTTGCGGTAGTCCACCTTGGACAAGGTGCGGATACCACTCGCCGCCACGGTACCGAACAACACAATCCCCGCCCCGCCCAGTACGGATGTCGGCACCGCCGCAATCACCCGCCCCATGAACGGCAACAAGCCAAGAATCACCAGAAACAGCCCGCCCGTGGCCACCACAAACCGGCTCTTCACCCCGGTAACCGCGACCAGGCCGACGTTCTGGGCGAAGGCGCTCTGAGTGAACGAACCAAAGATCGGCGCGAACATACTCGACAACATATCGGCGCGCAGGCCGTTGCCCAGGCGTTTGGAATCAACCTTGGTGTCAATGATCTCACCCACCGCCAGGATGTCCGCCGAGGTCTCGACCAAGGTCACCATCACCACGATGCACATGGAGATGATCGCGGCCACATGGAAGGTAGGCATGCCGAAATGGAATGGCGCAGGGAAACCGAACATCGGCCCCTGGGTTACGCCAGAGAAGTCAGCCATGCCGAGGAACACCGCGATCACCGTGCCGATCACCATTGCCAGCAGGATCGACAAGCGTGAAATGGTTGCGCTGCCGATTTTGCTCAGCAGCAACACCAGCACCAGGGTCAATGCCGCCAGGCCGATATTGGGCATGCTGCCGAAATCCGCAGCGCGACTGTTGCCGCCCATGGCCCAGCGCGCCGCGACCGGCATCAGGGTCAGGCCGATGGTGGTGATCACAATGCCCGTGACCAACGGCGGGAAAAACTTGGTAATCCGCGAGAACACCGGGGTTATCAGCAACCCGATAAGCGACGCGGCCATCACCGCCCCGAGAATTGCCGGTATCCCGCCGGCGCCATCACTGCCGACAATCGCCACCATGGTCGCCACGCCAGCAAACGACACGCCTTGCACCAGCGGCAACTGACACCCAAAGAACGGCAGGCCCAGGGTCTGCAACAGCGTGGCCAGGCCACCGGCAAACAACGATGCGGCAATCAACAAGCCGATATCCGCCGGCGACAACCCGGCCGCCTGGCCAACGATCAACGGTACCGCGACGATGCCGCCGTACATGGTGAGTACATGTTGCAGGCCGTAAGCCATGTTGGCGGCGACGCCGAGATTCTCATCTTCTGGCCGCTGCGGTGACGCCTTCGGGTTAGTCATGGTGAGGGGTTCTCTGTTTTTGTTGTGCGGCCACTGTATGCAATGTACGGGCTGGATGTCCATAGAGTTGTATACAATCATTCAGACAAGTTACCCTCCCTCGGCGTTACAAAAACAATTCGGCCGTGATGAGCCAGAACGCCAAAGGACCCAGAACAATGAAAAAGGCATTACAGGGCGCCACCGTTGCACTCACCCTTCTCGGCGGCGGGGAGGCCGTCGCGGTGGAATGGATGAACAACAGCGTAGGCTTTCGCTACGGCCAGCAGTTCACCAATCCGAATAACCCCGACGAATTCAGCAAGCGCATCTACAGCTTCACCCACGCCAGCGGCTACCGATACGGCAGCAACTTCCTCAACCTTGATGTGTTCCTGTCCGACAGCCGCGACCCGCGCAAGGGCACTGATCATGGGGGGAGTGAGGTGTACGCGGTGTACCGCCACCAGCTGTACGCATCGCGGGTATTCGATGTGCCGCTGGGTACCGGCCTGGTCAAGGATTACGCGCTGACGTTGGGCTTCGATGCCAACCGCAACAACAACTTCGCTTCAGCAAAAAAACGCGCGCTGGTGATCGGCCCGACCTTGAAGTTCAACACCGTCGGTGTGCTGGACCTGAGCCTGATGTACTACAAGGAGAGGAACCACACCGGCATCCCGGGTGCGCAGGAGTCGAACCACACCTTCGACGCTACCTACATGCTCAACCTGACCTGGATGCGACCGTTCGAGATCGCCAACCACGCGGCGAAATTCCAGGGCTTTATCAATTATGTCGGGGAAAAAGGTGAGGATTACCACGGCCGCGACACCGCGCCGGAAGCCCTGATGCGCACGGCGCTGATGGTGGCGGTGCGGCCAGGCAAGAACGTGAAGCCAAACCTGTATCTCGGGGTGGGCTACGAGTACTGGCATAACAAGTTCGGCGTGGACGGCGGCCGGGGTAGCCGCACATCGACGCCGACGGTGAACCTTGAAGTCCCCTTCTAACCCCTGAAGGAATCCGATCAAGTGTGGGATCCGATTGTCACCTCAGGCTTGTGCCAGTGCCGAATTACCCTTCTTGGGCCGCGCCAACCAGTACCCCAACACCGCCAGCGGCGCGGTTGCCAGCATCACGATGGCGGTAATCAGGAGCGGCTGGTCGATCATCGATGACACGAGCAAGCTGCCGAGAAAGCACAGACCCAGTTGCAGGGTGTTTTGCAGTGCCGCCGCTTTGCCGGAATTTTCCGCAAACGGCATCAGCGCATTCGCCACGACGATGGGGTAGCTGGCACCGTTAACCAGCGCCATCAGGCAGAACGGAATCAACAAGGTGGTGAGGGTCGGCACGGTCAGCGTGGCTACCAGGTACAGCGCCACCATGCTGATGCAATACGCCAGCAGCAACCAGGGCAATAGCGTCTTGCCCTGGAAATGCTGCAGCGCGCTGCGGCAACTGTAGCCACCCACCAGAAACGCTAATGTGGGCAGCAGATAACTCAGGCCGATGTCATTCGGGCTGTAGCCCATGTCGCCAAGGATGAAGGGCGAAGCCGTCAGCCAGGCGAAGAAGCTGGCCGAGCACGCGGCGAAAATCATGACGTTGCCGGTGAACACGCGAGAAGCCAGCAACTGCCCGTAGCCGAGGCGCGAAGGCTCGCTCTTCTCTGCCTGACGTTTCGGAGGGGTGCGCAGGAACAAGGTCGGCAACAGCAACAACAGCGACACCCCCAGCAATACGCCGAAGATCGCCTGCCAGCCAAAGTGATTCAGAACCATCGCGCCCAACAACGGCGCCAACGCCGGTGACAGCGACATCAGCGGCATGATGCTGGCGAACACGCGGTGAGCCTTGTCGGCCGGGTAGCGGTCGATCACCAGGGCCTGCCAACTCACAGCGGCGGAACACACGCCAATCGCCTGCATGAAGCGCAGCGCCAGCAGTTGCGGCGCCGTCTCGACCCAGAACATGCCCGCGCAGCCCAGCACAAACAGGCTCAGGCCTGCGAGCAGGATCGGCTTGCGCCCCAACCGGTCCGACAGCGGCCCCCAAAGCAACTGCCCCACCGCAAAGCCGGCGAGGAAAATACTCAAGCTGGCGCCCACTGCACCGGCGCTAATCTGCAACTGCTCGCCCATCGCGCCGAACGCCGGCAAATACATGTCCATCGCGAGGTAACCGAGCATGCTCAGCCCCGCCAGATACCAAGTGAAACCAAAAGAATTTTTCATCGAAGCCTTGTTAACCCTGCCATCAAACTATTTGCTGACTGGTGCCCATTATGAAGCTGACAATTTCTGTGTGAAGTGATAATAATTGGATACTCTTATCAATAAATTTGAAGGCACCCGCTATGTGGTCCGAATACTCTCTGGATGTTGTGGATGCCGTGGCGCGCCATGGCAGCTTCAGCGCCGCCGCCCAGGAGTTGCACCGGGTGCCGTCGGCCATCAGCTATACCGTGCGTCAGCTCGAGGAGTGGCTGGCGGTGCCATTGTTCGTGCGACGCCATCGGGATGTAGAACTGACACCTGCCGGCCGTTTATTTATAGACGAGGCCCGGAGCGTGATGAAAAAAATGCTCGGCACGCGGCGGCTGTGCCAGCAGGTCGCCAACGGCTGGAGCGGCCAGTTGAAGGTGGCGGTGGATTCCATCGTCAAACCCCAGCGTTGCCGACAGTTGGTATTGGATTTCTATCGGCAGTTTCCCGAGGTGGAATTGCTGCTGGAATACGAGGTGTACAACGGTGTGTGGGATGCCCTGGCGGATGAGCGCACTGACATCGTGATCGGTGCCACCAGTGCAGTGCCAGTGGCCAGTCACTTCACTTTCCGCGACATGGGCTTGTTGAACTGGCTGTGCGTGGTCAGCGCACGGCATCCGTTGGCGAGCGTCGAAGGGCTGCTGAGTGACGACCAACTGCGCCCCTTCGCCTCGCTGTGCATGACCGACACCTCACGCAACCTGCCCAAGCGCGACACGTGGACCCTGGATAACCAGCGGCGTTTGGTGGTGCCGAACTGGGCCTCGGCGATCGATTGCCTGCGCGATGGCCTGTGCGTTGGCATGGCGCCGGCGCATCAGGTGCTGCCGTGGATCGAACGGGGCGAGTTGGTGGCGCTGCAATTGAGCCGGCCGTTTCCGGCCAGCCCGTCGTGTGTGGCCTGGGCGCAGAGCAAACTGTCCCCGGCCATGGCATGGTTGTTGGAGTACCTGGGAGATACTGAAACCCTGAATCAGGAATGGCTCAATGGGCCTGATCCAGTAACCGGGTAATGGCGCGCACGATCATCTCGACTTCCTTGGCATCCAGTGTCAGCGGCGGCAGCAGGCGAATGACCTTGCCCCGCGTCACGTTGATCAGCAGGCCGTGTTCCTGGGCCGCACGCAGGGCCAAGTCGCGGTAAGGACTGGCCAGCTCTATACCGATCATCAAACCCAGCCCGCGAATCGCCAGCACGTGCGAGTGTTCACTCAACTCCACCCGCAACCGCGCGAGCAAACGCTCACCCTGCTGCGCCGCGTTCTGCAGCAAGCCTTGCTCCTCGATAATGTCCAGCACCGTGCAACCCACCCGACACGCCAATGGGTTGCCGCCGAAGGTGCTGCCATGACTGCCCGGTGTAAACAATTGCGCCACGGCGGACCGTGCCAGGCAGGCGCCGATGGGTACGCCATTGCCGAGGCCTTTGGCCAGGGTCATCACGTCCGGGAAAATGCCTTCATGCTGGAAAGCAAACCAGGCGCCGGTGCGGCCGATGCCGGTCTGGATCTCATCCAGCATCATCAGCCAGCCGTGGCGTGTGCAGTGATCGCGCAGGGCTTTCAGGTAGCCAGGCGGCGGCGGCAGTACGCCACTTTCGCCCTGGATCGGCTCCAGCAGGACCGCCGCGATGCGCGTGCCAAACGCTTTTGTGACCGCTTCGATCGCGGCGATATCACCAAAGCCCACCTTGAGAAAGTCCCCCGGCAAACGCTGGAAGCCCAAGCGCACCGATGGCCCATCGCTGGCGGCCATCGTGCCCAGCGTGCGGCCATGAAAGGCATTTTCCATCACCACCACCAACGGCGCTTCGATGCCTTTTTTCCAGCCATGCAGCCGTGCGAGTTTCAGCGCTGTTTCGTTGGCCTCGGCCCCGGAATTGTTGAAAAAGGCGCGGTCCAGGCCAGACAGCTGGGTGAGGCGCTGGGCCAGCTTCTGTTGCCAGTCAATGCTGTAGAGGTTGGAGGTATGCAACAGCAAACCCGCTTGTTCACTGATCGCCGTCACCAGCCTGGGGTGCGAGTGGCCGACATTGGTCACCGCCACGCCGGCCACCGCATCGAGGTATTCGCGGCCCTGCTGGTCCCACACGCGTGTGCCCAGGCCACGGGTAAAACTCAAGGCCAAGGGTTGGTAAGTGGTCATCAGGCAGGCGGCGGTCATGGTGCGGGCTCCAGTGCTTCGTTGTGATGGCTGCAGTATCGTTAGCCACCCGAGCTGGATAAACTGTGCATTCCTGCAATGACTTTAAATCAAGGCTTGATAATGGATCTGTTCCAGGCGATGTCGGTGTACGTAAAAGTGGTCGAGACCGGCAGCATGACCGCAGCGGCCCAAGCCTGCGGCATGTCGACCACCATGGTCGGCAACCACCTGCGGGCCCTGGAACAGCGCCTGGGCGTCAGCCTGCTCAAGCGCACCACGCGCAAACAAAGCCTTACGGAATTTGGCGGGCAATATTATCAGCGGTGCCTGGAAGTGTTGGGGCTGGTGGCAGACTCCGAGCAGCTCGCCGAGCAAGCCAACAGCGACATCCCCAAAGGCACCCTGCGCATCACCGCCCCACCCGTGTTCGGCACCGAACAACTTACACCGGCCTTGAGCGAATTTTCCCGACGCTACCCGCTGATCAACCTGTACGTGGTGCTGAGCAATGAGCGGATGGACCTGGTCGACAGCGGCTTCGATGTCGCGATCCGACTTGGCGAACTGGAAACCTCCAGCCTGATCGCCAGGCCAATGCAGGCCTACACCCTCACGCTCTGCGCGTCACCGGCCTACCTGGCGCGACGTGGCACGCCACAGACGCCCGATGACCTGCGCCAGCACGACTGCCTGGCGTTCGCCTACCCGGCAAGTGACAACTGGCGCGACACCGACAAACTGTGGCGCATGACCGGCGATGGCGTCGAGGTGGAAGTTCCGGTGTCCGGTTCATTGACCATCAACAGCTCGCAAGGCTTGCGCCAGGCAGCGGTCAACGGCATGGGCATCATCATGCTGGCCGATGCGCTGGTGCAGCCGGATCTGCAGAGTGGAAAGCTGGTGGCCTTGTTAACCACTTATCGACTGCCCAGCCGCCCGATGCACCTGCTCTACGGCCAGGACCGTTATCGCTTGCCCAAGCTACGCGCCTTCGTCGATTTCGCTATGGAAAAGTGGGCACGCTAAAAGCCCACGCCCAACTCACGCAATCGCGCGGCAGTGCGCTCAGCCGACACGTGGTGGATACCTTGCCAACCGAGGGCGACAGCCGCGTCGATATTGCCGGCGACATCATCGATAAACACCACTTCAGCCGGCTGGACATCCGGCAGGTGGGCCCGTACCTGGCTGAGGCTGGCATGGTAGATCGCTGCATCAGGCTTGATCATCTTCAGTTCGCCGGACACCACAATGTCGCGAAAACACTGCAAGAACGGGTAATTGGCCCGTGCATAGGGGAACGTTTCGGCGGACCAATTAGTGAGCCCGAACAGCGGCATATCAACATGGTGCAACGCCTTGAGGATCGCCACGCCTTCCGGTAGCGGGCCGCGCAGCATCTCGTGCCAACGGTCGTAATAGGCTTGGATCAAACGCTCATGATGCGGGTACTGCTCGATCAGGCTGCGTGTGCCTTCAGCCAGGGGGCGACCGGCATCTTGCTCGGTGTTCCAGGCCTGAGTGCAAACGTGCTCGAGAAACCATTGCCGTTCGTGATCGTCGGTAATCAACTTGCGGTACAGGTGCTGCGGGCTCCAATCGAACAGGACACCGCCGAAATCAAAAACCACTGCGCGAATTGTCATACGCCCCTCCCCTGAGTGTGATGCGCCAGTCTCGCATGCCAGCGAAAGCACGCCGCACGTAAACAGGCGTAGGACCGCTCTGATAATTTCATGGGTCGCGCACTGCAAAAAGAGCGCCGCCTCCGTGTATCCCCGCCTTGCGCGCTCTTTTTCCGACGGTGCTTAAAACAGCTCGCAATACTTGTTCTTGCCCACAAAAAAGAAGACTTCTTTAGTGTGCCCTGTGCAATGGAAGGAATGCTTTGGTCTGGAAGGGATCATCCAACGTGCCTATGAAACATGGCTTGGAGATATTCAATGAAAGACGTAATTACCCCTGCTATCTCACCTTCCGCACTCAGCCTGGATACCTTGCAACACGCTCAACCCAGCCAGCCGACTGACGCCGCTCAAGAGACAACGAATTCGATAGACGTCGCATTTGCGCGCGCACGCGAAAAAACCGGAATAGTGTCGAGCCACCTCATTCCCTTGCATGAAATTGCGCTGGCGACCAACTCCATCATTGGCGTACGTCCCGTGGAAACCGTCGCAACCGGGCTGATAGAAGCCGGTCATCCCACCAAGGACTTTCATATCAAGGGTAAAAGCGCCAATTGGGGACCACAAGCCGGCTTGATCTGCACGGACCAGGCCTTCAGCAAGCTCGAAAAATTCAAAAGCGATGCACCCGGCAAAGTCAGCCGCGCCAATGAGCAAATCCAGGAATGCATCAGCGACGGGCATGCCGTCGCAATTCCCTTGAAGCTCTCGGGCAGCCGTCTTGGCGAATTGATGAAACTCGGCCAGATCACTCAACTGGCATCGAACGAGCAGGAAGGCACGCTGCGTTTCAGCGCGAAGGGGCCAAGTCAGCAGCTGTATGCATTCGAAGGCCAGCGAACGTCACCTTTGGAAGACGACTACCTCATTACCCATGAGGGCAAGCCCGTTGAAGTGCTCGCGAAAAAGGCCGATGGCAAGGCACTGACGGCCGACTATGACCTGCACATGGTGGCGCCGCACCTCAGTGACTTCGGCCCCCAGGATGTACTCCCGGTGCCCGATATTGCGCACAGTGTGTTCAAGGGACGAATTGATCGCTACAGGCAGCATCATCCAGACGCCAAGGCGTTTCAGGTGCCGCAAGCGTTACGCGCAGACTATGAAAGCGCCGCGCATTTCTATCATAAGGAAGATCCCGACCTGGGCAACGCCACGCCGCGAATAAGGCAAATGATAGAACTGATCAATCACAGGTTGGTCGGCAACGGAGAGCGGGTGGTCCACCATAATGCGGATTCGGGCAGCCCGGCAGCGGAAGTCGCCGCTAACTACCCGGCTACGTTTTTCCTGCCGACCAAGCTCGGGCGCTTCGATGAAATCAGCATCATCAACGACGGCAAGGAAATGGCGGAACTGATAAAGACGGCCAAGGACAGTGGCTATCACGTGCCACTGAATCCGCTTTGGGAGAGAGAAGTGGTCGGCATCAAGCGCTCTGGTTTCATCCATGCCCAAGAGCGGCTGGCCTCAGCCTTTCGCCAAGGCTGATGCTCTGTGCGCTTCAAACAGCAGCCTCATAACAGGGTTATCGAGGCTGCTGTCTAAGCCGTCTTATGCCGAGATGAGACCGTTGATCTTCACGGTCGGATTGACGTCAGCGTCGTAATCCACGCCGTCGATTTCAAAGCCGAACAAGCGCAGGAATTCAGCCTTGTAGCCGGCAAAATCGCTGATCTCGTTGACGTTGTCGTCGGTGACCTGGTTCCACAGTGCAGCAACGGCGTCCTGGACTTTAGGTTCCAGCTCGGAAAGATCGGCACGCAGGCGGCCGTCGGCGTCGAGTTTCGGCTGGCTGCCGTACAGGCTGTCCTTGAACAGACCGTAGACTTGTTCGATACAACCTTCGTGGGTGCCCTGCTCTTTCATCACTTTGAACAGCAACGACAGGTACAGCGGCATGATCGGGATGGCCGAACTGGCCTGGGTCACCACAGCCTTGAGCACCGACACACGGGCGTCGCCCTTGAGTGCCGCAAGGTTGTCGCGCAGGGTCAGGACTTTTTTATCCAAGTCTTTCTTGGCTTCGCCGATGGAGCCGTTCCAGTAGATATCCTGGGTCAGCTTCTCGCCGAGGTAGGTGAACGCGGTGGTCTTGGCGCCTTCGGCCAGGACGTCGGCGTCACGCAGGGCGTCGATCCACAGCTGCCAGTCTTCGCCACCCATCACTTTGACGGTGCCGTCGATTTCTTCCTGGGTCGCAGGCTCCAGGGTGGTGTCGACCACAACGCCCTTGTCGGTGTTGATACCGCGCAGGGTCACGGCTTTGCCAATCGGCTTGAGGGTGGAGGTGTGCACCACGCCTTGCGGGTCGGTACGGCGTGGCGCGGCCAGGCTGTAGACGACCAGGTCGATCTTACCGAGGTCTTTCTTGATGGTTTCGATGGTCAGGCGCTTGATCTCGTTGGAGAACGCGTCGCCGTTGATGCTCTTGGCGTACAGACCTTTTTCGACAGCAAACTTCTCAAACGCGGCACTGTTGTACCAGCCAGCGGAGCTCAGCTTGCCTTCTTCGCCTTCTTTTTCAAAAAACACGCCCAGGGTGTCGGCGCCACAGCCAAACGCAGCACTGATACGCGCTGCCAGGCCATAGCCGGTGGATGCGCCGAGAACCAGCACCTTCTTCGGGCCGCCTTCGATGGCGCCGTGCTCAGTGACGTAGTCAATCTGTTCCTTGACGTTCGCTTCACAGCCAACAGGGTGAGCGGTCACACAGATAAAGCCACGAACCCGCGGTTTGATGATCATAAAATTTCTGCCTCTTCCAAGGTGCCGAAGGCCAGTGGTGGCCATTCAACTTCAATCGTACCGGTCTATGACGTCCAAAAAACCGAAGCGTCACGATAGTCGCAAATCTTCCGTTTACAAAATCCAATCCACACAGCCCAGCCAGGGTTAAAACCTGTGTAAAGCCTTCACAATTTCGCACTATTTAAAACGCCTAACAGACGCTGAACGCCTTATCATGACGAAGTTGTTTCAATATATTTCAAAACCTCACCACTCGCGGCCACGGATCCGGACCTGTCGAATGGCGTCCTGCTGGAGCTGAGTTAGATGAACAAGCCTGCTTTGCGTAAAAAGGCAGTATCGGTCGCCTGGGTATTCGGCGTGCTGCTGATTATTGATATTTTCCCCGAGACCACCCTGGTATTTCTCGGCCTAGTCGTGATCTGCGGCTTTTACGATTTCCTGCGTAATGGCTTGTATGACGCGCCGACCTTCAAAAAATACTTTATTGGCAGCGGTCGAAACACCTGGCTGCTGGCGCCGTTCAACACCCTGTTCGACCTGTTGAGCTCGGGTAACCGACACGTCTACAGGATGGACGACCTGCCCCCGGCCTGGCGTGAAGACCTGCAACAGGTCATCAACGAAGCCATGGCCCATAAGGACGAAATCATCGGCTACCTGGACGAACGCATGGCCGAGAAGAAGCGCGGCATGTTGTTTTTCCAGTGGTACGGCCGGCCGATCGAGACCGCGCTGGACATTCCGAAACTGCGCGAAAAATTGCCGTTCGTGAAGACCATCGGCGTGTCGGTGTTCAATGAAAACCGCTCGACCTCGTTTCACTTCGGCCCCTTGCGCATGATGTTCCGCGTGCTCTACAACATGGCACCGGCAGCGCATCACGAGGGCGTATACATCCAAGTGGGCAAGCAAAAGCATTACTGGCACGACGACCCGCTGTTTATCTTCGATGACACGTTGATGCATGCGTCTTTCAACAAAAACGATGCAAAGCGTTACTGCCTGTTTATCGATATCGTGCGGCCGACCCCGCTGCCCTTGGTTCTCAACGCCGTAATCGCTGGGTTTGCCGGGATGGTCTTTACCCTGCGTCGGGTTTTCTACAAAAACTGGAAGCTGATTCAGTAAGTTCTGCGGCATTATGGTGCTGGACGGTGTTTGCGCTCGGCCTCGCGCCTGAGGTAAACATCCGTCTCGTGCGTCCGAATTCGGCGCCCACCATTCTCAAGCCATCGCGGCCCTGTGCGGGTGCGGTGGCTGTGCTTTCAAGGATTAAGAATGCCCCAACGTCAAGTCATCAATGCTTCCGTCAGCCCCAAGGGCAGCCTCGAAACCCTGTCCCAACGTGAAGTGCAGCAACTGAGCGAAGCCGGTTCCGGTAGCATCTACACCCTGTTCCGCCAGTGCGCCCTGGCCATCCTCAACACTGGCGCGCACATCGACAACGCCAAGACCATTCTCGACGCCTACAAGGATTTTGAAGTCCGTATCCACCAGCAAGACCGCGGTGTGCGCCTTGAACTGCTGAATGCCCCTGCCGACGCATTCGTCGATGGCGAAATGATCGCCAGCACCCGCGAAATGCTGTTCAGCGCCCTGCGTGACATCGTCTATACCGAGAATGAACTGGACAGCCAGCGCATCGACCTGAGCAATTCCCAGGGCATCACCGATTACGTGTTCCACCTGCTGCGCAACGCCCGTACGCTGCGCCCGGGTGTCGAGCCGAAGATTGTCGTGTGCTGGGGCGGGCACTCGATCAATACCGAAGAATACAAATACACCAAGAAGGTCGGCCACGAACTGGGCCTGCGCAGTCTCGACGTGTGCACCGGCTGCGGCCCTGGCGTGATGAAAGGCCCGATGAAAGGCGCGACCATTGCCCACGCCAAGCAACGCATTACCGTCGGGCGCTATCTAGGGCTGACCGAGCCGGGCATCATCGCCGCTGAAGCGCCGAACCCGATCGTCAACGAGCTGGTGATCCTGCCGGATATCGAAAAGCGCCTGGAAGCCTTCGTCCGTGTAGGCCACGGCATCATCATCTTCCCGGGCGGCGCCGGCACGGCTGAAGAGTTCCTGTACCTGCTGGGCATCCTGATGCACCCGGACAACCGCGACCTGCCGTTCCCGGTCATCCTCACCGGGCCAAAACACGCGGCCCCGTACCTGCAACAACTGCATGCATTTGTCGGCGCCACCCTCGGCGAGGCGGCCCAGGCGCACTACCAGATCATCATCGACGACCCGGCCGAAGTGGCCCGCCAGATGACCATTGGCCTCAAGGCGGTGAAGCAGTTCCGTCGCGAACGCAACGACGCCTTCCACTTCAACTGGCTGCTGAAAATCGATGAGGGCTTCCAGCGCCCGTTCGACCCGACCCACGAAAATATGGCCAGCCTGCAACTAAGCCACGCGCTGCCACCCCACGAACTCGCCGCCAATTTGCGCCGTGCATTCTCGGGGATTGTGGCGGGTAACGTGAAAGACAAGGGCATCCGCCTGATCGAGCAGAACGGCCCTTACGAAATCCATGGCGACCCGGCCATCATGAAACCGCTGGACGAACTGTTGAAGGCGTTCGTGGCCCAGCACCGCATGAAGCTTCCAGGCGGTGCGGCGTATGTGCCGTGCTATCGCGTGGTGCAATAAACCGTCGGTTTCAGTCATACGTTGTAGCGCTTTAACGCCGTTTTAAAGCGTGCAGGTGGCGTGAGTCGGACTAAGGTTTTTACTTGTCCCGACTCACACACACCAGAGAGCAACCTATGGACCAACGGATCTTGTCCTCCATCATTCCTTACCCTAAGGTAAGGAGTATCACGATGGAGATCTTCAATATGGCTACCGCCACGCTTACGTCGAAAGGGCAAATCACCATTCCCGTTCAGGTCAGAACCGCCTTGGGCCTGGAAACAGGAGACCGCGTTGAATTCGTTGAAATGGAGGACGGTAAATTTTCCATCATGGCAGCGAGTAAAACCGTACATGACCTCAAAGGCCTGATCCGAAAACCCGCCAACGCCGTCTCCCTGGATGAAATGAACCGCGCCATCGCGGCACAAGGAGCGAAAGCTGGATGATCGGGCTGGATACCAATGTGCTGGTTCGCTATGTCACCCAGGATGATCCCGTCCAATCGTCCAAGGCCTCCGAATTGATCGAATCACTCACCAGCGTTTCACCGGGTTTTGTCAGCCTGGTGTCCGTGGTGGAACTGGTGTGGGTTTTACAAAGTTGTTACCAGTCAGCCAAGAGTGAGGTGGTAACCGTTCTGGAAACGCTGTTGCGCACCCGTGAATTGACCATTGAGCACGCCGAGATCATTTGGCAGGCCCTGCGACGCTTCACGGCGAGCAAGGCCGATTTTGCGGACTGCCTGATAGAACGCTGTGCCCATGCCGCTGGCTGCGAATATACCGCCACCTTTGACCTGAATGCTGCGAAGGCGGCAGGCATGAAGCGACTGACCTGAGGCTTGCCGTTGCAGCGCCACTCAGGTCAAAGCGGATGCTGTAAAGCGCTGGGCACCGATCAACTGGGCTCGGCGCCGTTGCGCGAGGTTCGGCTGCCTGGCACCAGGAAGCCGACCCAGCCAAGGCTCAGCGAACCCAGCCACCGCCCTGCCAGTGATACCCATCATTACGTTGCACCCAGTGTGGATGCACATAACGGTAACCCTCGCGCACCGGCTCCCAATGACCATGGACCGCGACATAGCGCCCACCGTCCCAGCGCCAGTAACCACGTGACCATACATAGCCGTAGCGCACGGGCGGTTCGACTTCGATCACCTGCACCGGCGGCGGTTGCGGCGCAACGACTTCCACATACTCACGTTGAACCGGCCTGCGCTCATGCACGACGCGCTCTTGTACACATCCGGATGCGGCGACGACCACGGCCGCCAATGCTGCATAACGTAGCAACATACAAACCCCTCGGACGCTGACGCCCAAACACCTGCAAAATTGAAAATGCCCCCTTTCCCAGCCGCTCTCCTGATCGGCCATGGGTATTTTTTAACAGGAAGTGTCTGTCAGGTTGCTGAACCTGAGGGCGTTGCGCTTATAAGCGCAGACGAAAGGTACAGTGCGCATTTATCCCCTCAAGCCGGGCCAAAACGCTGCAACACGGCCTCGACGAAACGTCGCAACTTAGCCGTACGTTGCCGATTAGCGGTGTAGACCAAATGCATCGCCCGGCTCGGCGCGTCGAAATCCGGCAGCACCCGCACCAAGTCGCCCTTCGCTAACGCCGTACGCAGGAAGTCTTGCGGACCGAGCACAATGCCGAACCCATCCAGTGCAGCCGACATCAGCGCCCTGCTTTCGTTGATCTGCAAGCGGCTGCTTACCTGCACCTTATGCGGCACCGCGCCTTCGTAAAACACCCATTCCCGATCTGCCGGACGCGACCAGAAGGCATAGCCCAGGCACTCGTGATGCTCAAGGTCTGCCGGTTTCAACGGTGTGCCGCTGGCCTTCAGGTACGCCGGCGCTGCACAGACCACCAGGCGATAGGGTGCCAGCGGCCGAGCTGTCAGGCCGGTGGTCGCCAAGGGACCGATGCGAAAGGCCGCTTCATAACCCTCCTCCACCAAGTCGACGAAACGATCCGTGAGGTGCAGGTCAATGTGCACATCCGGGTTGTCGCGCAAAAAACCGGTAATCAACGGCATCAGGCTGTAGGAGCCGAAGGTCACCGGGGCGGTGATTTTCAGCTTGCCACGCGGCGTGTCATTCATGATCTGCGCGAGAGAGTCGGCAGCCTCGGCCTCCGTCAGGATGTGCTTGCAACGCTCGTAATACGCGCTACCCAACTCCGTAAGGCTTTGCCTTCGCGTAGTGCGGTTGAGCAAGCGCGCGCCCAGGCGTTGTTCCAACGCAGTGACATGCTTGGCCACCATCTGCGCGGACATGCCCAAACGCTCGGCGGCGCGGGCGTAGGAACCCAGCTCAGCAGCCATCACAAAGGCGTTCATGCTTGATAAACGGTCCATCATTGCCCACTCCCAGTAACAACATCCACGCCATAACCGTCATTTATCGCCTGATGGTTGCCAATCATCATAGCCACTTCATACCTTCACTGGAGCAAGCACATGAAGATTGGCGTGATTGGAGCAGGTTTTATCGGGCGCGCTGTCGCGCAACTGGCATTGGCGGCCGGGCACGAAGTGATGTTGAGCAATTCCCGCGGCCCACAGACCATGAGCAGTGTGTTGAGCGGCATACTGGGGGTTCAAGTGGGCAGCGCAGATGATGCCGCACAATTTGGCGATGTGGTGCTCGTGGCGATTCCCCTGGAGCATTACCGCAGTGTGCCTGCGCAGTGGCTGGAGGGTAAAACGGTGATGGACGCCAACAATTACTATCCCAACCGCGATGGGCATATCCCGGCACTGGACCGTTTTGAAACCACCACCAGCCGGCTGCTTGCTGACCATTTGCCGCATTCACACGTGGTGAAAGTGTTCAACGCGATCTTCGCGCCAGACCTGACGCAGGATGCCCGCCCTCACGGCGCACCTGACCGTCGCGCACTGCCGGTGGCAGCAGATGACGCGACGGCCAAGGCACGCGTGATCACGTTGCTCGATGAGCTGGGTTTCGATGCCGTAGACGCAGGTGGGCTGGACGATAGCTGGCGGTTTGAGCGAGCCAAGCCGGCGTATTGCGTCCCGCTGGACCAGGCTGGATTGAAAGCAGCGTTGGCGGCGGCTGAGCGTACAGTTGAACTGCCGGCCGTTGAGCGAAACCACAGCCACGCATAAACACCCGCGCACAAAAAAGCCCGCTGACCGTTACCGGTTCAGCGGGCTTTTTCTTAGCCGTTACTTACAGCGCCAGGTCAGACGCTGGCTTGCTCGGCTCAGCCGCAGGCTTGGCAGCCTCGGTCGCCTTTGGAGCAGCCGCTTGCGGAATCACAGGCGGTGTAGGCAGCTGCAGGACGCCGGCAGTGTAGGCCCATTCCTTGGCAACCGCTTCTGGGCTGTCGTTCAGCTTGGTGCCGTAGCTCGGTACGATCTGGTGCAGTTTGGCCTGCCACTCAGGGGTCGCTACCTTATCCTTGAACACTTTTTGCAGCACGGTCAGCATGATCGGAGCCGCGGTCGACGCGCCTGGCGATGCACCCAACAGGCCTGCGATGGTGTTGTCGGCGGAGCTGACCACTTCGGTACCGAGTTTCAGGACGCCGCCCTGCTCTTCGTCACGCTTGATGATCTGCACGCGCTGACCGGCCTGCCACAGGCGCCAGTCGGATTGCTTGGCGTTCGGGAAGTACTCTTGCAATGCCTTGAAGCGGTCGTCATCCGACAGCATCAGTTGACCAGCGAGGTACTCGACCAGCGGGTATTCACGAATACCGACTTTGGTCATCGGCCAGATGTTGTGGGTGGTGGTGCTGGTCAGCAGGTCCAGGTACGAGCCTTCTTTGAGGAACTTGGTGGAGAAGGTCGCGAATGGGCCAAACAGGATCACGCGCTTGCCATCCAGCACACGGGTGTCCAGGTGCGGAACCGACATCGGTGGCGAGCCCACCGAAGCCTTGCCGTAGGCCTTGGCCAGGTGCTGCTCGGCGACAGTTGGGTTGTCGGTCACCAGGAACGAACCACCCACCGGGAAGCCGGCGTATTCCTTGGCTTCAGGAATGCCCGACTTTTGCAGCAGATGCAGGGCACCGCCGCCGGCGCCGATGAACACGAACTTGGCGTCGGTTTCGGTCTTGGTGCCGTCTTTCAGATTTTTGTAGCTCACGCGCCACGAACCGTCGTCGTTGCGGGTGATGTCCTGCACTTCGCTCGACAGTTTCAGGTCGAACTTAGGGGTGGTTTGCAGGTGAGCGACGAACTGGCGGGTGATCTCGCCGAAGTTCATGTCAGTACCCAGCGGGCTCCAGGTGGCCGCGATTTTCTGGTTTGGGTCACGCCCTTCCATCATCAACGGAACCCACTTGGCGATCTGCGCCGGGTCTTCGGAGTACTGCATGCCGGCGAACAGCGGGCTCGCCTTCAGCGCTTCATAACGCTTCTTCAGGAATTTGATGTTGTCATCGCCCCACACAAAGCTCATGTGCGGTGTGGAGTTGATGAATGAACGCGGGTTCTTCAACACACCCTGCTGGACCTGCCAGGACCAGAACTGACGGGAGATCTGGAACGCTTCGTTGATCTCGACCGCTTTAGGGATCTCAACGTTGCCGTTCTTGTCTTCCGGGGTGTAGTTCAACTCAGCCAGGGCCGAGTGACCGGTACCGGCGTTGTTCCAGCCGTTGGAGCTTTCTTCGGCAACGCCATCAAGGCGCTCGACCATTTCCATCGACCAGCCCGGCTCCAGCTCATTGAGCCAGACACCCAGGGTCGCACTCATGATGCCGCCGCCGATCAGCAGCACATCGACTTTCTTTGCCTCTTCCGCGTGAACGGACGTGATCCCCATCGACAAAGCCAGCCCCAGCAGGGCAGTGTTTACTTTTTTAAACATCAGTAGCACCTATGATAAAACGCCATCCGCCCTACCGCCCTTGAATCTTCAAGGCCGCAGGGTGGGCACACAAGACCGACGTATCGACCTCACTTTTATGTCCCTTCTGCGCTGACTTCTTATCATTATTGGCTTCAGCTACCTGGGCGACAGCCAATCGCTGGGACGTATACGGATGTACGTACCCAGGAAAGACTAGACCAAGACGGCGCGCAGAATATCACGGCAAACAGCGTTTATGCGCCGTTTGGCCAATTGACGGCTCTAAATCGAGGGTTTTAACGCACTGGTGTCAAGCGTGGCAGGCGCGACGTGGGGTCACAGGGCAGGAACTCTCACGCAAAAGGCTGTTCTAGACACCTTTGTCGCTGCTTGCGTAGCATCGGCGGCTGTCCTTCGTGCGATCCATCCAAACAGAGTTACCCATGACTACCCAGCAAACACCCGGGCACGTGCTGCCCGCGCGCAGTGCCGCCAAAATGGAAGCGGCCATGGCCGTGGGCGCTTTCGCTATCGGTACTGGCGAATTCGCCATCATGGGCCTGATGCCCGACATCGCCCAGAACCTGGGTCTAAGCGAACCCCAGGTCGGCCACGCCATCAGCGCCTACGCCCTCGGCGTGATGGTCGGCGCGCCGTTGCTGGCCATCCTTGGCGCCAAGCTGCTGCGCAAACACATGCTGCTGTTGCTCATGGGGCTGTATGCCCTGGGTAACCTGGCGACCGCGTTTACCCCCACCTTTGGTTCGCTGGTAGCCTTCCGCTTTATCAGCGGCCTGCCCCACGGTGCCTACTTCGGCATTGCCGCCGTGGTGGCTTCAAGCATGGTGCCCAACGACAAACGCGCCGGCGCAGTCGCCCGCGTAATGATGGGCCTGACCCTGGCCATGCTGCTCGGCAACCCCATCGCCACCTTCCTCGGCCAACACCTGGGCTGGCGCTCGGCGTTTGCGCTGGTCAGCGTGATCGCCCTCTTCACCATCGCCCTGGTCTGGCAGTTCGTGCCGCACCGCCACGACGAACAACGCAGCGACCCGCGCAAAGAACTGCGCGCCTTCACCAAGCCTCAGGTGTGGATGGCCCTGTCCATCGGCGCGATTGGGTTTGCCGGGATGTTCTGCGTGTTCAGCTACCTGGCGCCGACCATGCTCGAAGTGACCAAGGTGTCGCCACAGTGGATTCCGTTCGGCCTCGCCGCGTTTGGCGTGGGTGGGATTATCGGCAATATCGCCGGCGGCAAGCTGTTCGACCGCATGCAGTTCCGGGCGGTGGGGTTGATATTGGTGTGGTCGATGGCCGTGCTGCTGTTCTTCCCCTTCGCGGCGTCCTCGCTATGGGGCGTGCTGCTGAGCATGGGCCTCGTCGGCACCATGGTGGCCCTGGCTGCGCCGCTGCAAATCCGCCTGATGGACATCGCCCACGAAGCCCCGAGCCTGGCGGCGGCGTCCAACCATGCGGCGTTCAACCTGGCGAATGCGCTGGGGCCGTGGTTGGGTGGGATGGCGATCACGGCTGGGTTGGGGTGGACGAGCACCGGGTATATCGGCGCGGTCACCGCATTGGTCGGCCTGGGAATCTACCTGATTGCGCGACGCATGCAGGGTGGGCATTGAGGAACGATCTCGTAGCTTGGCTGATCCTATGGCCGATAGCTTAGGTTAGGGTCGCAGCAGCTTGGAGCGACCCAGTGTAGCGCCGCTCCGAACCCGCCAGGCAAGAGTCATTCCCATCTTGCGTTTGCCATACTATTTCGTGGGCGTATTTTGCTTTTTTCTCTACAATTGCGGAACGTAAACAAAGGAATTTTTCGTGAGCAGTCCAACGCATCCAAACAACCGTCCCAACGATGATGAAATTGATTTGATCCCACTTATCCAAGCATTGTGGGCAAGCAAGATTACGATTATCGCCACAACCCTCGTGGGCGTCGCTGCTTCATTAGCGCTTTACGCCTCATCACCTGAACAATGGACGGCCAGCACTTACATTACCAAGTCATCCTTGTACGATTTATATAAAGAAGTGAACGAAAAGAACGCTCCAGCCAAAACAAGCCCGCTGTCGCTGGAAACCAAGCTGTACAGCACCATACAAAACGATATTTTCTTTTCCGCCATGGGTGTCATGGCAGCCAATTCCATTACCCTGAAAGACACCCCACCCAAGTCAGGTGGAAGTGAGCCCGTTCTGTATATCGTCTCCACCACTGCGACCACGGCAGCGCTGGCTTCATCCCAGCTAAAATCCGCCATGGATAACGCCAACACTCAAGCCATAGCGCTGAACCTGCCGACATTGGCTGCGGGCAACACGCTAAAGGCATTCAATACCCTGGATGAAATCAAAACGTCCACCACTAAGAACACCAAGAAGTATGCCTTCCTGGGTGCCTTTTTAGGGCTGATACTCGGAAGCGTCTTTGTACTCGGCAGGTTTTTTATTCGGCAGTACAAGCAGTCAAACTGATGGAAGACTGTACTGCAGAAACTCCTCGATCAGGAAATAGACAGCGCAGACCAGCAGGGAAGCAATAAAAACAATAAACAATTTCGCGGGAAAAGTTGTTTTCATCAACGATACTTCAAGGAAGTGGAATAGTAGCCTTAAGCCATTATTGCACCGTACCCGCTTTATTTCACAACAATTTCTTGACGAATCTGCGAAAAAACTCACAACCCACAAACGCACGTCAAGGCAAAAAAGCCAGCATCAACGGTCATTTAAACTCTGTTCAGGTAACGTTCAGGTTGGATCCAATGGCGCCAGCCTGTAACATTCTTGTCATATTCATGAATGACAAGGACGTGTTTTGAGCTTTCCCGACAGCAGCGTGCTGCAGAACTTCCCCTCTACGCTCAACCACCGCAACGCCACGATCTTCATTACGCAGAGTGCCGACGACAGCGCCCAGCAGGCGATTCAAGACCTGATCGACACTCGCTATCAGCTCAAAGATCGCGTCAGCGCTCCTCTGAAAGGGATGGAGAATGATCTGTTCGCCAAGTCCCAACCACTCGACAGCCTCAAACCAAAACTGAGAGTGACGTTCGGCCGCTCAAAGCGCGACGGCACATTCGATTGGCCAGTTGAAGAAGTCATCAACACCCTCGGCGCACAGAAACGCGGTGCGCCGGTTGCCGGCCTGTATGGCTTCGGCTACAGAAAGTCGGCACTGGGTTTGATCCAGGAGTTCTTCATCTTCACCCAGATGCTGGATGGCTACCTCAACGGACTGGAATGGCTCAAGCAAGAGCGCGACATCCAGAGCCTGATCAGCGCTTCTTTCAAACTGCTGCACTGCCTGCACGACAAAGGCGTGGTGCATATGGATTTCTGGGCCAACAACGTGATGGTCAACTTAGAACAGCCCACACTCGCCAAGGCCATCGACCTGGAAAACTGCTTCCTCACCCCTTCGGATTTCCTGAGCGAGGTGCTGGCCTTTCAATTCGCATTCTTTTATCGACGGGAAATCTTTCGATTTGTGATCGAGGAGGATTACGACCGGAGGGTAGTGGACGAGTTGGCCAACTATGCGGGGGTTGATCGGGAGCGTTTTGACGAGGTGTACGCGGCAAGCAAACATGAAAATATCAGCCGCCGAGCACGGCGCGAAATTTTCCATAAAGGGACCGTCGTGACGAGCTAACGCTTGTGGCGACAGTCGCTGCGCCGGCTGGGCTGCCCAGCACCACCATTGCTGCATCAATCGTCGTGAAGTAGCCCCGAACCGTACTCGCCATAACTGCTTCCAAGCCCACCACCTCCAAAACTCATTCTGGCGGCCTTGTTGGGGCTGTGGTCGCCGAACGCTTGGCAGCCCCCGGTAAAACAAGGATCGCTGCTCACGCCTGACGAACAAGCGCCCAAAAGCAACGTGCCAGCAATCATCACGACTTTGACAAGGTTCGAGATCATATTTCAATTCCCTGTGGGCTGGAGGCGCGGGAGTCGTCTCTTAAGGAGGATCGTAGACCTCAAGGGCGCAGAGGATGATGAAACTTTGCGCAGTGACAGTGTGGGTTCAGGTTGCCGGTTTGAGGTAAGGCGGCGAGATAGAATGTTAGGCGGCAGATGCGAACTCAATTAACGGCTGTCGACAAACGCTGTTTCCGGAAACAGCATCCCCGACAGCTGACAGGCATCCCTGATAAACTGCGCCCCATTCGCCACGTTGACTCAGATTCCCAATGCCCCTACAAACCGCTCCCCTCTCCCGCCGCTTCTCCGTCGCCCCCATGATGGACTGGACCGACCGCCACTGCCGGTTCTTCCTGCGCCTGCTCTCCAAGCACGCGCTGCTCTACACCGAGATGGTCACCACGGGCGCGATCCTCCACGGCGATCACGACCGTTTCCTGCGCCACAACGAAGCCGAGCACCCGCTTGCACTGCAATTGGGGGGTAGCGTGCCCGCCGACCTGGCCGCCTGCGCACGTATGGCCGAAGCCGCGGGCTACGACGAAGTAAACCTGAACGTCGGCTGCCCCAGCGACCGGGTGCAGAACAATATGATTGGGGCGATTTTGATGGCGCACCCTGCCCTGGTAGCCGATTGCGTGAAGGCGATGCGCGATGCGGTGTCGATTCCGGTGACCGTGAAGCATCGGATCGGGATCAACGGGCGGGACAGTTATGCCGAGCTGTGTGATTTCGTCGGCCAGGTTAACGAGGCAGGCTGCACCAGTTTTACCGTGCATGCGCGGATTGCGATTCTCGAAGGGTTGTCGCCGAAGGAGAATCGCGACATTCCGCCGTTGCGCTATGACGTGGCGGCCCAGTTGAAGCAGGACTTTCCGGAGTTAGAGATTATTCTCAACGGCGGGATCAAGACGTTGGAGCAGTGCCATGAGCATCTGCAGACGTTTGATGGGGTGATGCTGGGGCGCGAGGCTTATCACAATCCTTATTTGCTGGCGGAGGTGGATCAGCAGTTGTTTGGTAGCACGCTGCCGGTGATCAGTAGGGCTGAGGCGTTGGCGCAGTTGCGGCCTTATATTGCTGAGCATTTGGCCGGGGGTGGGACGATGCATCACATTACTCGGCATGTGTTGGGCTTGGGGACGGGTTTCCCGGGGGCTCGCAGGTTCAGGCAGCTGCTGTCGGTGGATATCCATAAGGCGAGTGATCCGTTGGCGTTGTTGGATCAGGCGGGAGAACTGTTGGAAGGACGGTGATGAGGGTGTGCCAGTCGGGGCAGGAGGTGACTGGACTGGCGCTTTCGCGAGCAAGCCCGCTCCCACAGCTGGATTAGCGTACCCCTGGTAGATATCGGCGGCTGTGGTGCCGCTATCGCAGGCAAGCCAGCTCCCACATTTAATCGTGGTGTTCATGCGCTACTTCGGTTGAACCTGCTGGCCGTTTTGCCCTCCTATTTAGCAGCCAGACCTGCCATTCAAACGGCTGTTTTCAGGTTGTTGCCCTCGCAAACGATCGAACGCATTTGCGCCCTTGAGCGCCTGCCGGCGCTCGGGTAATGTCATCAGACCCATAGGACAGAGCACGCCCATGACTTCCAAGCTGGAACAACTCAAGCAGTTCACCACCGTCGTAGCCGATACCGGCGATTTTTCTACCCTCGCCAAGCTCAAGCCGCAAGACGCCACCACCAACCCTTCCCTGCTGCTCAAGGCGGCCTCGATTCCGGGCTATGCCAAGCTGCTGGATGAGTGCGTACAGGACTGCAACGGCGACGTGGGCCTGGCCAGCGATCGCTTTGCGGTGGCGGTGGGTCAAGAGATCCTCAAAGTGGTACCGGGCCGCATTTCCACCGAGGTGGATGCCCGTCTGTCGTTCGACACTGACGCCGTACTCAAGCGTGCGCACCGTCTGATCGACCTGTACGACAAAGCTGGCGTTGGCCGCGATCGCGTGCTGATCAAGATCGCTTCCACCTGGGAAGGCATCCGCGCCGCCGAACAGCTGGAAAAAGAAGGCATCCAGACCAACCTGACCCTGCTGTTCTCGTTCGCCCAGGCCGTGGCGTGTGCAGAGGCTGGTGTGTTCCTGATTTCGCCGTTCGTGGGCCGTATCTACGATTGGTACAAGAAGGCCAACGGCAACGACTACACCGGCTCCGAAGATCCGGGCGTGCAGTCGGTGACGCGTATCTACAACTACTACAAGGCCAATGGCTACAAGACGGTGGTGATGGGTGCGAGCTTCCGTAACCTGAGCCAGATCGAAGAGTTGGCTGGGTGTGATCGCCTGACCATCAGCCCTGACCTGCTGGAGAAGCTGGCGGCGGATGAAGGCAAGCTGGAACGTAAATTGTCGCCAGGCCATGCCGGTGAAGCGCGTGTGCACCTGACTGAAGCGCAGTTCCGTTGGGAGTCCAACGAGGATGCGATGGCGACTGAGAAGTTGGCGGAAGGGATTCGTCAGTTTGCTCGGGATCAGGAGAAGCTGGAGGCGCTGTTGTCGGCCAAGCTGTAAACGCGGCGACGGCAAAAAGGGCGGTACCCTCGCGGGTACCGCCCTTTTTTGTGCCCACTGTCTCAAGCCAGCTCCCACATTTGACTGTATTTCAGCAATTGGGGATCAGTGGCGTTCCAGCGCGTTGACGAGGTCGTGGAAGGCTTCGCGATTGGACTCGTTGAGGCCCATCAGGATCTTGTGTGCCTCCAGCACTTTCACACGCACCACTTCCTCGGACTGGTCCTGCGACGGCAGGTCAGTCAGGCATTCCGGGCAGGGGATCGGGCGATCAACAATGTTGAACACCTGGTCAAAGCCCATGGACTGCAGCAGCCGGGTAATGTCTTCGTGGGTGGTGACGACCGTAGGCAACAGGCCGACCTTCTGCCGAGACAGAATGGATAACTTGGCCAACAGCCCAAGGGTGGTGCTATCGATGCTGCGGGTTTCGGTCAGATCGATCACGATCGCCGAGAAATTCAGTGCTGTGAAAATCCGCTCAATCGTCGCATCCAGCGCCGAACACAAGGTCAGGCGCACTTCACCGACAAATTTCAGGACGAAGGTCCCGTCTTGCTCGGCGAATTGGATTCTTCCGGTACTCATCAAAGATTCCTGCTCAACACCAATAGGGCGATATCATCCGGCATCTCCCCTAGCGTGGCCAATCCAAAAACCTGCCGCAGGCCATCCAGGCTGCCGCCCGCCGACTTGACCTTCTGGGGCAAGGCGGCTTCTTTCTCTTTGAGTGTAGGCTCTGGAAGGAGGTCCAGGATGCCGTCGGACATCAGCGTAAGGCTGAACGTCGGCGGCAGTTCCAGGATGTGGTCTTCGTAGGTGGCTTCATTGAACAAGCCTACGGGCAGACCACGCCCTTCCAGGTAACGCACACTGTCCGGAGTGTATAACACTGGCATCGGCAGGTGACCGCCGATGCTGTAGGTCAAAAGACCGGTTTCTTCGTCAATAACGCCGCCGACCATCGTCACGTGCTTGCCCAGCTTGCAGCTGATCAAGCCCCGGTTGATGTGGCCCAGCACCTCGGAGGGGGTGAACTCCGGCAAGGTGCCATTGCGTTTGGATTCGAACAGCAGCCGTGTGGTCATGAACTTCAACAACACGGTGACAAAAGCCGAGGAAGCACCATGGCCAGAGACGTCGGCCAGGTAGAACGCGACACGCCGCTCGTCAACGCGGAAGTAATCGACAAAATCACCCGACAGGTACAGCGAAGGGATGATCTGGTGTGCAAACTGGAATTCGTCGATGGTCCAGGGGCTGACTGGCAGCATGTTCATCTGCACCTGGCGACCGGCGTTCTGGTCTTCCTGAAGCAGGTTAAGGCTGGCTTCTAGTTCGCGGTTGGCGGTTTCGAGCTTTTCGCGGTAGCGCTGGTTTTCCACCAGAAGGCGTGCACGATCCAGGGCACGGCGCACCGAGTGCTCCAGCACCGCCAGGTCTTCCAGGGGCTTGATCAGGTAATCGGCAGCCCCCAGGCGCAGGGCTTCGACGGCATCGTTCATCACGCCGGCACCGGACACGACAATCACCGGCGTCTGCGGGGCGAGCTCAGTCACCTGGCGAATCAGCTCGAGGCCGCCCATCTGGGGCATGCGCAGATCGCAGATCACGAGGTCAGGCTGTTCGCGCTCGAATACCTGGAGACCCTGTTGGCCATTACTGGCCTGCAGGACGCTGAAGCCACTGTCTTCCAAATAGGCCGCTAGGCTCGCGCGCACTACTTCGTCGTCATCGATTATCAGCAGCGTGGCACTGGTTTTTTGCATGTGGGCAAACGGCGCCAGAATTAGGTTGGCGTAGGCGGCTCGGCAATGGCCGGGCTCACGTACTGGATTCGCTTTCTAGCCTCTCTGTCCTACAAAGCATTGGGATTTTGCCCATGCACAAAGGTAAAGCAGAGGTGCCCTTCTAAGGCGCAGACGGTACTCCCATCCGACAGGGGTTTCAAGCTCATGCCGATGGTCGCCGGACGTCTTTACACCGCAAATCACCGAGAGTTATAAGAACAGGCACGACCACAACACAAAGTAAGGATGAAACCTATGAGCGAGCACGAGCGCGACTACGCTGAAAAACGCGATTTCATCCGCATGCGTGTGGATGCCGATGTGTCTCTGATCCACGCGGGGCAAGAGATTGCGGGGGTGTGCGTGGACCTTTCCAGCTCTGGTATGCAGGTACAGGCACCTCGCCAGTTCAACGTCGGCGACCTGCTGACCGTGCGCATCGATTCGGAGCACGCCGCACTGAAAGGACTGGAGGCGGATACCGAGGTGGTGTGGGCCAAAGCCACAGGTGAAGACCAGCACCTTGGTCTTAAAATCCTGAAGATGCGCTGAAAGACGCGCACAAAAAAGGCGACCGCTGGGTCGCCTTTTTTCATTTCAAAACGTCACAGCTTAGAAGTCGTCGACAACCTTGCCATCCTTGACCTTGAACTCGCGATTCTGCAGGTAGGCGTTGCGGATGAAGGTGTACTTGTCACCTGTGATCAGTTTTTCGCTGTCGAGCAGGCTGGCGCGGGTGTCAACAATGCCCAGGCCCATGACACTGTTACGCAGGGAAACATCATCCATGTAGCGGTACGGCTGCGTGTAGCTGTCCACGTACTTGGACGGCGCATCGCGCAGTGTGCTTGGGCCCAGCAGCGGAATCATTACGTATGGACCGCTGCCAACACCCCAGTAGCCGAGGGTCTGGCCGAAGTCTTCATCGCTGCGTTGCAGCCCCATTTTGGTGCCCACATCAATAAAGCCCAGCACGCCGAAAGTGGTGTTGACCAGCAAACGGGCAGTGTCGACACCGGCATTGTGAGGTTTGAGCTGCAGCACGTTGTTGGCCAGGTTGCCGACATCCCCGATATTGCGGAAGAAGTTGTGGATACCGTCTTCGACAAATTGTGGGGTAATCCACTCATAGCCCTGAGCCAGTGGCTTGAGGGCATAAGTATCAACCGTGTCGTTGAACGTGAAGATCGGGCGGTTGATACTTTCCCATGGATCATCTTCCGACGCCGCGTGTGCGGCGAACGGGGCCAGCAAGACAGTGGCACACACCGACAGCTGAGCGAAGTAGTGGCTCCAGCGCATAGCTTTTGCTCCTTGAATGGTCTGTCATGGGCGCTATGCCCTGAATAAGGCGTTCAGTATATGACGGAAGTGTCCAATTAGGCAGCTTCCGGGATCTGTCGCACGCAAAATGGACAAAATTCCTACAATTAACAATCTTGTCATCGACTTGTCATCCAGCCTCGATAGCGTTAGAGCTATTTCAGGGATGTCGACATGCCTCACGCTGAAATAGCCATCGCCAGTGCTCCCGCCTTGACTGCCGTCTTGTTTGGCTTGAGTGGCTGCCTGGTGGACTTCGGTTCCCGGGCGCGCACCGATTCGACCTCCCCCGATTCCCAAGCCACACCTGGCGCGCTGAAAATCCTGCGCAGCCTCAAGGAACAAGGCGTCCCCTGCGCCTGGCTGGATGAACTCCCTCCCTCTGTCACTACGCCCCTGGCCGTCACGCTGCCAGACTGGGTCAAGGCGACGCCACCTTCCTCGATCCGCTGGCCGGCGCCGCATGCCTGCTGGCAAGCCTTGATGGCGCTGAACATCGAACGCCTGGGAGGCTGCGTGTTGGTCAGCGGCGAACCGCGCCTACTGCAATCTGGGCTCAATGCCGGATTGTGGACCATCGGCCTGGCCTCCTGCGGCTCGCTGTGCGGCATGGCACCGGAACAATGGCAAGCGCTGAGCGAACAGGAACGCGAACACAAGCGCGGCAAGGCCACCGTCGCTCTGTACGGGTTGGGCGTGCACTCGGTCATTGATCACCTGGGCGAACTCGGCACCTGCTTGGCCGACATCAGCCTGCGCCAGCTCAAAGGCGAGAAGCCCTGACACGGATCATGCACAGTCGCCGCCGGTGGATTAATCTACAGGTCAGCCCGTAGACCTTTCTCGGCGTGCCGCGGTCTATGCCAGTGCCTATCGAATAAAAGGAAACATGTCATGCCTGATCGCAAAAAACTGGAAGAACAGATCGAGATCCTGCGCGGGCAGTTGGAACAGGAACCGCCGCTGTCGGAAGAGAAACGTGAAGCGCTGGAGGCCTTGATTGCCAAGTTTGAATTACAACTTGAACTGGAACCGGCCACACAGACACCCAGTATTTCTGACGATGTGAATCAAGCTGCTATCGAGTTCGACGCCGAACACCCGGTCATTTCCGGGACTTTGCGCAATATCATGATCACCTTGGGCAACATGGGGATCTGATCCCTGCCCCAAGCCAAACGCAGAACCTAATGTGGGAGCTGGCTGGCCTGCGATAGCGATCTCTCAGTCATTCTTCAGTCGACTGATACACCGCCATCGCAAGCCAGCCAGCTCCCACATTTGCTTTATATGAAGGCTACTGACGAGCCAGGCGCACGTTCTGGAACGCCACCTCTTCCGTGCTGCGATACGGGTTGATATCCAACCCGCCACGCCGCACATACCGCGCATATACGGTCAACTTCTCAGGCTTGAGCAAACGCTGCAGGTCGAGAAAGATGCGCTCTACACACTGCTCATGGAAGTCCGAGTGCTGGCGAAAGCTCACGAGGTATTCCAGCAGACTGGCGTGATCCAGCGCCGAGCCACGGTACTCCACCACCACACTGCCCCAGTCAGGCTGGCTGGTCACCGGGCAGTTGGATTTGAGTAGATGGCTGTGCACGCTCTCCTCCACCGTGCGCGAATCATCGCAACGCAGCAATTCCGGACGGGGGTGCTCGTAGTTGCTGACGCTGATATCCAGCTCATCAATGCACACACCCGGCAACGCCATCACGCCTTCAGCCTCGATTTCGGCCAAGCTGCGGATGCGCACGCTCACAGGTTTACCTGCGGCTGCGCTGAGGTCGGTACGCAGGGTCGCTTCAAGGCTGGCCGTATCGGCGAACGCGGTCTGATTCAACGAGTTGAGGTACAGCTTGAACGACTTGGACTCGATGATGTTCGGCGAATCGGCCGGAATGCTGAATTCACCGATGGCCACCACCGGCTTGCCGGACGGCAGCAGCCAGGACAGTTCGAAGCAGTTCCAGAAATCCACGCCCTTGTAAGGCAAGGTCTCGGCGCTCAGGCCCAGCTCGGCCCATTTGGCCGCGCGCGGGATCGGGAACAACAACGAAGGTGTATAGGTGGAGATGTATTCACTGGACTTGCCCAGCGGCGAATGTTCGGCTGCGGGATGCATGGCGGAAACCTGGCTAAATAAACCGCGCCAGTCTACCAGCCTTTGCTCCTACCCTTAAGAAACACAGCACCGCCCCGCCCCGTAGCAGCTGTCGAGCCTTGGCGAGGCTGCGTCAGCGGTGCGCCTGAAACTCCGCAAACGCAGCCTCGCCAAGGCTCGACAGCTGCTACGCAAAGCTCAGGCAAGCTCTTCACCCGACCAGCTTAAAGACGCCATCTGCGAATTAGTTGACGTTAAGCTTGCCGACCATCCCCGCTTGATAATGCCCCGGCAGGTTGCAGGCAAACTCCAGGCCCGTGGCTTTGGTGAACGTCCAAGTCAGCTCCGCAGTTTTACCGGGTTCAACCAATACGCTATTGGGGTCATCGTGCTTCATCGCGCCATGGCCCATGGCGCTGTGGTCCATTTCGCTCATACCGGTGGCGGTGAGCATGCCACTGGCCTGCATCTGTAACATTTCCTTCTGATGCTCGGCATGCATCGCTGCATCGCCCAGGTTGAATTCGTGGAGCAACTGGCCCTTGTTGACCAGTACAAAGCGCACCGTCTCACCGGCTTTTACGTCAATGGACTTGGGCGAAAAGGAAATGTCCTGCAGCGTCACTTCCACGGTGCGAGTGGCTTTGCTCGCAGGGGCTGCCTGGCCGAACGCATAGGCGTGCGCCGCATCAGCCACCGCATCGAAACTCAACGCCAGCAGGCAACCCGCCAACACCAGGGGTGTACGCAACGCCATGTCTATTCTCCAAAAATGTGCAACGAGCTTGGGCAGCACTCTAAGATGACGCCGCTGCCAGCCAGCTGACTGCTAGATTACAACTTTGTCAGCTTGGCCCCCTGCCCTGGCACCCAAGGTATAAAGCCGTCGTGAACCGTTGCCAAGAGCCGCCCATGAAACTGCTGATCGTCGAAGACCAACCCAAAACCGGCCAGTATCTGCGCCAGGGCCTGGCCGAGGCGGGCTTTACAACCGAATTGGTGGCCGACGGTACCAGCGGCCAGCACCTGGCACTGACCGGCGACTACGACTTGCTGATCCTCGACGTGATGCTGCCCGGCCGTGATGGCTGGCAAATCCTCCAAGCCGTGCGCAGCGCCGGCCTGGACATCCCGGTGCTGTTCCTCACCGCCCGCGACGCGGTGGAAGACCGAGTGCACGGTCTTGAGCTGGGCGCCGACGATTACCTGGTCAAGCCCTTCGCCTTTTCCGAACTGCTGGCCCGCGTACGCAGCCTGTTGCGCCGTGGCAGCAGCTCGCCTCAGGAAACCGCACTGCAACTGGCCGACCTGCGCCTGGACCTGATCCGCCGTCGCGTCGAACGGCACGGCCAGCGCATCGACCTGACTGCCAAGGAATTCTCCCTGTTGGAACTGCTGCTGCGCCGCCAGGGCGAAGTGCTGCCCAAATCGCTGATCGCCTCCCAGGTCTGGGACATGAATTTCGACAGTGACACCAACATCATCGAAGTAGCGATCCGCCGCCTGCGCCTGAAAGTCGACGATAACTTCCCCACCAAACTGATCCACACCGTACGCGGCATGGGTTACGTGCTGGAGGAGCGCGCCAATTGATCAAGCGCCTGTCCCTGGCCAGCCGCCTGGCGCTGCTGTTTGCCGCCTGCACGGCGGTGGTGTCGCTGATCGCCGGCGTACTGTTCAACCACGCCAGCGAGGCGCACTTCATTGAGTTGGACCAGCAACAGCTCGACAGCCAACTGGTGGCGCTGCGCAGCACCTTGCAGGGTGTCGATTCGCCAGACGCATTCGCCAGACATGAAGCGCAACTGCGTGCCGAACTCAATCGCCAACCCGAGCTGAGGCTGCGCATCACCGCCGCCGGCCAGCGCTGGCTGGACGATGCGCCAGGCGTGAGCTTGCCCGACGCGCCCGGCCTGCACAGCCTGCAAAATGCCGGCACCGACTATCGGGTGTACAACGCACCGCTGAGGGCAGACCCACCCGACTCCCCCCAACTGACGCTGATGCTCGACATCACCCACCACCAGCATTTCCTGCAGCGCATGCAGCACCTGATCTGGCTCACCGTCGGCCTGTCGGCCCTGGCCACCGCCCTGCTCGGCGCCTGGGCCGCGCGCAGTGGGTTGCGGCCGTTGCGACGCATGGGTGAAGTGGCCGCAGGTGTGTCCGCGCACTCCCTGACCCAGCGCCTGCCCCAGCAACACATGCCGGTGGAACTGGCCGAACTGGCCCAGGCCTTCAACGCCATGCTGGGTCGACTGGACGATGCGTTCCAGCGTCTCTCAGCGTTCTCCGCCGATATCGCCCATGAACTGCGTACGCCGCTGTCGAACCTGCTGACCCATACCCAAGTCATCCTGACCCAGCCGCGCCCGCTGGAGGATTACCGCGAGGCGCTGCACAGCAACCTGGAAGAGCTGCAATGGATGGCGCAGCTGGTAAACGACATGCTGTACCTGGCCAAAGCGGATCATGGCTTGCTCATGCCCAAACGCGAGCCTTTGGCGCTGGCAGATGAAGTGGATGCTTTGCTTGAGTTTTTCGCGTTGCTGGCGGAAGACGCCCAAGTCAGCCTGATTCGCGAAGGTACTGCCCATACGCTGGGTGATCGCGGCATGTTGCGTCGCGCCCTGTCGAACTTGCTGGATAACGCGCTGCGGTTTACGCCAGCGGGTGGCGAAGTACGGGTACGGATGACGGATGGCGTGAGGTTGACGGTTGAGAACACCGGGGAAGGCGTTCCACCGGAGCTGTTACCGAAGTTGTTTGACCGCTTCTATCGGGCGGATCCGGCACGGCACGAGGGCAGCAGCGAGCATGCGGGGCTAGGGTTGGCGATTACCCAATCGATCGTGCGGGCACATGGGGGGAGGATTTTTTGTGAGTCTGAGGCCGGGTTGACGCGGTTTGTGATTGAGTTGCCCAAGGGGGATTGATGCAAGCTGGGCCGGCCCTATCGCAGGCAAGCCAGCTCCCACATTTTGAAATGCATTCCAAATGTGGGAGCTGGCTCGCCTGCGATAGCGGTCTAAAGGCTTAGGAATACCTCAGCGCATGCGCCGGCTCAATCTTCGCCGCCCGATACGCCGGATACAGCGTCGCCAAAAAGCTCAACACAAACCCCGCCGTGCAAATCAGCAGCACATCCCCACCTTGCAGTTCCGAAGGCAAGTTGCTGACAAAGTACACATCCGAACTGAAGATATGCTGCCCGGTCACCCGCTCGACCCAGCCCACCAGCTCACTCACGTTCAGCGCCGCAATCACGCCCAGCACACCACCGATCAAGGTGCCGACGATACCGATCACCGTGCCCTGCACCATGAAGATCGCCATGATCTGCCGTGGCGTGGCGCCGATGGTGCGCAGGATCGCAATGTCCGCGCCTTTGTCGTTCACCACCATGATCAAGGTCGCAATGATGTTGAACGCCGCCACGGCGACGATCATCAGCAACAGCAGGCCGATCATGGTCTTTTCCATTTTCATTGCGCTGAACAGGCTGCCTTGGGTGTGCGTCCAGTCATCAGGCTTATAGCCCGCGCCCAGGCTGGCGGCGATATCCGCCGAGACTTTTGGCGCCGCATACAGGTCTTTCACCGCCAGGCGCACGCTCTGTACCTGGTTCGGCTGCCAATGTTGAATTTCCGCGGCGTCGGCCATGTGGATCAAGGCCATCGAACCATCCAGCTCGGCGCCGACCTTGAAGATGCCCACAACGTTCAAGCGCTGCATACGCGGGGTGATGCCACCCGGTGCGGTGCTGATTTCCGGCACGATCAGGGTCAGCTTGTCGCCCACATTCAAGCGAAAGCGCCGGGCGGTGATTTCGCCGACTACCACGCCGAACTCACCGGGCTTCAGGTCATCCAGTTTGCCGCGCACAATGTGCTGGGCCACGATCGACACCTTGCCTTCCTGGGCCGGGTCGACGCCGCTGATCTCGATCGGCTGCATCGCGCCCTTGTAGGAGAACATGCCGTCCATCTGCGTGAAGGGTACTGCAGCAGTCACTTCCGGATTCTTCATCGCGGCGGCGGCCACTGGCTGCCAATCGTCAATCGGGTTCACACCGACGATGGTGGCGTGAGGCACCATGCCGAGGATGCGCGAGCTCATTTCGCGCTGGAAGCCGTTCATCACCGACAGCACCACGATCATCGCCAATACGCCCAGGGCGAGGCCGATCATCGAGGTCATCGAGATAAACGAGACAAAACGGTTGCGGCGCTTGGCGCGGGTATAGCGCGTGCCGATGAAAATCGATAACGGTCTGAACATTCGTGGGCACCGTTGAAAAATGAAAAAGCCCAGCGCTTAAGGCGCCGGGCTTGAAACGGGTCAGATGGCGACCAGATGACCTTCCTGCAGGTGCAACACGCGGTCCATCTGCCGGGCCATGCTCATGTCATGGGTCACCACGAGGAACGCGGTGCGCATCTGGGTGCTCAGTTCCAGCATCAAATCCTTGATGCCTTGGGCAGTGTGGGAGTCGAGGTTGCCGGTGGGCTCGTCGAGCATCACCAGGCCCGGGTTGTTCACCAGGGCACGGGCAATCGCCACACGCTGGCGCTCGCCGCCGGACAGTTCGGCCGGTTTGTGCTCCAGGCGATGGCCGAGGCCGACGCGCTCCAGCAAGGCCTTGGCGCGCTGGCGGGCTTCCGGGATCGCGGTCTTGCCGATCAGCAGCGGCATGCACACGTTTTCCAGCGCAGTGAATTCCGGCAACAGGTGGTGGAACTGGTACACAAAACCGAGCGAACGGTTGCGCAGTTGCCCACGGGCCTTTTCACCGAGGGCCGACAACTCTTCGCCGGCCAGCCACACGCTGCCCTGGGACGGCGTATCGAGCCCGCCCAGCAGGTTCAACAAGGTACTTTTGCCGGAACCCGAACTGCCGACGATCGCCACGCGCTCGCCGGGGTGCAGCTCAAGTTGCAGGTTGGACAACACGACTACCGATTCCGGGCCCTCCTCGTAGGATTTGCCCAGGTTCCGGCAGCTCAGGATTGCTTTTTCACTCATGCCCGATTCACTCATAACGTAAGGCCTGTGCTGGCTGGGTACGTGCCGCGCGCCAGGCTGGATACAGGGTGGCAAGGAAACTCAGGACCAACGCAGCGCCGCCCACCATCAACACGTCCTGGGTCTGCACCTGGGACGGCAAGTAGTCGATGAAGTAGACGTCAGCGTTGAGAAACTTGTGGCCGAGCACGTTTTCCAGTGCGGCAATGGCAGCGCTCACATTCAACGCAGCCAGAATCCCGACGGCGGTGCCGATCAAGGTGCCGACCACGCCAATCACCGTGCCTTGCACCATGAAGATCGCCATGATCTGCCCCGGCGTGGCGCCAAGCGTGCGCAGGATGGCGATATCGCCCTTCTTGTCATTCACCACCATCACCAGCGTGGAGATGATATTGAAGGCCGCCACGGCGACGATCAGCAGCAACAGCAGGCCGATCATGGCTTTTTCCATGCGGATGGCCTGGTACAGGTTGCCGTGGGTACGGGTCCAGTCGCGGGCGTAGTATTGGCTCTCACCCAAATGCTGGGCGATTTCCCAGGCACCGCGCGGCGCGTCGAACAGGTCGTTGAACTTCAGGCGCAAGCCCTGCACCTGGTCCGGCTGCCAGCGATGCAGGCGAGCCAGGTCGGTGAGGTTGGTCAGGCCGAGGTAGCCGTCGATCTCGCCGGCACCCACGTGGAAGGTGCCCACCACGGTAAAGCGCTTCATGCGCGGAAACATGCCGGCCGGGGTCACGGTGACTTCCGGCGCGACGAAGGTCAGCTTGTCGCCGAGGCCCACGCCGAGCTTGGCCGCTGCCTTGTCGCCGATCACGATGCCAAAGCTGCCCGGCGCCAAGTCATCGAGTTTGCCCTGCAGCATGAACTTGTCGATGATCGAGACGTTGCGTTCCTGGGTCGGATCGATGGCATTGAGCAGGATCTTCTGCACCTTGCCGTCGTTGGTCAGCAACCCCTGCATCTGGGTAAACGGCGCAACGGCCAGTACCTTGGGGTTCTGCTTGACCTTGTCGGCCAGGCTTTGCCAGTCACTGATGGGCGCATCGCCCTCAATGGTCGCGTGGGGCACCATGCCCAGCACGCGGGTGCGCATCTCATGATCGAAGCCGTTCATCACCGAAAGCACCACGATCATCACGACCACGCCCAAGGCGAGCCCGATCATCGAGGTTAGGGAAATGAACGACACAAAATGATTGCGACGCTTTGCACGGGTATAACGCGTGCCGATAAATACGAAGAGAGGTCTGAACATGTCGGGGCTTGTTCGGAGGAAAAGAAGACGTCCCGGTGGCGGGGTCTGGTAAGCAGCTTTACACTCAGACCATTACCGTTACCTGGGGTTCGCCATGTCGACATTAGATGAAGAAGAGCGCCGCGAATACTACCGTATCGACGACATGATCGCACTCCAAATCAAAAGCCTGTCTGCCCCCGAAGCGGCGAGCAAGGAAGTGTTGCTGGATGATTCGCCGCTGTTCAACCTGCTCAGCGAGTTGCACCTGAGTGAATTCGAAGCCCAGCACCTGTTGCGTCAGCTCAGCGAGAAGGATCGCACCCTCGCCGCCTTCCTCCGCGTGCAGAACAAACGCGTGGACCTGCTCAGCCAGATCATGGCGCGCGGCCTGCTGGATGAGGTCGGCGCACCGCAACCGGTGATCATTTCCGAAGGCGGTATCGACTTCCAACACCCCACTCCCCTGGCGACTGACGCACACCTCGCGGTCAAACTGGTGCTGATGCCCCAGGCGCTCGGCTTGCTGCTGCGCGCGCGGGTCACCCATTGCGATCCCAAAGGCGATGGCTTTGACGTCGGCACGGAATTCGAATCCATGACCGATGCCCAACGCCAACTGCTGGCGCGCTACATCCTGCAGAAACAGGCCCAGGAACGGCGCCTGGCGCGGGAACAAAGCGACGACATCTGAATTTGTATTCACTACGCCAGTCATCCTGGCGCGAAGGAGCAACTGTGACCCTGATCTACGGCCATCGCGGTGCCAAAGGCGAAGCACCGGAAAACACCCTGACCAGCTTTCAGGAGTGCCTCAAGCACGGCGTACGCCGTTGCGAACTGGACTTGCACCTGTCCATGGACGGCGAGTTGATGGTCATCCACGACCCGACCCTCAAACGCACCGCCGACCGGCGTGGCAAGGTCGTCGAGTATTCGGCGGCGGACCTGGTGAAGATGGATGCGCGCAAAGGCGGCCCGGGCTGGATTCAGCCGTGCCCGATCCCGCGCCTGGAGGAGCTGTTCGAAAAGTGCGACTTCGATCACTGGCAACTGGAAGTCAAAAGCGCCTCACGCACCCGCGCCACCACCACGGTACTGGCGATCCGCGAGATGGCCGTGCGCTTTGGCCTGATGGACAAAGTCACCGTCACTTCAAGTTCACGGGAAGTGTTGAAAGCAGCGGTTGACCTCACCCCCGACCTGTCACGCGGCCTGGTGGCCGAATACGCCTGGCTCGACCCGCTGAAGGTCGCGCAAAACTACGGTTGTGAGTATCTGGCGTTGAACTGGACGTTGTGCACCCCTGAGCGTCTGGAAAAAGCCCAGCGCCAGGGTTTGCACGTGTCCGTGTGGACAGTCAACGAACCTGCGCTAATGCGCAGGCTCGCCGACTTCGGCGTAGATAGCCTGATTACAGACTTTCCCGGTTTGGCCACTGCCACCCTCGGGAATTACTGAAATCGGTCTCCCCGGCCGGCTCAGGCCACCGGCCGGAGCCGCTCAAAAAAGCCGGTTGAGCCCGTCGTAAGCAGCTACCCGATAGGCTTCGGCCATGGTCGGGTAGTTGAACGTGGTGTTGACGAAATACTTGAGGGTATTGAGTTCACCCGGCTGGTTCATGATCGCCTGGCCGATGTGCACGATCTCCGACGCCTGGTAGCCGAAGCAATGCACGCCGAGCACTTCCAGGGTTTCACGGTGGAACAGGATCTTCAGCATGCCTTGCGGCTCACCGGCGATCTGCGCACGCGCCATGCTCTTGAAGAACGCCTTGCCCACTTCATAAGGCACCTTGGCCTTGGTCAGTTCGTGCTCGTTCTTGCCGATCGAGCTGATCTCGGGAATCGTGTAGATCCCGGTCGGCACGTCATTCACGTAGCGCCAGCTGCCATTGTCGACGATGCTGCCCGCCGCCGAACGGCCCTGGTCATGCGCCGCACTGGCCAGGCTCGGCCAGCCGATCACGTCACCGGCGCCGTAGATATTGGTCACGCAGGTGCGGTAGTTCTCGTCCACTTCGATCTGGCCACGGCTGTTAACCTTGACCCCGATGTTTTCCATGCCGAGCTTGTCGGTGTTGCCGGTACGGCCGTTGCACCACAGCAAAGCGTCAGCCTTGATCTTTTTGCCGGATTTGAGGTGCAGGATCACACCGTTATCCAGGCCTTCGACCCGCTCATACTCTTCGTTATGGCGCACGGTGATGTTGTTGTTGCTGAAGTGGTAGCTCAACGCCTGGGAAATTTCCGAGTCGAGGAAGCTCAGCAACTGGTCGCGGTTGTCGACCAGTTCCACCAGCACACCCAGGCCGCTGAAGATCGAGGCGTATTCACAGCCGATCACGCCGGCGCCGTAGATGATCAGTTTGCGCGGGGTGTGACCCAGGCTCAGGATGGTGTCGCTATCGTAGATACGCGGGTGGTGGAAATCGATATCCGCCGGACGATACGGGCGTGAACCGGTGGCGATGATGATGTGCTTGGCCACCAGTTTCTCGACCACGCCGTTGGGGCAGACCACTTCGACGGTTTGCTCGTCGGCGAAGCTGCCGGTGCCGAAGAACAGGTCGACACGGTTACGGGCGTAGTAGCCCGTACGCGAAGCAACCTGCTTGGAGATGACTTTCTCGGCGCTTTTCAGCACGTCCGGAAACGAGAACCAACGCGGCTCACCAATGGCCCGGAACATCGGGTTGGTGTTGAACTGCATGATCTGGCGCACCGAGTGACGCAAGGCCTTGGACGGGATGGTGCCCAGGTGGGTGCAGTTACCGCCGACCTGGCGACGGCTATCGACCATCGCCACCTTGCGCCCTGCCTTCGCGGCGTTCATCGCCGCACCTTCTCCAGCTGGGCCGGAACCCAGTACCACCACGTCGTAGTTGTAGACAGCCATGCGTACTCCTCAGAACAGGCCAGGCGTACGGTTGGACGCCGGGCTAAATCATGCCGCGGCCAGCGGTCATGAAGGACAATTTGGCTCAAGTGTGTGAACCGGGGCACAGTCTATATAAGGCGTAACGCCGCGCACATTAACCCTTGGTCGCGTCGTAGGCCAGTAATGCCTTTACTACACAGCGCAGATTATCCCTGAACCCTGCCGCTGCCGCTGCCGGAAAATGAATTACCCTGTAGCCACGCATCTTTTCGGGACGGGCCATTATGCGGCATATAGTTTTCTGTTTATTACTGATGCTGTCGATCACAGCACACGCCAATGAGGCGGATCGGCTAAAGCAGGCCAACTTCCCGACACAGTCACAGGAACTGACCCTGAAAAACCAGGCTGTGCTCACCTACCTCTGGGCGGACGTGTACGCGGCCGCGCTGTATACCCCTTCGGACGTGAGCGCCAAACAGGCCTGGGAGCAGAAAAAGGCGCTGCGCCTGACCCTGTATTACTTTCGCGACATCGACCGTAATGATGTGATCAAGGCGGCCAATACGACCCTGGAACGCCAGCAAGCCAGCGCGAGCTTGAAGCCCGAGCTGGAAAAACTGCATGCCCGCTTTCGTAACATTCAAGCCGGTGATCGATATGCCCTGGATTATCGACCAGGGCGTGGCTTGAACCTCGAGATCAATGGGCAAGTGGTGTTCAACAGTCGCGATGACGCGCTGGCGAGGGCCTACCTCGGGATCTGGTTGGCGCCCCAGGGGTTGTCCGAGGAGTTGCGCAGCAAATTGCTGAATTGAGGGAGGAGTGCGTAGCAGCTGTCGAGCCCCGGCGAGGCTGCGTTGGCGGCCTGTCTGACACACCGCTGACACAGCCTCGCCGGGGCTCGACAGCTGCTACGTACTGGGCTCGCTCACGAGATGTAGATACCTATGCTGCGATGAGACCCTTGCAGACAACACAAAACCCAGCCACAAAAAAGCCCCGAACCAGTCGGGGCTCTTTCACTGACCGCTAATGCTTAGCGCGGAAACGCAGGCGGGTTGACCCCAGCCATGTCTTCCATCACGCGAACCACCTGGCAGCTGTAACCGAACTCGTTGTCGTACCAGACGTACAGTACAACGCGGTTGTCCTGGGTAATGGTCGCCTCAGCATCCACCACACCGGCGTGGCGCGAGCCAACGAAGTCAGTGGAGACCACTTCCTGCGAGTTGACGTAGTCGATTTGCTTATGCAGATCGGAGTGCAGCGCCATGTAGCGCAGGTACTCGTTCATCTCTTCACGGGTAGCGGCTTTCTCAAGGTTCAGGTTGAGAATCGCCATCGACACGTTAGGCGTCGGCACGCGGATCGCGTTACCGGTCAGCTTGCCGGCCAGCTCAGGCAGGGCCTTGGCAGCAGCAGTGGCAGCACCGGTCTCGGTGATCACCATGTTCAACGCGGCGCTACGCCCACGGCGATCGCCCTTGTGGAAGTTGTCGATCAGGTTCTGGTCGTTGGTGTACGAGTGAACCGTCTCAACGTGGCCATTGACGATACCGAACTTGTCATTCACCGCCTTCAGCACCGGCACGATGGCGTTGGTGGTGCAGGAAGCGGCGGACACGATCTTGTCGTCAGCCGTGATTTCAGCGTGGTTGATGCCGTGAACGATGTTCTTCAGCTTGCCCTTGCCAGGCGCAGTCAGGACAACGCGGTCGATACCTGGGCAGGCCAGGTGCTGGCCCAGGCCTTCGGCGTCACGCCATACGCCGGTGTTGTCCACCAGCAGGGCGTCCTTGATGCCGTACTGGGTGTAATCCACCTCGGACGGGTTTTTCGCGTAGATCACCTGGATCAGGTTACCGTTGGCGGTGATCGTGTTGTTTTCTTCGTCGATGGTGATGGTGCCGTTGAACGAACCGTGTACCGAGTCGCGGCGCAGCAGGCTGGCGCGTTTGGTCAGGTCGTTCTCGGCGCCTTTGCGCACCACGATGGCACGCAGGCGCAGGCCGTCGCCACCACCGGTTTTTTCGATCAGGATGCGCGCCAGCAGGCGGCCGATACGACCGAAGCCGTACAGCACAACGTCGGTGCCTTTGCGGGCGGCGGCGTTCTGCTGGCCAACCACATCGGCCATTTCTTCACGCACGAACTGCTCGGCGGTACGGCCAGCGCCTTCTTTGCGGAATTTATAGGCCAGCTTGCCCAGGTCTACCGAAGCCGCGCCGAGCTTGAGCTCGCTCATGGCCTTGAGCAGTGGGAATGTTTCGTGGACGGAGAGTTCGCTGTCGTCGGCGGAACGGTGACGCGCAAAGCGGTGGGCTTTGAGAATCGCGATGACAGACTGGTTGATCAGGCTGCGGCCATAGATCGAGCTCACCACATTGTTATTGCGGTACAGCTGACCGATTAGCGGGATCATCGCTTCTGCGAGTGCTTCACGGTCGATCCATTCACCAAGACACTGGTCGGGCTTCTGAGTCACGGTAACCTTCCACATGTAGGGGCTGAAAAAAGGGGCTACATTATGCCGCCCGACTGTCCTCGGAGCAATGCGCGTCCTACAACAAAAAAGCCTTGCGCAAAAAAGCCACCCCGCTGGAGCCCAGTAAATACGCGGGTTCCAGAAGGCCGACCGATGGGCAACAACGCCGACTTGTCCGTAACACTCCAAAACAATCGCGCATTTCGGCACTACATATTGAGTCAAAACACGCCATTGTTTGTCTTAGCCACTACATTTCCTACAAACCGTAATAGGCTCAGTCAGAAACTGACAGGCGGCACCTCTGGCCGTTACAATTACCGACTTTGTCGCAACGCTTGGAGCTCAACCTTCCGTGCCCGTTCTGCGTCTACCGCTTCTCCCTGCCGCGGCAGGTAAACAGCACTGGGGCAACCTGCCCGGTGCCGCCCTGAGCCTGGCCATCGCCGAAGCTGCCAGCGCAGCCAAGCGCTTTACCCTGCTGCTCACCGCCGACAGCCAAAGTGCCGAACGGTTGGAGCAGGAGCTGAGCTTCTTCGCCCCCGATTTGCCGGTGCTGCATTTTCCCGATTGGGAAACCCTGCCCTACGACCTGTTCTCGCCGCATCAGGACATCATCTCGCAGCGCATCGCCAGCCTGTACCGCTTGCCGGAACTGGCCCACGGTGTGCTGGTGGTGCCGATCACCACGGCACTGCATCGCCTGGCACCGACCAAGTTCCTGCTGGGCAGCAGCCTGGTCCTGGATATCGGCCAGAAGCTCGATGTGGAACAGATGCGCACGCGCCTGGAGGCCAGCGGCTACCGCTGCGTCGACACGGTGTACGAGCACGGTGAGTTTGCGGTGCGCGGTGCGCTGATCGACCTGTTCCCGATGGGCAGCAAACTGCCCTATCGCATCGACCTGTTCGATGACGAAATCGAGACCCTGCGCACCTTCGATCCGGAAAACCAGCGTTCCATCGACAAAGTCGAGTCGATCAAGCTGCTGCCGGCGCGGGAATTTCCATTACAGAAAGATGCGGTCACGCGCTTCAAGGCGCGCTTCCGCGAGCGCTTCGACGTCGACTTCCGTCGTTGCCCGATCTTTCAGGACTTGAGCAGCGGGATTACACCCGCGGGTATCGAGTACTACCTGCCGCTGTTCTTCGACGAAACGTCTACCTTGTTCGACTACCTGCCACAGGACACCCAAGTGTTCTCGCTGCCGGGTATCGAGCAAGCAGCGGAAAACTTCTGGAACGACGTGCGTAACCGCTATGAAGAGCGCCGCGTTGATCCGTCCCGGCCTTTATTGCCGCCCGCCGAGCTGTTCCTGCCGGTGGAAGACTGCTTTGCCCGTCTTAAAAACTGGCCCCGCGTGGTCGCCAGCCAACAGGATGTGGACGCCGGCAGCGGCCGCGAGCGCTTCCCGGCGGGGACGCTGCCGGATCTGGCGATCCAGGCCAAAGCCACACAACCGCTGGAAGCGCTGTCCAACTTCCTGGGCGACTTCCCAGGCCGCGTGCTGTTTACCGCAGAGTCCGCCGGGCGTCGGGAAGTCCTGCTGGAGCTGTTGGAACGCCTGAAGCTGCGACCGAAAACCGTCGACAGCTGGCCGGACTTTTTAAAAAGCAAAGAACGCCTGGCGATCACCATCGCACCGCTGGACGAAGGCCTGTTGCTGGACGACCCGGCCCTGGCGCTGATCGCCGAGAGCCCGCTGTTCGGCCAGCGCGTGATGCAACGTCGACGCCGCGAAAAACGCGCCGACGCCAACAACGACGCGGTGATCAAAAACCTCACCGAGTTGCGCGAAGGCGCGCCGGTGGTGCATATCGACCACGGCGTCGGCCGCTACCTCGGCCTGCAAACCCTGGAAATCGACAACCAGGCTGCCGAATTCCTCACCATGGAATACGCCGAGGGCGCCAAGCTCTACGTGCCGGTGGCCAGCCTGCATTTGATCGCCCGTTACACCGGCAGCGACGACGCCCTGGCGCCGTTGCATCGCCTGGGTTCCGAGACCTGGCAGAAAGCCAAGCGCAAGGCCGCCGAGCAAGTGCGCGACGTCGCCGCCGAACTGCTCGACATCTATGCCCGCCGTGCTGCGCGCGAAGGTTACGCGTTCGCCGACCCGAAAGCCGACTACGCCACCTTCAGCGCCGGCTTTGCTTTCGAAGAAACCCCGGACCAGCAAACCACCATCGAAGCCGTGCGCGCCGACATGCTCGCGCCCAAGCCGATGGACCGCCTGGTGTGTGGCGACGTGGGCTTCGGCAAGACCGAAGTGGCGATGCGCGCCGCCTTCATCGCCGTGCACGGCGGCCGCCAGGTGGCGATCCTGGTACCGACCACCCTGCTCGCCCAGCAGCACTACAACAGCTTCCGCGACCGCTTTGCCGACTGGCCGGTGACCGTGGAAGTGATGAGCCGCTTCAAGTCGGCCAAGGAAGTGAATGCCGCCATCGCTGACCTGGCGGAAGGCAAGATCGACATCGTGATCGGCACCCACAAGCTGTTGTCGGACGATGTGAAGATCAAGAACCTCGGCCTGGTGATCATCGACGAAGAACACCGTTTTGGGGTACGTCAGAAGGAACAACTCAAGGCCCTGCGCAGCGAAGTCGACATCCTCACCCTCACCGCCACGCCGATTCCGCGCACGCTGAACATGGCGGTGTCGGGCATGCGCGACCTGTCGATCATCGCCACGCCACCGGCGCGGCGCTTGTCGGTACGCACCTTTGTGATGGAGCAGAACAAAAGCACGGTCAAGGAAGCACTGCTACGGGAATTGCTGCGCGGCGGGCAGGTTTACTACTTGCACAACGATGTGAAGACCATCGAGAAATGCGCTGCCGACCTCGCCGAATTGGTACCGGAAGCGCGCATCGCCATCGGCCACGGGCAGATGCGCGAACGCGAACTCGAACAGGTGATGAGCGACTTCTACCACAAGCGCTTCAACGTGCTGATCGCCTCGACCATCATCGAGACCGGTATCGACGTGCCGAGCGCTAACACCATCATCATCGAGCGCGCCGACAAATTCGGCCTGGCGCAGTTGCACCAACTGCGCGGCCGGGTGGGTCGCAGTCACCACCAGGCGTATGCCTATTTGCTCACGCCGCCGCGCCAGCAGATCACTTCCGACGCGGAAAAGCGCCTGGAAGCCATCGCCAACACTCAGGACCTGGGCGCCGGTTTTGTACTGGCCACCAACGACCTGGAAATCCGTGGCGCCGGCGAACTGCTGGGCGACGGCCAGAGCGGGCAGATCCAGGCGGTGGGCTTCACCCTGTATATGGAGATGCTTGAGCGCGCGGTGAAAGCCATCCGCAAGGGCGAGCAACCGAACCTCGATCAACCGCTGGGCGGCGGTCCGGAAATCAACCTGCGCTTGCCGGCGTTGATTCCCGAAGACTATCTGCCGGACGTGCATGCGCGGTTGATCCTGTACAAACGCATCGCCTCGGCCACCGACGAAGAAGGCCTCAAGGACCTGCAGGTGGAGATGATCGACCGCTTCGGCCTGCTGCCGGAACCGACCAAGAACCTGGTGCGCCTGACCTTGCTCAAATTGCAGGCCGAGCAGTTGGGCATCAAGAAAGTCGACGCCGGGCCGCAAGGCGGGCGCATCGAATTTGAAGCGCAGACGCCGGTTGACCCGTTGGTGCTGATCAAGTTGATTCAGGGCCAGCCCAACCGCTACAAGTTCGAAGGGGCTACGCTGTTCAAGTTCATGGTGCCGATGGAACGCGCTGAAGAACGCTTTAATACACTGGAGGCGTTGTTCGAGCGCCTCATCCCGAAATCTGCTTGAAGGACGCCCCAATGCGCTTGTTCCGCATTTTGAGCTTGTTGTTGGTGGTAGTGGCACCTGCGGCATTCGCCGACAGCCCGTACCAGGTGGAAATGATCCTGGTGCGCCAGAACGCGGAGCCGGTGCTCAACAGCCGCGCCGCGCCGGAAAACTGGGATGCCGGCGCAGCGCGCCTGGGCGATAAACTGAGCCCGCCGCGGCTGTCCAACATTGTCGATAAGCTGCGCGCTGACTCCACCTACACGGTGCTGTTACACAAGGCGTGGGAACAGAACCTGGGCGAGCAGCCGGTCAAAGTCGCCATTTCCGACGGCCAGGAGCAGTTCGGTCAGTTTCCTATCGAAGGCGTATTGAGCCTGCAACTGGGCCGGTTTACCGATATCGATGCGAACTTCTGGATCAACCAGTTCGACAGCAACGGCAGCGTGATCGCCAGCGAACACTTGAGCCAGACCGACGTGCGCACCAAGAACAACCAACTCAACTACCTGGATGGCGGCCATCTGGCGCTGCTGATCAAGATCACCTCGCTGACCGCCAAACCACCCAGCGCACCACCGCCTGACATCCAGGACTGATCCAGCGCCATGCCCCTGACGTCGTCGCTGACTAAACCCCTGGCCCCTTCGTGGGCCAATCGCTTCAAAGAGCAGAGCCTGGAGCGCGGGCGACGTTATGCCCTGGAGAACCGGGTGCGCATCGTCGAGTCCGGCGACAGCACCATCGTCGCCAGTTGCGAAGGCTCGGGCGGCAACGTTTATCGGCAGACCATCTCGCTGCGCGAATCGGCCAAAGGCACGCTGATCCTGGTGGACAGCCGCTGTACCTGCCCGGTGCACACCAACTGCAAACACATCGCGGCGGTGCTGCTCAAGGTTCAGGAAACCCTGGCCTACCCGGCTGCGGCCCAGGATGCCGAGTTGCTGGAAAAGCTCCAATCCGTACTGGATAACCGCGTGGCGTTGCCGCAGGTGGTGATGGAGGACGTGCTGCCCGTGCCGCGCTTGTGGCTGGCCAGTGTCGAGTTCAGTGCATTTGAACCGCGCAACGGCAAGATGCAGCGCTACATCCAGCACCGCGCGGCGTTGTCGTTCAACTACTTGGGTAACTATGTCAGCGGGCAAAAAAACGCCGACATCATCGTGCGCCAGGACACCCAGAGCCTGCGCATCAAGCGACACCCAGAACTTGAGCAACCCTATCGCGAGCAACTTCGCTTGCTCGGTTTCAAGATCGCCACGCGTCAGAGCAAAGCCCTGCCGGAAAGCGCCGGTGACCTATTCGAACTGGTCAATGACAGCGCCTGGCTGAACTTCACCCTCAATGCCTCGCCGACCTTGCGGGCCGAGGGTTGGGAGCTGCAGATCGAAGAAGATTTCGGTTTCGACCTGAGCGCCGTCGATGATTGGTACGCCACCGTCGATGAAGGGCCGGAACGTGACTGGTTCGACCTGGAGCTGGGGATTATCGTCAATGGCGAACGGCTGAGCCTGCTGCCGATCCTGCTGAACCTGATGCGCTCACACACCGAGATCCTGAATCCGGAAAAACTCGCGCGACGCCGCGATGATGAGCTGATCCTGGTGAACATTCCCGGCTTGCCCAATGGCCATGGTCCGCTGCAAGTGGCCCTGCCTTACGGCCGGCTTAAACCCGTGCTGGCCACCCTCGGCGAGTTCTACCTGCAGGAAGCCGGCAGCACCACGCTGCGCCTGGCCAAGGCCGATGCGATTCGCCTGAACCCGCTGGAAGACCTGCCGCTGCAATGGGAAGGTGGCGAAAAGATCCGCAACTTCGCCCAACGCCTGCGGGACATCAAGGATTTCACCTGCGTGGCGCCCGAAGGGTTGAACGCGACCTTGCGGCCTTATCAATTGGAAGGCTTGAGCTGGATGCAGTCGCTGCGTCAGCTCGATGTCGGCGGCATACTTGCGGATGACATGGGCCTGGGCAAAACCCTGCAGACGCTGGCGCATATTCTCACCGAGAAAGCCGCCGGGCGCCTGGACCGGCCGTGCATGGTGGTGATGCCCACCAGCCTGATTCCCAACTGGCTTGATGAAGCGGCGCACTTCACGCCTCAGCTCAAGGTGCTGGCGTTGTATGGCGCAACGCGCAAGAAACACTTCGCCAACCTGCAGGACTATGACCTGCTGCTGACCACCTACGCCCTGCTGCCCAAGGACATCGACCAGCTCGCGGCCTTGCCCTTGCATGTGCTGATCCTCGATGAAGCGCAGTACATCAAGAACCCTAATAGCAAAGCCGCCCAGGCGGCGCGTGAGCTGAATGCGCGGCAGCGCTTGTGCCTGAGTGGTACACCGCTGGAAAACCACCTGGGTGAACTGTGGTCGCTGTTCCACTTCCTGTTGCCGGGCTGGCTGGGCGATGTAAAAAGTTTCAACCGCGATTACCGCGTGCCCATCGAAAAGCGCGCCAGCGAAGTGCGATTGCAGCACCTCAACGGTCGGATCAAACCCTTCCTGCTGCGCCGCACCAAGGAACAGGTGGCCACGGAGTTGCCACCCAAGACCGAGATCATCCACTGGGTCGACCTCAACGAGGCGCAGCGCGATGTGTACGAAACCATGCGCCTGGCCATGGACAAGAAGGTGCGCGACGAGATTACCCGCAAGGGCGTGGCGCGCAGCCAGATCATCATTCTTGAAGCGCTGCTGAAGTTACGTCAGGTGTGCTGCGATTTGCGCTTGGTCAACGACGCCGCCCTGCCCGCACGGGGCAGCAGCTCGGGCAAGCTCGATAGCTTGATGGACATGCTCGAAGAACTGTTTGCCGAAGGGCGGCGAATTTTGCTGTTCTCCCAGTTCACCTCGATGCTGAGCCTGATCGAAGTGGAGCTTAAAAAGCGTGGCGTGGCCTACGCGCTATTGACCGGCCAGACCCGCGATCGGCGTACGCCGGTAAAGGACTTCCAGAGTGGCAAGCTGCAGATTTTTCTGATCAGCCTGAAGGCCGGCGGTGTAGGCCTGAATCTGACCGAAGCCGACACGGTGATCCACTACGACCCTTGGTGGAACCCGGCTACGGAGAATCAGGCGACTGACCGGGCGTACCGGATCGGGCAGGAGAAGCCGGTGTTCGTCTACAAGATGATTGCGCGGGGTACGGTGGAGGAAAAAATCCAGCACCTGCAGAAGGAAAAGTCAGACTTGGCGGCGGGTGTGCTGGATGGGCGCACGACCGGGGATTGGCAGTTGGGCAATGAGGATATTGAAGCGTTGTTTGCGCCGTTGCCGCATAAGCAAGAGAAGCGTTGACGGTTAGACCGCTATCGCAGGCAAGCCAGCTCCCACCTTGGAACGCATTCCCATGTGGGAGCTGGCTTGCCTGCGATAGCCGCGACGCGGTTTTCAGCCGACCAACTGAGCATCCCGCAACGCGGTAAGCGCCGCCAACCACCGCGGATCCTGCTTGTAATCCGTCGAAGCAATCGCCTGCCCCCGCATCCGCGCAATGCGCGCCGATGGGGTGACCTTCATCCGCTGAGCAGCGGTCAGTGCCAACTCAGCCGCCGCCCGATCATTGCACACCAGCCCCATATCACAACCAGCCGTCAACGCGGCTTCAATCCGGCTGGCCGCGTCACCGACCACATGTGCACCGGCCATCGACAGGTCATCGCTGAAAATCACCCCATCGAACTGCAATTCACCGCGCAGAATATCCTGCAACCATCGACGCGAAAAGCCAGCTGGCTGAGCGTCAACCTGCGGGTAAATAACATGCGCCGGCATCACCGCCGCCAACTGCGTGCTCAGGCGCGCGAACGGCACTAGGTCATTCGCGCGAATCTCTTCCAAGCTACGTTCGTCATTGGGAATCGCCACGTGTGAATCGGCCTCAGCCCAACCGTGGCCCGGGAAGTGTTTGCCTGTGGCAGCCATGCCGGCGCTGTTCATGCCACGGATAAAGGCACCGGCCAGCACGGCGGCGCGCTCGGGGTCGCCTTCGAAGGAACGGGTGCCGACGACGGCGCTGCGTTGGTAGTCCAGGTCGAGCACCGGGGCGAAGCTCAGGTCCAGGCCCACGGCCAGTACTTCAGTCGCCATGACCCAGCCGCACTGCTCGGCCAGGTACTCGGCATTCGGGTTATCCGCCAACGCACGCATGGCCGGCAGGCGCACAAAACCCTGGCGCAGGCGCTGTACACGACCGCCTTCCTGATCGACTGCCAGCAGCAGATCCGGGCGCACGGCACGAATTGCCTCGCTCAACTCACGCACCTGGCGCGGATGCTCGATATTGCGCGCGAAAATGATCAGGCCGCCCACTTCAGGCTGGCGCAGCAGGTGGCGGTCCTCGGCCGTCAGCCAGGTACCGGCAACGTCGACCATCAAAGAACCTTGCAGGGCAGCAGTCATAAACCTTCCTTAAATAACGCGCGCAACCCGTTGCCCTCACGCGGCGCGAATGGCGCGTTGAGCACAACGGGTTGCGAATAAATAGCTGAAATCGGCATGGCGGCTAGCTTAGCGGATGCAAGCGGCCTCGCACACCCGGGGCGGTCAAACCTTGGCGACAGCCGGCGTGGTTTTACTGCGCGGACGCAATTGGGCGGCGGCCATGGTCGGGTCGGTCACGCCGGTTTCGGCACGCATGCCGGCAGCGAGAAATGGCACCATCAGGCGCATGACCTGTTCGATGGAGGTGTTGACGCCGAAATCGGTCTCGGCAATAGCCCGCAATGCCTTGATCCCGGACATGCTGAACGCTGCGGCACCGAGCATGAAGTGCACGCGCCAGAACAGTTCGATGGGCGGAATGCGCGGGGCGGCCTCGTTGACCAGCAACATATAGCGACGAAATACCTTGCCGTACATGTCTTCCAGATAACGCCGCAAGTGACCCTGGCTCTGGCTGAACGCCAGGCCCAGCAGCCGCATGAAGATCGACAGGTCGTTGCCGCTGCGCGGTTGAACCACCAGGGCTTGTTCAACCAGGATTTCCAGCAGGTCTTCGAGGGTAGGCTTGTGATCAGCCTTGGCCTGGCGGCGCTCCAGCTCACGGTCGAGGCTGGCGCAGAACGGCCCCAGGAAGCGTGAGAACACCGCCTGGATCAGGGCCTTTTTCGAGCCGAAATGGTAATTCACTGCAGCGAGGTTGACCCCGGCCTTGCTGGTAATCAGCCGCAATGAAGTTTCAGCAAATCCTTTTTCCGCGAACAATTGCTCGGCAGCATCGAGAATGCGTTCAACGGTTTCCGACTGGGCCATGGCTACTCCGCCTGACAAACACTTGTTTGAAACATACGTTTCAGATTGTGTCTTGTCAAGCCTGCGGGTTCGCTTTCCGGCCGGGCAGTCATGTCTTTCATCGCTATTTAATCACATCCCTATCGGTCTGTAGGCAGCGCTATCTCTGCTTTGTAGGAAGCATGTCCGATGACCGTCCAGCGGAGTGATAGAAAAGGATGATTGCCAAGCGCAGTCCACTGTATATAATCCCAGTCACTGTATAAAAAGACAGAGCGATCAACATGCTAAAACTGACGCCACGCCAAGCTGAGATTCTGGCTTTTATCAAGCGCTGCCTCGATGACAACGGCTACCCGCCGACACGAGCGGAAATTGCGCTGGAACTGGGGTTCAAGTCCCCCAACGCCGCCGAAGAACACCTTAAGGCCCTCGCTCGCAAAGGCGCGATCGAGATGACCCCCGGTGCCTCGCGCGGTATTCGTATCCCTGGCTTCGAAGCCAAGGCCGACGAATCGACCCTGCCGATCATCGGTCGCGTCGCCGCCGGCGCGCCAATCCTGGCGCAGCAGCACGTCGAGGAATCCTGCAACATCAACCCGACCTTCTTCCATCCTCGCGCCGATTACCTGTTGCGGGTCCATGGCATGAGCATGAAGGACGTGGGCATCTTCGACGGCGATCTGCTGGCCGTTCACACCACCCGCGAAGCCCGTAATGGCCAGATCGTCGTCGCCCGTATCGGCGATGAAGTCACCGTCAAACGCTTCAAGCGCGAAGGCAGCAAGGTCTGGCTCCTGGCCGAGAACCCTGAGTTCGCCCCGATTGAAGTGAACCTGAAAGATCAGGACCTGGTGATTGAAGGCTTGAGCGTCGGCGTCATTCGCCGCTAAAGGAGGCATCATGCAGCTCATTCACACCCCACAACACACACAACTGTCGCTGTTCGAGGCCTTCATGGCCCAACCCCTTGCGCCCATCCTCAAGGAAACGGTCGAGGCGCCTTGGAGCGCAGAGCCTGAGGCGTTCAGTGAATTGTCGTTGCGCGGTGCGGCGGGGAGTTGCCTGAGCCTGCTGGCGCCGATCCTGCGCGAATTGAGCGAAGAGCAGGATGCCCGCTGGCTGACGCTGATCGCTCCGCCGGCCAGCCTGACCCAGGCCTGGTTGCGGGACGCCGGCCTCAACCGCGAGCGCATCCTGTTACTGCAACCGCGCGGTGCGCAAAGTGCCCAGCAGTTGACCTGCGAAGCCTTGCGCCTGGGCCGTAGCCATACGGTGGTGAGCTGGTTGAATCCGTTGAACGCTACCGCCAAGCAACAGTTGATCAGTGCGGCACGCGTTGGCGATGCGCAGAGCTTGAATATTCGACTGGGATAAAACCACAGGCCTGGCCTGTGGAGATCGAGCTTACTGTGGCGAGCGAGCCTGCTCGCGCTGGGCTGGGCTGGGCTGCGAAGCAGTCCCAAAACCAGGCATCGTGGTTTGCCTGATGTACCGCATCAATCTAGTTAGGGCCGCTTCGCAGCCCGGCGCGGGCGGTGCGACGATTCGACAAGCCCGCTCACTACAACTCAGTGAAGCACCCGCGGCCCATCTTCTTTCTCCGGTTCACCTTCAGCCAAGCGACCTGCCATCTGTACACCCACGCTCAACATGGCTTTAGCCACTTCCACATGCTGGCCCTGCAGGAACACCTTGGCGTCCTCGGAAAAATCCAGAATAACCAGAGAACCTTCGTCCTCAGCCCGGCGCAGCTCGATTCGGCCGTCAGGCAACTCAACAATTTCCAGAAAGGACGTCGGCATAAAAGTCTGTTCTCCACGAAAGACGGGAATTATATCAGTCATCCACCCAACCCCGCTGACGATCTGGACAGGTTTCTTTACGGCTTGATGAACGGTGCGCAGCTGACTCGATTCGAATGTGGGAACGGCGGTTCAACGCTCCCATATTTTGATCGGCATACTTCAGCAACGTCCTCTCAGCACTCGTTCAGGCCTTCGCGATAGCGCAGCGCCAGTTTTTTCAGCTCCTGGCGCCAGCCTTCCAACTCTTCCCGGCTCAACGGCTTGGGTTCGTCGTCTTCAACCGCCACTGCCACGATCAGCGGCTGGGTCACGTCACCCTTGGGCACGTGGGGAACACGCGGCGGCTGGAACATGTCGGCATGCGCCTTGAGCAAACGCGCGATCCAGCTGTCGGGGCTTTGCGCCATTTCCACCAGCTCAGCCAGTTCAGGAATCGCCATTGTGTCGAGCACGTCGCGGTTAATGATCATTTCTGCGCGCGGCGAACCGGCCTGGGGCAGACGGTAAAACCCGGCGATTTCATGGCACAGACCCAACAAGGCACCGTACAGGTGGAACAACGCGGCTTCACGCCCCGCCTGAACGAGCGCAATGGCATTCATCTCCTTCCCTTCCTCGGCGCGGCCAAGGGCTTCCAGGGACAAACCCGCAAAGTAAATTTTCTGATTGGTACGGGTATAGAGTTCGTTGGCCATGCGGCAGTCTCCACAACGAATAAGCGTGATGCTGGCTTAACAGTGTTACGGATCAGCCGAGCGCACTGCAAGCGCAAAAAAAGGCCGCCTGTGCAGGCGGCCTTGGTATTTAGCGGATCAGTCGATCAAGCGCCCTGGCGCTTGTCTTCGACCTTCCACTTGCCGCCGTCGTAGAACGCTTTCCAGCCGGTAGGCTTGCCGTCCACTTCAGACTGCACATACTGCTCCTTGGTCTTGCGGCTGTAGCGGATCACGGCTGGGCGACCATCCGGGTCCTTCTTCGGCGCTTCACACAGGAAGTGGTACTTAGGGTCGATCTCATCCTTGTGCGGCACGATCTCCAGCACCAGCGGCGCACGGGTCTCGCGGTTTTTCGGGAACTGGCTGGCAGCCAGGAACAGCCCCGAAGCGCCGTCACGCAGGATGTAGGTGTCGTTGACCTTCTCGCACTTGAGCTCAGGCATCTTCACCGGGTCCATCTTCGGCGGCGCCGCGTCACCGCTTTTCAGCAGTTTGCGGGTGTTCTTACAGGTCGGGTTGGTGCAACCGAAGAACTTGCCGAAACGGCCGGTCTTGAGCTGCATCTCGCTGCCGCACTTGTCGCATTCCAGGCTCGGACCCTCGTAGCCCTTGATGCGGTAAGTGCCCTCTTCGATCTCGTAGCCGTTGCAATCCGGGTTGTTACCGCAGATGTGCAGCTTGTGCTTTTCGTCCAGCAGGTAGGCATCCATCGCCGTGCTGCAGATCGGGCAACGGTGCTTGCCACGCAGTACCAACGACTCGGATTCACCCTCATCGTCGGCCGCGATTTCATCACCTGGTACCAGGTTAACGGTGGCCTTGCAGCGTTCTTTCGGCGGCAGGCTGTAGCCCGAGCAACCGAGGAACACGCCGGTGGACGCCGTACGAATTTGCATCGGGCGGCCGCAGGTCAGGCACGGGATGTCGGTCATCACCGGCTGGTTGGCGCGCATGCCGCTCTCAGGGCTTTCTGCTACTTCAAGCTTCTTCTTGAAGTCGCCGTAAAACTCGTCCAGCACATTTTTCCAGTCGCGCTCGCCCTGGGCCACGTCATCGAGGTTCTCTTCCATGCCGGCAGTGAAGCCATAGTCCATGAGGTTCGAGAAGCTCTCGGACAGGCGCTCAGTGACGATATCGCCCATCTTTTCCGAGTAGAAACGACGGTTATGCAGCGCAACGTAGCCACGGTCCTGGATGGTCGAGATGATCGCTGCATAGGTCGAAGGACGACCGATACCGCGCTTCTCCATCTCTTTCACCAGGCTGGCTTCCGAATAACGCGCCGGCGGCTTGGTGAAGTGCTGGGACGGGTCGAGCTTGATCAGCTTCAGCGTATCGCCCTGAGCCATATCCGGCAGCACATCGTCATCGCCAGGCTTGGCGATCTGCGGCATTACACGGGTATAGCCGTCGAACTTGAGGATACGCCCCTTGGCACGCAGCTCGAAGTCACCAGCGCCCACGCTCACGGTGGTGGACAGGTATTGCGCAGGCAGCATCTGGCACGCCAGGAACTGGCGCCAGATCAGCTCGTAGAGGCGCTCAGCGTCGCGCTCCATGCCGCTCAGCTTGCTTGGCTCAGTGTTGGCGTCGGAAGGACGAATCGCTTCGTGAGCCTCCTGTGCGCCTTCCTTGCTGCTATAGACGTTCGGCTTCTCCGGCAGGTACTTCTTGCCGAACTCCGTTTCAATATAAGTACGCGCCATCGCCACCGCGTCTTGCGACAGGTTGGTGGAGTCCGTACGCATATAAGTGATGTAGCCGGCTTCGTACAGACGCTGGGCCATCATCATGGTTTTCTTCACACCAAAGCCCAGGCGGTTGCTCGCGGCCTGCTGCAGGGTGGAGGTGATGAACGGTGCCGACGGCTTGCTGCTGGTCGGTTTGTCTTCACGCTTGACGATGCTGTAGCTGGAAGCCTTGAGCTTTTCCAGCGCGGCCATGGCCTGGGCTTCGTTCAGCGGCTTGAAGGCCTCGCCTTTCTCACGGGCCACGTCAAAGCGCACATTGGCGCCCTTGGCGGTGCCGAGGTCGGCGTGGACTTCCCAATACTCTTCGGGGTTGAACGCACGGATCTCGCGCTCACGCTCCACCACCAGCTTTACCGCAACCGATTGCACACGGCCAGCGGACAAGCCACGGGCGATCTTGGCCCACAACAGCGGCGAGACCATGTAACCCACGACGCGGTCGAGGAAACGACGCGCTTGCTGGGCGTTGACGCGGTCGATATCCAGCTCGCCCGGCTTGGAGAAGGCTTCCTGGATGGCTTTCTTGGTGATTTCGTTGAACACCACGCGCTTGTAGCGGCTGTCATCACCGCCGATGGCTTCCCGCAGGTGCCAGGCAATGGCTTCCCCTTCGCGGTCCAAGTCCGTCGCGAGATAGATGGTGTCAGCATCCTTGGCGAGCCGGCGCAGCTCCTCAATGACCTTTTCCTTGCCCGGAAGGATTTCGTACTTGGCCTTCCAGCCATGATCCGGGTCCACACCCATGCGCGAGACCAGCTGCTTGCGCGCTTTCTCTTTAGGCGTGAGCACCGGACCTTCGCCCGCGGCCGCCTTGCCGCGCTTGGCGGCAGGCTCCTTGCTGGCGCTAGCCGAACCGCTGGTGGGCAGGTCTCGGATATGGCCGATACTCGACTTCACCACGTACTCGTTGCCCAAGTACTTGTTGATGGTCTTGGCCTTAGCCGGGGATTCCACAATGACCAGCGATTTGCCCATGGATCGGAAAATTCCTGAATTCGAGAAGAGAAAGGCAGTTGGCGCCTGTCGCGGCAACGCTATATATAGTGGCAACAAGATGAGGTCAAGCGCAGCATTCTGCGCGACCTGCCGTTATTGCCCGGAAAAAAGACTCGGTTCGGCCTGGACCAAAGCAAAGCGCGGGACCTGCTCGCCGTCAACTTCGACGCTCTCCAGGAACATGCTCAATGGGCGCACCCAAAAGCCGTAATCGCCATACAGTGCTTGGTAAAACACCACTTCTTCTTCAGTCTCAGAATGCCGTGCCACGTTAAAAACACGGTACTGCGGACCTTTATAATGTTGGTAGAGCCCTGGTTCGACTTTCATGCTCTGGCCCTCTTACAAAATGTGTTGAAAAAAAATATTAAAAATTCCAAAAAACAAAAACCGGGGCACTGGGCCCCGGCTTCCGTCAACCCAACGCTTAAACGCGTTCGAAGACGGTCGAAATGCCTTGGCCGAGACCAATGCACATGGTTGCAACCCCGAGGTTGCCGCCATTTTGCTTCATCACGTTAAGCAAAGTGCCGGAGATACGCGCACCGGAGCAACCGAATGGGTGGCCCAGGGCAATCGCACCGCCGTGCAGGTTAACCTTCTCGTTCATCTTGTCGAGCACTTTCAAATCTTTCAGCACTGGCAGGGCCTGTGCGGCGAAAGCTTCATTGAGCTCGAAGAAGTCGATATCGGAGATAGTCAGGCCCGCGCGCTTCAAGGCTTTTTGTGTGGCCGGTACTGGACCATAGCCCATGATCGCCGGGTCCACACCCGCCACTGCCATCGAACGGATCACCGCCAGCGGCTGGATACCCAGGTCCTGGGCACGCTGCGCCGACATCACGATCATGCACGAAGCACCGTCGGTGATTTGCGACGACGTACCGGCTGTCACGGTGCCGCCCTTTGGATTGAAGGCAGGCTTGAGGGCCGCCAGGCTTTCCAGGGTGGTGTCCGGACGAATGGTTTCGTCGTAGTCGAACAATTTCAGGAAACCGTTCTCGTCGTAGCCGTTCATCGGGATGATTTCATCCTTGAACTTGCCTTCCACGGTCGCCTTGTGGGCGAGTTGGTGGGAGCGCAGGCCGAACGCGTCCTGGGCTTCACGGGTAATGCCGTGCATTTTGCCAAGCATTTCCGCAGTCAAACCCATCATGCCCGAGGCTTTTGCTGCGTACAGCGACATGTGCGGGTTAGGGTCGACGCCGTGCATCATGCTGACGTGGCCCATGTGCTCCACGCCACCGACCACGAACACATCACCGTTGCCGGTCATGATTGCCTGGGCGGCAGTGTGCAGCGCGCTCATCGACGAGCCACACAGGCGGCTCACGGTCTGGCCGGCCGCGGTGTGCGGGATCTGGGTCATCAGCGACGCCATGCGCGCGATGTTCCAGCCCTGCTCCAGGGTCTGGTTGACGCAGCCCCAGATCACGTCTTCGACTTCGCTCGGGTCAACCTTGACGTTACGTTCCAGCAATTTACTGATCAGGTGCGCCGACATGTCTTCGGCACGGGTGTTGCGGTGCATGCCGCCCTTGGAGCGGCCCATCGGCGTGCGACCGAAGTCGACAATCACCACGTCTCTTGGATTCAAGCTCATAAATATTCTCGCTCTAGTCGTCTGGGCGCTTAACCGAAGAAGCTCTGGCCATTTTTGGCCATTTCACGCAGCTTCGCGGTCGGGTGGTACAGCGGGCCCAAATCAGCGTATTGATCAGCCAGGGCAACGAACTCGGCCACACCGATCGAGTCGATGTAACGCAGCGCACCACCACGGAATGGAGGGAAACCAATACCGTACACCAGGCCCATATCGGCTTCGGCGGCGGTTTCGACGATGCCATCTTCCAGGCAACGCACGGTTTCCAGGCACAGGGCGATCATCATCCAGTTGATGATGTCTTCGTCGGACACCTCACGCTGTTCGTAGATGACCGGAGCCAGCACTTCGTGCACCGACGGGTCGGCCACTTTCTTCTGCTTGCCCTTCTTGTCGGCCTCGTAGGCGTAGAAGCCCTTGCCGTTCTTCTGGCCCAGGCGCTTGGCTTCGTAGAGCGCGTCGATCGCCGAACGGCGGTCGTCTTTCATGCGGTCCGGGAAGCCTTCAGCCATGACGTCGCGACCGTGGTGGCCGGTGTCGATACCGACCACGTCCATCAGGTACGCCGGACCCATCGGCCAGCCAAATTTTTCCATGACTTTGTCGATGCGCACAAAGTCCACCCCGGCGCTGACCAGCTTGGCGAAACCGCCGAAGTACGGGAACAGCACGCGGTTGACCAGGAAGCCCGGGCAGTCATTGACCACGATCGGGTTCTTGCCCATTTTCTTGGCGTAGGCAACGGTGGTGGCAACAGCCTGCTCGCTGGACTTCTCGCCACGGATCACTTCGACCAGCGGCATCATGTGCACCGGGTTGAAGAAGTGCATGCCGACGAAGTTTTCCGGACGCTTGAGGGCCTTGGCCAACAAGCTGATGGAAATAGTCGAGGTGTTCGACGCCAGGATAGTGTCGTCCTTAACGTGGGCTTCGACTTCAGCCAGTACCGCTTGCTTGACCTTCGGGTTCTCGACAACGGCTTCGACCACCAGGTCGACGTGGCCGAAATCGCCGTAGGACAGCGTAGGACGAATGCCGTTAAGCACTTCAGCCATCTTCGCTGCGGTCATGCGACCTTTGTCCACGCGGCCGACCAGCAGCTTGGCGGCTTCCGCCAGGCCTTGCTCGATGCCGTGCTCGTTGATGTCTTTCATCAGGATCGGCGTGCCTTTGGACGCCGATTGATAGGCGATACCGCCGCCCATGATACCGGCGCCGAGTACGGCAGCCTGTTTCACGTCCTTGGCGATTTCGTCGTAGGCCTTGGCCTTTTTCTTCAGTTCCTGATCGTTCAGGAACAAGCCGATCAGGCTCTGGGCCGCCGAGGTTTTCGCCAGTTTGACGAAGCCAGCGGCTTCCACTTCCAGGGCTTTGTCGCGACCGAAGTTCGCGGCTTTCTGGATGGTCTTGATCGCTTCAACCGGCGCCGGGTAGTTCGGGCCGGCCTGGCCAGCCACAAAACCTTTGGCGGTTTCGAACGACATCATTTGTTCGATGGCGTTGAGCTTGAGTTTTTCCAGCTTCGGCTGACGCTTGGCCTTGTAGTCAAACTCGCCGCTGATGGCGCCCTTGATCAGGTTCAGTGCGGCTTCGGCCAGTTTGTCCGGGGCAACCACGGCATCGACGGCACCGACTTTCAGCGCGTCTTCAGCACGGTTTTCCTTGCCGGCGGCGATCCACTCGATGGCGTTGTCGGCACCGATCAGGCGCGGCAAGCGTACGGTGCCGCCGAAACCTGGGTAAATGCCCAGTTTGACTTCAGGCAGGCCGATTTTGGCGGTAGCGGACATGACGCGGAAGTCCGCGGCCAGGCACATTTCCAGGCCGCCGCCCAACGCGATGCCATTGATCGCGGCGACGGTCGGTACATTGAGGTCTTCGAAATCGCTGAAAATCTTGTTGGCTTCGAGGTTGCCAGCCACCAGCTCGGCATCGGGCAGCTTGAAGTTGTCGACGAATTCGGTGATGTCAGCGCCGACGATGAACACGTCCTTGCCGCTGGAGACGATCACGCCTTTGATCGATGCATCAGCCTTGATGGCGTCTACGGCCTGACGCAGTTCGTTCAGGGTTAGACGGTTGAACTTGTTGACGGACTCACCCTTGAGGTCGAATTTCAATTCGACGATGCCACTTTCAAGAGCCTTAACCGTGATGGCTTTACCTTCGTAAATCATCAACTGATCTCCACGATATGGAAGCTGAACAGTACACATTGAACGCTGGCCTCTGGTGGGACATTGATGATTTCGTCAATGTTCACGCCAATCCGCCAGGCACACCCGCCAATGCGATAGTCGGGATTCTGTATGAGTCGTCTGACAGACAAACGCTCAATTCATACGCCCGTTTGATTTGGGTACGCCACCTTCATCCAATTCCGGGCAATTGTCAATCGCTCGAAAGGCTAGGGAAAACGCGACTTTCCAGTCATTTCAGAACCCGAGTCATACGCCCGCGACCCGTCAATATTCAGCTATTCACTGAATCAATAATAGAAAACATTCGGGAAAAGGCTGTACAGAACGGGATATGCCGCTAGGCTAGCGACAACCGTAACGCGTCTGGATGAACATCCGACGCGGGAAACACAGATTACCGGCCTGCCTGGCCAACTCCAGCCCGATGATATGTCGGGCTTTTTATGGCCTGCTGTTTATCAGGCCAGGGCTCTAAGCAGCGTATCGATATCCTTCAGGACGCTCGCCTCGCCCTTCTCGCCCCAATACAAGGCGATCATTTGCTTGTCGGCCTCGATCTTGTAGACGTTGTCCGGCAGCGTCGCAAAATACGGCAACAACTTTTCATCGACGCACACTTCACGCCATTGATTTACCCATACCCCCGGCTCCAACTGCCAATAGCTCCAGAGCGCCGGCGTGCTGCCGCGCCGTGGCCGGCAATACTGCGCGCACGGGCTCGGTGGCTCATGCTTGAGCCAGTGCGGCCACTCCTGGGGCGACAGTTGCATGGCCAGGCCGATGCGGCGCGCCTCCATGCGCAGGGCCATGCGCCCACTCTGATGGCGCGACGGGCGCAGCCATGCCAGAGGGCTCAGAACCACCACAAGGATTGACACCACTATCCAGACCGTCATATGTGTACTCCCGAATTTCTAGATGAGCGGATTTGATCTGACGCAACCGCATCCGCTTGAAAGCAGCCATACTGAATTTATTGCAGTCCCTTGGAGGAACGCCTCATGCCCTACACACATATTCTGGTCGCTGTCGATCTGACCGAAGAGTGCGATCCGGTGATCAAGCGCGCGCAGGAATCGGCATTGGCCAATGGCGCCATACTGTCGCTGGTGCATATCGTCGAGCCCATGGCCATGGCCTTTGGCGGTGACGTGCCGATGGACCTTTCCCAGTTGCAGCAACAACAATTTGACCAGGCCAAGGAGCGCCTGGACCGTTTGATTCTCAAATACCCGCATCTGAAAAAGGAAGACTGCCACCTGACATACGGCCAACCGCGCCAGGAAATCCACCACTTGGCCAAGGAAAAGGCTTGCGACTTGATCGTGGTGGGTAGCCATGGTCGTCACGGTTTGGCGTTGCTGCTGGGTTCTACTGCCAATGATGTGCTGCACGGCGCGCCGTGCGATGTACTGGCGGTGAAACTGGTGAAATCCTCTTAAGTACAACGCAGATCAAATGTGGGAGCGGGCTTGCTCGCGAAAGCAGTCTTTCAGTTAACGCATCTGTCGACTGATCTACCGCTTTCGCGAGCAAGCCCGCTCCCACATTTTCTGATCGCATTGTCATATAAAAAACCCGGCGCTCATGAAAATGAACACCGGGTTTTTTAATGCATTGGAATCACTCAGGCATCCAGCTCAGCCCAACGCTCGACCAACACCTCCAGCTCTTGGTTCAAGGTTTCCAGGGAAGCGATGACCTTGGCAGTTTCCGCCGCCGGGCGCAGGTAGAAACCGGCGTCAGCCATTTCCGCTTCTACTGCGGCAATCTGCTTTTCCTTGGCTTCGATATCCGCTGGCAAGGCTTCCAACTCACGCTGCAGTTTGTAGCTGAGCTTTTTCTTGGCAGCCGGTGCGGCTTCCTGAGCGGGTGCAGCAGCGGCCACCGGAGCAACGACGGCAGAGGTCAAGTCGGCCTTGCCGGACTTGCTCTCGGTCACGCCCAACAGACGCGGCGAACCGCCCTGGCGCAGCCAATCCTGGTAACCACCGACGTATTCACGCACCTTGCCTTCACCTTCGAAGACCAGGGTGCTGGTGACCACGTTGTCGAGGAATGCCCGGTCGTGGCTCACCATCAGCACGGTGCCGTTGAAGGTCAGCAGCACTTCTTCCAACAGTTCGAGGGTTTCCACATCGAGGTCGTTGGTCGGTTCGTCGAGTACCAGCAGGTTGGCCGGCTTGCTGAACAGCTTGGCAAGCAGCAGGCGCGCACGCTCACCACCGGACAAGGCTTTCACCGGCGTACGCGCACGTTGCGGGCTGAACAGGAAGTCGCCCAGGTAACTGAGTACGTGGCGGCTCTGGCCGTCGATGTCGATAAAGTCGCGACCTTCGGCGACGTTGTCGATCACGGTTTTTTCCAGGTCCAACTGGTGGCGCAACTGGTCGAAGTAGGCCACGTCGATGCGTGTGCCCTCTTCCACGCTGCCGCTGGTCGGCTGCAGACCATTGAGCATCAACTTGAGCAAGGTGGTCTTGCCGGTACCGTTGGCACCCAGCAGACCGATACGGTCGCCGCGCGCCAGGACCATCGAGAAGTCCTTGATCAGGAACGGGCCGCCCGGGTGCGCGAAGCTCACGTTATCGAGGACCATTACCTGCTTGCCCGACTTGTCGGCGGTGTCCAGCTGGATGTTGGCCTTGCCGGTGCGCTCACGACGCTCGCTGCGCTCAACGCGCAGGGCTTTGAGGGCGCGTACGCGGCCCTCGTTACGGGTGCGGCGCGCCTTGATGCCCTGGCGAATCCAGACTTCTTCCTGGGCCAGTTTTTTGTCGAACAGCGCGTTGGCGGTTTCTTCAGCCGCCAGAGAGGCCTCTTTGTGCACCAGGAAGCTGGCGTAGTCGCCGTTCCAGTCGATCAGGCCGCCACGGTCCAGTTCGAGGATGCGCGTGGCCAGACTCTGCAGGAAGGCACGGTCGTGCGTGATAAACAGCACGGCGCCCTGGAAATCCTTGATGGCTTCTTCCAGCCAGGCGATGGCGCCGATGTCCAGGTGGTTGGTCGGTTCGTCGAGCAGCAGCAGGTCCGGCTCGGACACCAGGGCCTGGGCCAGCAACACGCGACGACGCCAGCCGCCGGACAATTCGGCGAGGGTCTTGTCGGCCGGCAGTTGCAGGCGGCTCAAGGTGCTGTCGACCAGTTGCTGCAAGCGCCAGCCGTCACGGGCTTCGAGGTCTTGCTGGACGTGCATCAGCTTGTCCAGGTCTTCTTCGGTGACACAGTTCTGCGCCAGGTGATGGTATTGCGCGAGCAACTCGCCCACGCCATCCAGGCCTTCGGCAACCACGTCGAACACTGTCCGTCCGTCGGCCACCGGCAATTCTTGCGGCAATTCGCCAATCTTGAGGCCCGGAGCGCGCCAAACAGAGCCGTCATCGGGCTTCTGGTCGCCTTTTACCAGCTTCATCATGCTGGATTTGCCGGTGCCGTTGCGGCCGATGATGCACACCCGCTCACCACGGGCGATCTGCCAGGACACCTTGTCCAACAACGGCATAGCGCCGAAAGCAAGGGACACATCGCTGAATTTGAGCAGGGTCATACGCTTCTCCAAAAACTGGGCGCGCATTCTACCTGAGTTGAGGGTGGGATGCGGCTGGCATTTTCGCTGCCGACACGTTCTGTAGGACATTTCCAACGAACTTGAACCAACCGGCCGGCAAAGCTTTCACCGGTCGCGGGCAAAAGGCTAAGCTAGGGGCAATCAGTGTCGGCGATGCCGGTGCTAGTCGTGATTTCTCTGCACGGACGTCTCATGCGCAGTCGCCTTTTCAACTTTTTATCTTGTCTGCTTCTTTCCGCCACCGCCGTTCAATCCGCCCAGGCCGTGGACCTCACCACCCAACGTCAATATTACGATGAAGCCAAACGCGCCCTGGCCAAGGGTGATACCGGCCCCTACATGCAATACAGCCAGGCCCTGGCCGACTATCCGTTGACGCCGTACCTGGCCTACGACGAACTGACCGCCCGCCTGAAAACCGCGAGCAACCAGGAAATCGAACAGTTCCTTGCCAAAAACGGCGACCTGCCCCAGGCCAACTGGATGAAGCTGCGCTGGTTGCGTTGGTTGGCCGAACGTGGCGACTGGCAGACGTTTGAAAAGTACTACGACGCCAAGCTCAATTTTGTCGAACTGGACTGCCTGCACGGCCAGTACCAGCTCACCCACAATCTGAAAGCCGAAGGCTACAAGACTGCCGAAAAACTCTGGATGACCGGCAAGTCCCAACCCGCGGCCTGCGATGTCACCTTCGGCCAATGGGCGGCTGACGGCCAACTCACCGAACAGAAAATCTGGGACCGCGCCAAGCTCGCCGCCGAAGCGCGCAACTACGCACTGGCCAACAGCCTGGTGAAAACCCTGCCCACCCTCGGCGCCCAAGGCCGCTTGATGGTGGATGTGGCGCAAAAGCCCGACATGCTCAGCGACCCATCACGCTTCCTGCCGGCCACCGAGGCCATGTCTGATGCCGTGGGGCTGGGCCTGCGACGCCTGGCACGCCAGGATCCGGACAAGGCCATGGCCCTGCTCGACGGCTACGCCAGCAGCATGCACTTCTCCCGTGACGAAAAAGTGTCGATTGCCCGAGAGATCGGCCTGACCCTGGCCAAGCGCTTCGACCCACGTGCGCTTGAAGTCATGACCAAGTACGACCCTGAGTTGCGCGACAACACCGTCTCAGAATGGCGCCTGCGCCTGCTGTTGCGCCTGGCCCGCTGGGAAGATGCCTACCAGTTGACTCGCAAACTCCCACAAGACTTGGCGACCACCAACCGCTGGCGCTACTGGCAGGCCCGTAGCCTGGAGCTGGCCGAGCCGAAAAACCCGCAAGCGCTGGTCTTGTACAAGAACCTGTCGCGCGAGCGGGATTTCTACGGTTTTCTCGCCGCTGACCGCTCCAAGGCGCCCTACCAGCTGAACAACAAGCCGCTGGTGATGAGCCAGGCGCTGGTGAACAAGGTGCGCAACACGCCTGGCGTGCGCCGTGCCCTGGAGTTCTATGCGCGCGGCCAGATCGTCGATGGCCGCCGCGAGTGGTACCACGTCAGCCGTCACTTCAACCGTGACGAAATGGTCGCCCAGGCCAAGCTGGCCTACGACATGAAGTGGTACTTCCCGGCCATCCGTACCATCAGCCAGGCGCAGTACTGGGACGACCTGGACATCCGCTTCCCGATGGCCCACCGCGACACCCTGGTGCGTGAAGCCAAGGTACGCGGCCTGCATTCGAGCTGGATATTCGCGATCACTCGCCAGGAAAGCGCCTTCATGGATGACGCCCGCTCCGGCGTCGGCGCCAGCGGCCTGATGCAACTGATGCCCGGCACCGCCAAGGAAACGGCGCGCAAGTTCAGCATCCCGCTGGCCTCACCGGCCCAGGTGCTGGACCCGGACAAAAACATCCAGCTCGGCGCGGCTTACCTGAGCCAGGTGCACAGCCAGTTCAACGGCAACCGCGTCCTCGCCTCCGCCGCCTACAACGCCGGCCCTGGCCGTGTGCGCCAATGGCTGCGCGGTGCCGATCACTTGAGCTTCGACGTGTGGGTAGAAAGCATCCCGTTCGACGAAACCCGCCAGTATGTACAGAACGTGCTGTCTTATTCGGTGATCTACGGGCAGAAGCTCAACTCACCACAGCCGCTGGTGGATTGGCATGAGCGGTATTTTGATGATCAATGACCGGTAATGCCGGTCAGGTAGGCGCTGTCGAGTAAAACGAGGCTGCGCGCTTTTTGCCCGCCACAATGAAAATGCCCGCATTGAGAGATGCGGGCATTTTTTATGGGGCCGCCGGGCGCTCGCTTTGCACCGCTTCAGCCAAAGCCAGGCTCAACGCCTGCAGCATGAACTCAACGAAAGGGGTTGCCTCCGCCCGCTGGTCGGCTGCCGACAACGCGGCATAGTAGGCATCCTGCTGTTCACGAATCACCGCTTCCACCGGTAGGTAAGCCAATACAGGGCGCCACTGGCTGAGGATCAGGGTTTGCCAGAGACGACCCATTCGCCCATTTCCGTCTGCAAAAGGATGGATAAATTCGAACTCGTAATGGAATACGCAACTGGCGATCAACGGGTGCCAATCCGAAACCGTCAACCATTGCAACAAATCGTCCATTAGATGCGTTACACGGCTTGCGGGCGGAGCCATGTGAACCAGTTGCTCGCCGCGATAGATACCAACACCCGCCTGTCGAAACCGACCAGCATCGTCAATCAATCCAAACATGAGCAGCTCGTGTGCCTTAAGCAGGTCCACACGATCACCGGGAATCCACTGCGGCATGGCCTCGTAAGCAGCAAATGCATTACGTACTTCCTGGATTTCTCGCGGTAAGCCCAGCACTCGCTTACCTTCCAGAACTGCGGTTACTTGTTCGACGCTGAGCGTGTTGTTCTCGATCGCCAGCGAAGCCTGAATGGTGCGAATCCGATTACCACGCCTTAACTGAGGCGTCTGACGGCTATCGTCGCCGACTGAGAGTTGACCAATCTGCTCACTGATATCGGCCACCAGGGCCAGCATCTTTGTGGTCAGGGTCAGCGGAGGTTGATAACGGCTCATGTCCTCATCCAGTTCCATAGCGAAAGACCACATGATGCCTCAAGGCCCTGATACTTCGCAGCTTCAATCAACCTCCACCCCATCACTGAACTGCAACGCCGCCAACCGCGCATACAGCGGATTGCTCGCAATCAACTGCTGATGCGTGCCCACTGCCACCAGCTTGCCTTGGTCCATCACCGCAATCCGATCCGCATTCTTCACGGTCGCCAGTCGATGCGCGATCACCAGGGTGGTACGCCCTTGCATCAACTGCGGTAGCGCTTGCTGGATCAGGTGCTCACTCTGGGCATCCAGCGCGCTGGTGGCTTCGTCCAGCAGCAGGATCGGCGCGTCCACCAGCAGCGCGCGGGCGATGGCCAGGCGTTGGCGTTGGCCGCCGGAGAGGCCCATGCCGCCGTCGCCGAGATGGGTCTGGTAGCCGTCGGGCATTTGCAGGATGAAGTCGTGGGCATGGGCGATGCGCGCGGCGGCTTCGACTTGTTCCGCAGTGGCCGTCGGGTTGCCATAGCGGATGTTTTCTTCGACGCTGCCGTAGAACAGCGCCGGGCTCTGGGACACCAGGGCGAAGTGACGGCGCAGGTCCATGGGATCGAGATCGGTCAGCGCGTGGCCTTCAAGCAGGATCCGGCCTTGCTGGGGATCGTAGAAACGTAGCAACAGGTCGAAAATCGTCGATTTACCCGCGCCGGACGGGCCGACCAGCGCCAGGGTTTCGCCTGGGTTGATGGTCAGGTTCAAGCCGTCGATGGCGTAGCTGTCCGGCCGTGAAGGGTAGGAGAAGCGCAGGGCCTGCAACTCCAGGCGGCCACTGACCCGCTCAGGCAATTGCACAATGCCAGCGGCCGGCGCCTGGATTTCATTGGTGGACTGCAACAGTTCGCCGATGCGTTCGGCCGCACCGGCGGCACGTTGCAGCTCGCCGAGTACTTCGCTGAGGGTGCCGACGGCGCTGCCGACGATCAGGCTGTAGAACACAAAGGCCGCCAGCTCGCCACCGGAAATGCGCCCGCTGATGACGTCCATGCCGCCGACCCACAACATCACGCCCACGGCGCCGAGCACCAGCATGATCACCAGGGTAATCAGCCAGGCGCGCTGGGTGATGCGTTTACGCGCGGTGGTGAATGCGTCTTCCACGGTCACGGCGAAGCGCTGTTCGTCCTGTACCTGGTGGTTGTACGCCTGCACGGTCTTGATCTGACCGAGGGTCTCGGACACATAGCTGCCCACATCAGCGATGCGGTCCTGGCTTTGTCGCGACAGGCTGCGCACGCGCCGGCCGAAAATCAGGATCGGCGCCAGCACCAGCGGCAACGCCACCACCACGATACTGGTGAGCTTGGGGTTGGTGACAAACAGCAGCACGATGCCACCGATGACCATCAAGGCGTTGCGCAGGAACAGTGACAGCGACGAGCCGATCACCGACTGCAGCAAGGTGGTGTCGGTGGTCAGCCGCGACTGGATCTCCGAACTGCGGTTGTTCTCATAGAAGCCTGGATGCAGGTAGATCAGGTGGTTGAACACCTGCCGACGGATATCCGCCACCACCCGCTCGCCAATCCACGACACCAGGTAAAACCGCGCAAACGTGCCCACCGCCAATCCCAGTACCAGGATCATGAACAGACCGATGGACTGGTTGAGCAGGTGCGGTGACTGGGTCATGAAGCCCTGGTCCACCAGCAGGCGAATGCCCTGCCCCATGGACAAGGTAATACCGGCCGTGACGATAAGCGCCAACAGGGCGCCGAGCGCCTGCCAGCGGTAGGGCGCAATGAAACGGCTGGCCAGGCGAATCGCGCGGCGTTGACGGACTGAGAACATGGAGGGCATCACCAATGAGGAACCTGTACATCAACATTGGGGGAACTTGCGTAAATAACAATGAGTCAGGTTAATTATGCCCCCCGATGCTGGCCCCTAGAGGCTATCGGTCTAACGCCTGGCTGGAAATTTGTATCGGTTTCTGGTCGACTGGGTGTCAGAACCGCTGAACGGGTTAGGGAGTTGTAACAGCCCGGTCACGGGAGGGTTTTACAGTAGGTACACAACCTGATGAGGAGACAGGCCATGACCTTGCAAAACAGCAGCGATGCCAAGATTGAAGTGATCCGCCAACCGCAGCAGCTGCCTTGCTCGTACATCGACGCTCAGGGCCGTGAAGTGCAGATCACCGAAGAGATGGTCCAGCAAGCGTGCAGCGAACTGGAAGAAAAATTGGTCAAGCCTGCCCAGTAAGGCTAACGCGCCACGCTCTTGCAAACCCGGCCCTGGTGGCCGGGTTTTTTAGTGGCGTTTAAATCGTCTGCGCGCCCAATGCGGAAACGATATTGGCCAGCGCCGTCGACTCTCCGTTGATTCGCACTTTCAAACCGTCGATCTCTCGGCGTGCGGGGTAATGCTTGCGCAGCAGGTCGAAGGCCTTACGCTGTTCGTCCACGGTTCCTACAAGGCTGCGGCGGAAATCCGCATCATCGCGGCGCGGGTCGTACACGCTGCGGCACAGGGTTGCCAGCGCCCAAGCCGGTTCGGTCGACGCGTTCAAATGCACCTCGGCCAGCCACGGCGTGGGCAGCAGATCACTTAATTGGATGCTCGGCGCCTGGCCCAGGTGCGCGCAGAACGCCTGGTAAATCTGCGCCGTGCCGCGCTGCCGGCCTTCCAGGCTATAACCAGCAATATGCGGCGTGGCCAGCACGCACAGGTCCGCCAGGTCGACGTCCACTTGCGGCTCGCCCTCCCATACATCCAGCACCGCTTGCAGGTCTTCGCGCTCCAGCAGTACGTCGCGCAGGGCGGCGTTGTCCACCACTGCGCCACGGCTGGCGTTGATCAGCCAGGTGCCAGGCTTGAGTTGCTCAAGACGCTGGCGGTCGAGCAGGTGCCAGGTAGAGCCATTGCCGGATTTGGTCAGCGGCGTGTGCAGGCTGATCACATCGCATTGCTCAATGATCTGCGCCAGGCTGACGTAATCCCCGTCTTCGGCGATCTGCCGTGGCGGGTCGCAGACCAGTACGTTCCAGCCCAGGCCCTTGAGCACCTTCACCAGCCGCCCACCGACTTCACCGGCACCGACCACGCCGTAAGTGCGCTGATTGAGGTCGGCGCCTTCGATTTCAGCCAGGGTCTGCAGGCTGCCCAATACATAGTCCACAACACCGCGTGCATTGCAGCCGGGGGCGCTGGCCCATTGGATGCCGGCCTGCCTGAAATAGTCGAGGTCCAAGTGATCGGTGCCGATGGTGCAGGTACCGACAAAGCGCACCGCGCTGCCCTCCAACAGGGCCCGGTTGACGTTGGTCACCGAGCGCACCAGCAACACATCGGCCTGCTCGACTGTAGCGCGGTCGATGGATCGGCCGGGCACGCGGCGAATCTCGCCAATCCCTTGGAAGAATGCATCGAGCAGCGGAATATTTTCGTCGGCAACAATCAGCATGGCAGGCTCCTTTGGCAGACCGGCAGTGTACAGGGATCGCAGCCCGCGCTTACAAATCGCTAACACAGGTTTTTTCCTGACTGATGCGTCAAGGCGTAGAATCCGCCGTCCTTGCGCTGCCTTCTACTGGACACCTGTACGTGAACACTGCCACCGCCACCCTCACCCGCCCCGCCCGCATCAGCCGGGAAGTGCGCGGCCTGTTGACGCTCGCCTTGCCGATCATCATCGGCCAACTGGCCACCACGGCGATGAGCTTTGTCGATGCGGTGATGGCCGGACGCGTCAGCCCCCAGGACTTGGCGGCCGTAGGCCTGGGCAATTCGATCTGGATCCCGGTGTACCTGCTGATGACCGGCACCCTGCTGGCCACCACGCCGAAAGTCGCCCAGCGCTACGGTGCGGGCCAGTTCAGCGAGATCGGACCGCTGGTGCGACAGTCCTTGTGGCTGGCGGTGGTGGTCGGTATCACGGGAGCGCTGCTGTTGCTCTGCGCCGAACCGATCCTGCGTGCGATGAAGGTCGAGCCCGACCTGATCGCGCCGTCCATGGGCTACCTGCATGGCATTGCCGCCGGTATGCCGGCCATTGCGCTGTATTACGTGCTGCGCTGTTTCAGCGATGGCCTGGGCCGCACACGACCGAGCATGGTGATGGGCCTGTGTGGCCTGGCGCTGAACATTCCGCTGAACTACATCTTCATCTACGGTCACCTCGGCCTGCCGGCCATGGGTGGCGTAGGGTGTGGCTGGGCCACAGCCATTGCGATGTGGGTGATGATGCTCGGCCTGGCCGGCTGGACCCGCTGGGGGCCGGCCTACCAGAGCAGCGAATTGTTCAAGCGCTTCGACTGGCCGCAATGGGCGGTGATCAAGCGTGTACTGGGGATTGGCCTACCGATTGGCATCGCGATTTTTGCCGAATCGAGCATTTTCGCGGTCATTGCATTGCTGCTCGGCAGCCTGGGGGCCACGGTGGTATCCGGCCATCAGATCGCCCTGAACGTCAGCTCGCTGGTGTTCATGATCCCCTACTCCTTGAGCATGGCCGTCACCGTGCGCGTCGGCCAAGCCCTGGGCCGTGGCGAACCGCGTGAAGCGCGCTTCGCCGCCGGTGTCGGCATGGGCACTGCGTTGGCGTATGCCTGCGTGTCTTGCAGCCTGATGCTGGTGTTTCGCGAGCAGATTGCGGCGATCTACACCCCGGACCCGGTGGTGATTCACTTAGCGTCGATGTTGATCGTGTTCTCCGCGCTGTTCCAGTTCTCCGACTCGATCCAGGTCACGGCGGCAGGCGCACTGCGTGGCTATCAGGACACCCGCGTGACCATGGTGCTGACCTTGTTCGCGTATTGGGGCGTGGGGCTACCGGTGGGTTACGCCCTGGGCCTGACCGACTGGCTGGGCGAGCCGAGCGGCCCAAGCGGCTTATGGCAAGGGCTGATCGTGGGCCTGAGCTGCGCGGCGGGGATGTTGCTGGTGCGCCTGGCGCGCAGTGCACGCCGGCGCATTCGCGCAGACAAGGCGCGGGGTTAAGCGGACTTCTTGCGGATCCAGTACAGGTACGTACCGGCCTGCTCCTGCTGATCCACCAGTTCGTGGTCAAGAAACACGCAGAACTTGGGGATATCGCGGCGCGTGGACGGGTCGGTCGCGATCACCTTGAGCAAGCCGCCAGGCGGCAGGTCGCGGATGTGCTGGTGCAGCATCATGACCGGTTCCGGGCAGTTGAGGCCGGTGGCGTCCAGCACAGCGTCTACGGGCAAATCGAGGGGCTGATTCATACATCACTCCTGAAACAGACCCGCTCTCCTGTGGGAGCGGGCTTGCCCGCGATAAGGGGCACATTCACTATAAATTTCGACTGTTATACCGCTATCGCGGGCAAGCCCGCTCCCACATTTTGAACTGCGCCGTCAGCGGGTTTTGGGTTTCTTGGCAGTTTCCAACCGACGCAAATGGCAGGTCACTTCCTCACGGTCGTGGTACAGCTGCTTGCAGCCGATCTCCACGCGAATGCCGCGCGCCTTGAAACCGTCTTCGATGCGCTCCAACAAGCGCTTCACTTCGGCGTAACGCTGCTTCATCGGCAGCTTCAAGTTCACCACCGCCTCGCGGCAATGCCCCTCGCCGATCCAGGTTTCCAGCAGCGCGGCGTTACGCGCAGGCTTCTCGACGATATCGCAGACCATCCAGTCCACCGGCTGCTTGGGCACGAAGGTGAAGCCGTCTGCCATCAAATGCTGCACCAGGCCTGTGTCCATCAGGCTTTCAGCCATGGGGCCGTTGTCGATGGCAGTCACCAGCATGCCGCGGTTGACCAGTTGCCAGGTCCAGCCGCCCGGCGCTGCGCCGAGGTCGACGCCGGTCATGTCGCCGTGCAGGCGCTCGTCCCATTGGTCGCGGGGGATAAAGTGGTGCCAGGCCTCTTCCAGCTTGAGGGTCGAGCGGCTGGGCGCGTCACGCGGGAACTTGAGGCGCGGGATGCCCATCGGCCACATGGCCGAGTTGTTCGGCTCGGCCAGGCCCATGAACACTTCACGGCCGCTTTTGAAGGTCAACAGCAGGCGCGGCTTGCTCGGGTCATCCACCAGCTTGCCGGCGTTCAATAAAGCTTTGCGCAGGTGCACTTCGAATTTTTTGCAAAAGTTCGAGAGCTCCTTGCCGTCGTTGGTGTCGACCATTTCCAGCCACAGGCTGCCGCACACCGGGAAACCCTGCAGGTGAGCGAGGATCACGCTGATGCGGTCAGTTTCCGGCAGGTCGATGAATACCCCGCGCGCCCACTGCCTTGGGAAGATCAGCTCGGCAAAGCGCTGGCCGTGCATCAGGCGCTGGGCGCCGTCTTCTTCGGTGCAGACAAATTCGGCGCAAGCGCTGCCGGTCTTGGCCTTGGCGTAGCCGGAAACGTTCAGGCGCGCAGCGTGCTCCGCGATCTCGGAACAGACTTCGCCTTCAAAACCCGGACGGCAGTGCATAAAAAGGGTGTTCATTGAATCTCCTGGCAACTGGGCTTGCTGTAGCGCAAGTCCTGTCATGAAAACGCGCGCATGATAGCCGAGTTCGGAACCTTGGACTTAACGATAGAGTCCAGTTATTAGCCTGCTAATGAAAACAGGGCTAAGTTGAAAGCTCTGTTCGTCCCGTCAGGTCCGTAGCCGTGCGGACCATAAGGAGTCATGTAATGTCATCCCTTGATAGCCTGAGAACCCTTAAAACCCTACAGATCGACGACAAAACCTATCACTACTTCAGCTTGCCCGAAGCCGCCAAGAGCCTGGGTGACCTGGATAAATTGCCCATGTCCCTCAAGGTGCTGCTGGAAAACCTGCTGCGCTGGGAAGACGACAAGACCGTCACCGGCGCCGACCTCAAGGCCATCGCCGCCTGGCTCAAAGAGCGCCAGTCCGACCGCGAGATCCAGTACCGCCCGGCGCGGGTATTGATGCAAGACTTTACCGGTGTGCCCGCCGTGGTCGACCTGGCCGCCATGCGCGCCGCCGTGGCCAAGGCCGGTGGCGACCCGCAGCGTATCAACCCGCTGTCGCCGGTGGACCTGGTGATCGACCACTCGGTGATGGTCGACAAGTTCGGTAACGCCGACGCCTTCGAGCAAAACGTCGACATCGAGATGCAGCGCAACGGCGAACGCTACGCCTTCCTGCGTTGGGGCCAGAGCGCCTTCGATAACTTCAGCGTGGTGCCACCGGGCACTGGCATCTGCCACCAGGTCAACCTCGAATACCTCGGCCGCACCGTGTGGACCAAAGACGAAGACGGCCGCACCTACGCCTTCCCCGACACCTTGGTCGGCACCGACTCCCACACCACCATGATCAACGGCCTCGGCGTACTCGGCTGGGGCGTGGGCGGGATCGAAGCGGAAGCCGCGATGCTCGGCCAGCCGGTGTCGATGCTGATCCCCGAAGTGATCGGCTTCAAGCTCACCGGCAAATTGAAGGAAGGCATCACCGCCACCGACCTGGTACTGACCGTGACCCAGATGCTGCGCAAAAAAGGCGTGGTGGGTAAATTCGTCGAGTTCTACGGCGATGGCTTGGCCGACCTGCCCCTGGCCGACCGCGCGACCATTGCCAACATGGCCCCGGAATACGGCGCCACCTGCGGCTTTTTCCCGGTGGATGAAGTAACGCTGGACTACCTGCGTTTGTCCGGCCGACCTACGGAAACCGTAAAACTGGTCGAGGCCTACACCAAGGCGCAGGGCCTGTGGCGCAACGCTGGCCAAGAGCCGGTATTCACCGACAGCCTGGCGCTGGACATGGGCAGCGTCGAAGCCAGCCTGGCCGGGCCAAAACGCCCACAGGACCGCGTGTCGCTGCCAAATGTCGGCCAAGCATTCAGCGACTTCCTCGACCTGCAATTCAAACCCACCAACAAGGAAGAGGGCCGCCTGGAAAGCGAAGGTGGCGGCGGGGTTGCCGTGGGCAATGCTGACCTGGTGGGCGAAACCGACTACGAATACGACGGCCGCACTTACCGCCTGAAAAACGGTGCCGTGGTGATCGCCGCGATCACCTCCTGCACCAACACCTCCAACCCCAGCGTAATGATGGCGGCCGGGCTGGTGGCGAAAAAGGCCGTGGAAAAGGGCCTCACCCGCAAGCCATGGGTAAAAACCTCGCTGGCCCCGGGCTCCAAGGTGGTCACTGATTACTACAAGGCAGCAGGCCTCACCCAATATCTGGATAAACTTGGCTTCGACTTGGTGGGTTACGGCTGCACCACGTGCATCGGCAACTCCGGGCCGTTGCCCGAGCCGATCGAGAAAGCCATCCAGAAGGCTGACCTTGCCGTAGCGTCGGTGCTCTCCGGCAACCGCAACTTCGAAGGCCGCGTGCATCCGCTGGTCAAGACCAACTGGCTGGCGTCACCGCCCCTGGTCGTGGCTTATGCCCTGGCCGGCACCGTACGCATCGATATCAGCAGCGAGCCGCTGGGTAACGATCAGGACGGCAACCCGGTGTACCTCAAGGACATCTGGCCGAGCAGCAAGGAAATCGCCGACGCGGTGGCCCAAGTCAGCACCGGCATGTTCCACAAGGAATACGCCGAGGTGTTTGCCGGTGACGAACAGTGGCAAGCCATTGAGGTGCCACAGGCCGCCACCTACGTGTGGCAGAAGGACTCCACCTACATCCAGCACCCGCCATTCTTCGATGACATCGCAGGTCCCTTGCCGGTCATCAAGGACGTCCAAGGCGCCAACGTGCTGGCCCTGCTGGGCGATTCGGTCACCACCGACCACATCTCCCCCGCCGGCAACATCAAAACCGACAGCCCTGCAGGCCGTTACCTGCGCGAACAAGGCGTGGAGCCACGCGACTTCAACTCCTATGGCTCACGCCGAGGCAACCATGAAGTGATGATGCGCGGCACCTTTGCCAACATCCGCATCCGCAATGAAATGCTCGGCGGCGAGGAAGGCGGTAATACGCTGTATATCCCTACCGGCGAGAAAATGCCGATCTACGACGCCGCGATGAAATACCAGGCTTCGGGCACGCCGCTGGTGGTGATTGCCGGCCAGGAGTACGGCACAGGCTCAAGCCGTGACTGGGCGGCCAAAGGCACCAACCTGCTGGGTGTGAAGGCGGTGATTGCCGAGAGTTTCGAACGGATTCACCGCTCTAACCTGGTGGGCATGGGCGTGTTGCCGCTACAGTTCAAGCTGGATCAGAACCGCAAGTCGCTCAAGCTGACGGGCAAGGAGAAGGTCGACATTCTTGGGCTGACGGACGCAGAGATCGTGCCGCGCATGAACCTGACGCTGGTGATTACGCGGGAGGACGGCAGTACAGAGAAGCTAGAGGTGCTGTGCCGGATCGATACGTTGAATGAAGTGGAGTACTTCAAGGCGGGGGGCATCCTGCACTATGTACTGCGCCAACTGATCGCGTCCTAAGCAACACTGCAAATCAAATGTGGGAGCGGGCTTGCTCGCGAATGCGGTGTATCAGTCAAGTATGTATCGACTGACACTCCGCATTCGCGAGCAAGCCCGCTCCCACATTTTTGACCGCACTCCGATCAGAACAACCAGCGCCACAACAGCACCAGCACGACTACCGCCAGCACCGGCCGGGCAATCCGGTAGGCCTTGGGATGCTTGCGCTTCCACTGCTTGACCACACCACTGAACGTGTCGCTGAAGGTCTTGCTCCAGGCATACGCCTGGTTGATCCCGCCAACCCGCTCGTCATCCAGGTTCTGCGGCGCCGTCGCGCGGCCCAACTGCTTGCTGACCCAGCGATTGACGCGGGTCATCACGCGGTTGCTCAGCGGCCGCTCAATGTCGCAAAACAGAATCACACGGGTCTGCTCGGTTTCGTTCTTGACCCAGTGCACGTAGGTTTCGTCGAACATCACGTCGTCACCGTCGCGCCAAGCGTATTCCTCGCCATCAACAAAGATCCGGCAGGCGTCGGAATTCGGCGTGGACAACCCCAGGTGGTAACGCAGCGAGCCGGCAAACGGGTCGCGATGCGGGTTGAGGTGGCTGCCGCCCGGCAACAGCGCAAACATCGCGCCCTTCACGTTAGGAATGCTGCTCACCAGTGCCACGGTTTTCGGGCACAGTGCCTCGGCCGACGGCAGGGGTTTGTCGTACCACTTGAGGTAGAAACGCTTCCAGCCCTTCTTGAAGAACGAACCGAAGCCGGCGTCGTTGTTCTTTTCGGCAGCGCGGATGTAACCCTCGTCGAACAGGTGCATGGCCTCTTCGCGGATCACTTCCCAGTTGTCCTTGAGCACGTCCAGTTCCGGGAACTTGCTGCGGTCCAGGTAAGGTTTGGACGGCACCGCCGAGAACAGGTACATCAAGGCGTTATATGGGGCGAACAGCGCCGAATGGTTGACGAATTGGCGCAACATCGGCAAACGGGCCTTACCGCGCAGGTGCACATACAGCGTGCTGCCAATAAACAACAGCAACACCGACAGTTTGGCGGCCAAAGAAAAGGTCATGCAGCAACTCCTGGAAATAAGCGCCTGGCCAACAGCAGACGTAGCAGCCGGCCATGATAAACATTTGGGCCAGTATGCAGAAGGCCTAGCTCACCTGCGCTGATTCACATCAAGCCTGGTTTTCTTGTTCGGTAAACAAATCGCTGAACAGCATGCTCGACAGGTAACGCTCACCGGAGTCCGGCAGAATCACCACGATCGTCTTGCCTTGCATTTCCGGCTTCTCGGCCAGGCGCACCGCCACGGCCATCGCGGCGCCGCAGGAGATGCCGCACAGAATCCCTTCTTCCTGCATCAAGCGCAGGGCCATGGCTTTGGATTCGTCGTCGGTGACCAGTTCCACGCGGTCGACCATCGACAGGTCGAGGTTTTTCGGCACGAAACCGGCGCCGATGCCCTGGATCTTGTGCGGGCTCGGCTTGATCTCTTCACCGGCCAGCGCCTGGGTGATCACCGGCGACACGATCGGCTCGACGGCCACCGACAGAATCGGCTTGCCCTGAATGTTCTTGATATAGCGCGACACGCCGGTGATGGTGCCGCCGGTCCCCACGCCCGCGACCAGCACGTCCACGGCGCCATCGGTGTCATTCCAGATTTCCGGGCCGGTGGTTTTTTCGTGGATCGCCGGGTTCGCCGGGTTTTCGAATTGAGCCGGCATGAAATAAGTGGCCGGATCGTTGGCGACGATTTCGCCAGCCTTTTCGATAGCGCCCTTCATGCCCTTGGCCGGTTCGGTCAGCACCAATTCTGCCCCCAAGGCCTTAAGCACTTTGCGCCGCTCGATACTCATGGACGCCGGCATGGTCAACAGCAATTTATAGCCACGGGCAGCGGCGACAAACGCCAGGCCGATGCCGGTGTTGCCGGAGGTGGGTTCGACAATGGTCATGCCCGGCTTGAGTTTGCCGTTGCTTTCAGCGTCCCAGATCATGTTTGCGCCAATGCGGCATTTCACCGAGTAACCCGGGTTACGCCCCTCGATCTTGGCCAGAATGGTCACGCCACGCGGTGCGATCCGGTTGATCTGAACCAGGGGCGTGTTACCGATGGAGTGCGCGTTGTCTGCAAAGATACGGCTCATGACGGGTCCTATTTGGCAGTTTCCAGAAAGGACCAAGGGTATGCCTCACCTCTCGAAGCGTCCAGTCGGAGGAACGTTGGCGCATTCAAAACAGTCAATCTCCTAACTGTCAGGAGATCTGCACCATGAAACGTCGTTACAGTTGGCCGCTATGGACCGTCGCCGGGCTGGTGGTGGTACTGGTTGCCTTGAACATCGCGCTGCCCTATCTGGTGCGCAACTATTTGAATGAAAAGCTCGCCGACATGGGTGACTACCGTGGCGAAGTCACCGATGTGGACTTGGCGTTGTGGCGCGGAGCCTATCGCATCAATGGCCTGAAGATCGTCAAGGTCGACGGCAAGGTGCCCGTACCGTTCGTCAACGCGCCGTTGATCGAATTTGCCGTGAGCTGGCACTCGTTGTGGTACGACCATGCGGTGGTCGCCGAGGGGCATTTCGTCAAGCCGGAGGTCAACTTCGTCGACGGCGGCGCCAACAAGCAGGCGTCACAGACGGGTAAAGGCACCGACTGGCAGGAACAGTTGAGCAAACTGCTGCCGATCACCCTGAATGAAATGCGCATTGAAGACGGCAAGATTTCGTTCCACAACTTCAATTCCAAACCGCCGGTGAACATCAACGCCACCTCGGTCAACGCCAGTTTCTACAACCTCACCAACGTGGTGGACGTCAAAGGCAAGCGCGACGCACGCTTCGAAGGCAAGGCCTTGCTGCAAGGCCAGGCGCCACTGGAGGCCACGGCGACGTTTGATCCGCTGAGCGACTTTGAAGAATTCGAGTTTCGCTTCCGCGCCCGCGACCTGCAGCTCAAGCGCATGAATGACTTCGCCTCGGCCTACGGCAAGTTCGACTTCAAGGCCGGCACTGGCGACGTGGTGATCGAAGCCCAGGCCGAAAAAGGCCAACTCACGGGTTACATCAAACCGCTGCTGCGCAACGTGGAAGTGTTCGACTGGAAGCAGGACGTGGAGAACAAGGACAAGAACATCTTCCGCTCGATCTGGGAAGCCGTGGTCGGCGCCAGTGAGACGGTGCTGAAAAACCAGAGCAAAAACCAGTTCGCCACCCGCGTCGAGCTCAGTGGCAGCGTGCACCAGCAGGATGTCAGCGCGTTCTCGGCCTTTATCTCGATTTTGCGTAATGGATTCATCCAGGCATTCAATGCGCGATATGAACAGCCCAAGCCCTCAGCGGATTAGGCCTGACTGACCATTCAGAGACTGAATAGCCCGTCTGCGTTCACAGTCGCCGGGGCTGCGCGGTATAGTCCGGCCATTGATGAATTCGAGGAAATACCGATGAAGTTCGAAGGCACCCAGGCCTACGTTGCCACCGACGACCTGAAACTGGCCGTCAACGCCGCCATCACCCTGGAGCGGCCGCTGCTGGTCAAGGGCGAGCCTGGCACGGGCAAGACCATGCTTGCCGAGCAACTGGCCGAATCCTTCGGTGCCAAGCTGATCACCTGGCACATCAAGTCCACCACCAAGGCCCATCAGGGCCTCTACGAGTACGACGCGGTCAGCCGCCTGCGCGACTCGCAACTGGGCGTGGACAAGGTGCACGACGTGCGCAACTACTTGAAGAAGGGCAAGCTCTGGGAAGCCTTCGAGTCCGAAGAGCGGGTAATCCTGCTGATCGATGAAATCGACAAGGCCGACATCGAGTTCCCCAACGACCTGCTGCAAGAACTCGACAAGATGGAGTTCTACGTCTACGAAATCGACGAGACCATCAAGGCGAAGAAGCGCCCGATCATCATCATTACCTCCAACAACGAAAAAGAGCTGCCGGACGCGTTCCTGCGCCGCTGCTTCTTCCATTACATTGCCTTCCCCGACCGCACCACCCTGCAAAAAATCGTCGATGTGCACTACCCCGACATCAAAAAAGACCTGGTCAGCGAAGCGCTGGACGTGTTCTTCGACGTGCGCAAAGTACCCGGTCTGAAGAAAAAACCGTCCACCTCCGAACTGGTCGACTGGCTCAAACTGCTGATGGCCGACAACATCGGCGAAGCCGTGCTGCGCGAGCGCGACCCGACCAAGGCCATCCCGCCGCTGGCCGGTGCGCTGGTGAAGAACGAGCAAGACGTGCAGTTGCTGGAGCGTCTGGCGTTCATGAGCCGTCGCGGTAATCGCTGATGCTGCTCAACCTGTTCAACGAGATGCGCGCCGCCAAGGTGCCGGTGTCGGTGCGCGAGCTGCTCGACCTGATCAACGCGCTGAAACAGCGCGTGACCTTCGCCGACATGGACGAGTTTTACTACTTGGCCCGGGCGATATTGGTGAAGGACGAGCGGCATTTCGACAAGTTTGACCGCGCCTTCGGTGCGTATTTCAACGGCCTGGAAAAACTCGACGACCACCTGCAGGCACTGATCCCCGAAGACTGGTTGCGCAAGGAGTTCGAACGCTCGCTGAGCGATGAAGAGCGCGCGCAAATCCAGTCCCTCGGCGGCCTCGACAAGCTGATCGAAGAATTCAAGAAACGCCTGGAAGAACAGAAGGAACGCCACGCCGGCGGCAACAAGTGGATTGGTACCGGCGGCACCAGCCCGTTCGGTTCCGGCGGCTACAACCCCGAGGGTATTCGTGTCGGCGATGCCGGCAAGCGCCAGGGCAAGGCGGTGAAAGTCTGGGACCGGCGCGAATACAAGAACCTCGACGACCAGGTCGAACTGGGCACGCGCAATATCAAGATCGCCCTGCGCCGCCTGCGCAAATTCGCGCGCCAGGGTGCGGCGGAAGAGTTGGACATCGACGGCACCATCGACCACACCGCCCGCGATGCCGGGCTGTTGAATATCCAGATGCGCCCGGAGCGGCGTAACACCATCAAGCTGTTGCTGCTGTTCGATATCGGCGGCTCGATGGATGCCCATGTGAAAATCTGCGAAGAGCTGTTCTCCGCGTGCAAGACCGAGTTCAAACACCTGGAGTACTTCTACTTCCACAACTTTGTGTACGAATCGGTGTGGAAGAACAACCTGCGCCGCACGTCCGAACGCACGTCAACCCAGGACCTGCTGCACAAGTATGGCGCTGATTACAAAGTGATCTTTATCGGCGACGCGTCGATGGCGCCGTATGAGATTACCCAGGCGGGTGGCAGCGTTGAGCACTGGAATGAAGAGCCGGGGTATGTGTGGATGCAGCGTTTCATGGCCAAGTACAAGAAGCTGATCTGGATTAACCCGTATCCGAAGGACACCTGGGGGTATACGGCGTCGACGGGGATTGTGCGGGAGTTGGTCGAGGATCAGATGTATCCGTTGACCCTGCGGGGGTTGGAAGAAGGGATGCGGTTTCTCTCCAAATAGGCGGCGTATTCACCGACGCCATCGCAGGCAAGCCAGCTCCCACAGGAGAATGCATTCCAACGTTGAAATGCATTCAAATGTGGGAGCTGGCTTGCCTGCGATGCTGTTAGCACTCTGCAAAACGCTGCAAAAAGTCGATGTGCTGCCGATGCGCCGTCTCCTGCACGACCGGCGCCAACCTCACCTTCTCCCCCGGCAAACACTGCGCCAGCCGCGCCAGCGACAGCGGCGTCAACGCCCCCAGGCGCGGATACCCCCCAATCGTCTGCCGATCATTAAGCAACACAATCGGCTGCCCATCCGGCGGCACCTGGATCGCCCCCAGCGGAATCCCCTCGGAAATCAGCGACGGCCCTTGATACTGCAACGGCGTGCCCAGCAAGCGCATGCCCATGCGGTCAGCACGACTGTCGAGGGCCCATTCGGTGTTGAACGCGTCGAACAGGCTTTGGCCGCTGAACTGGCCGATCTGCGCGCCGACAATCACGTCCAGCGGTTTACCGGATGGCCCCTCCGGGGCACTCAGCACCTTCATTGCACCGCCTGTACCGGAATAGGCCAAGCGCCCGCCTTCGGCCAGCGCCTTGCCAAAACCGTCTACCCCGCCCAATTCCTCGCGCACAACGGTGGCGCAGCTGCCGAGCACATCCGGCGCATCAAACCCGCCCGGTGCTGCCAAGTACGCCCGCGCCCCACTGAAGGGCTGGGTGAAGCGCAAACGCTGGCCCTTTTGCAGGATAAAACTGCGGCCGGGGCTGATAGCGCGCTCGTCGACATACGCGCCCAGGTCCGCACCGGCCAGAGCCAGCAGGCAATAATCCTCGGCTTGCACGGTAAGGCCGCCGAGGGTGATTTCCACCACTGGCGCGTCCAGTGCGTTGCCCAGCAGCCAGTTGGCCCAGGACATCGACACCCAATCCAGCGCGCCGCCCTGGGTCACGCCCAAGTGGCGCACGCCAAAGCGACCGGCGTCCTGCAGCAGGCACAGCGGCGTGCTGGCCTCGATGATCAAGCGACTCATGCCTGCGCCTCCAACGGCGTGTCATCGCCACCTAATTTGATGAATTGGGCGTGATCGACCGGTTCAAAACGTACGGTGTCGCCCGGCTGCATCAGGCTGTAGCCGTCGCGATCGCGGTCGAACAGCTTGGCCGGGGTGCGGCCGATCAGGTTCCAGCCGCCCGGGGATACCACCGGGTAGGCGGCAGTTTGCCGTTCGGCGATGCCCACGCTGCCGGCTGCCACGCGCTTGCGCGGGGTGCTGAGGCGTGGCGTGGCGAGGATTTCATCCACCAGCCCCATAAAGGCAAAGCCAGGCGCGAAGCCAAGGGCGAACACCTGATATTCGTGGGCACTGTGGCGGCGGATCACGTCGTCGATGGCCAGCCCGCTGCGCTGGCTGAGCAAGGTCAATTCCGGGCCGACGCTCAGGTCGTACCACACCGGCAGCACGTGGCGCTGGCCGCCGCCCTGGGCTTGCGGTTGCAGGTCGGTGAGGGCGTGAGTGATCAGCTCCCGTGCCTGGGCTGGGCTCAATGCGCAGAGGTCGTAATGCACCATCAAGGTGGTGTAGGACGGCACCAGGTCCACCAGTGCCGCGCCAAAAGCGCTGCGCAGGCGCTGCGTAGCCGCGAGCATCCACGGCATATTGGCTTCGGCGATCACATCGAACAGACGCACCATCAGGCCGTCAATGGCCACCACTTCAATCCGTGGCTTCATGCTGGTTTCAACGCCTCGCGGATGCGCTGTACCGCCGCGACCGAACTGGCGTTGTCGCCGTGCACGCACAGGGTATTGGCCTGTAAGACCAGCGGGCTGCCGTCGCTGGCGGTGAGTGCTTCGCCACGGGAAATGGTCAGGGCCTGCTGCACGATGGTCTCGGAATCGTGGTGCACCGCGCCGGGCAACTGGCGGGACACCAGATGGCCATTGTTGTCGTAGGCCCGGTCGGCGAAGGCTTCGAACCACAGGGTCACCCCATATTCGTTACCCAACGCCTGGGCCACGCTGTTGTCGCGAGTGGCCAGCAGCATCAGCGGCAGCTCGCCATAAGCGGCGACGGCCTGGATCACGGCGCGCAACTGCACAGGGTTGGCCATCATGTCGTTGTACATCGCGCCGTGGGGTTTGACGTAGCTGACCCGCCCGCCTTGCGCCCGGCAGATACCTTCAAGGGCGCCGATCTGATAATGCAACAGGTCCTGGATTTCCTGCGGCGTGTAAGCCATGGAGCGACGGCCGAAGCCTTGCAGGTCCTGGTAGGCCGGGTGCGCGCCGATTTGCACGCCGTGCTTGAGCGCCAGGCTGACGGTTTTGCGCATGATGCTCGGGTCGCCGGCATGAAAGCCGCACGCCACGTTGGCGCAATCAATGAACGGCATGACCTCGGCGTCCAGACCCATGGTCCAGTTGCCGAAGCTTTCGCCAATATCGCAATTCAGTAGCAAGCGGCTCACGGTAGGTGCTCCTGTAGGCTTTGTTTTTTTGTAGTGTGGGATTTTTTACGCAGAACTCGCAACTTGTCCTGACACCCCAACGGCGCTTATCGTGGAATAGCTCGATTTTTGGCGCTGGCCCGGTGCGGCGTCCAACTAATAAAAACCGATCCATGCATAAGAAAAAGTTGATCCCATGAATTTGAAGTTCCTCGAAACCTTCGTCTGGGTGGCCAAGCTCAAGAGCTTCCGCCTGACCGCCGAGAAGTTGTTCACCACCCAGGCCTCGATCTCAAGCCGCATTGCCGTGCTGGAAAGCGAGCTGGGGGTGAAGTTGTTTCTGCGCGACTCTCGCGGCGTGAGCCTGACCCCGGAAGGCTTGAAGGTACTCGATTATGCCGAGCAGATGATGGTGACGATGCAGGGGTTGAAGCAATCCCTGGAGACCACCAGCAGCAAGGTCGGGCGCATCCGCATCGGCGCCATGGACACGGTGATCCACACGTGGCTCAGCCCGCTGGTGGCGGAACTGATGGACCATTTCCCATTGGTAGAAATCGAATTGGTCGCCGATACCGCGCTGAACCTCAGCGATCAGCTGCAAAAAGGCTTTCTCGACCTGATCCTGCAAACCGACCTGCTGCGCCTCGAAACCGTACGCAGCCTGGAGCTTGCCAGCCACCCCATGGCCTGGATCGTCGCCAGCCAGTCGATCTACAACCGGGATTACGCCTCCCTCGCCGAACTGGCCCAGGAGCGCATCATCACCTACTCGAAAAATTCCCACCCGCACCAGGACGTCATCAGCCTGATGCAGGCCAACGGCGTGGCCGCGCCGCGGATGAACTGCGTGAACTCGGTGTCGGCGATTACCCGCTTGCTGCGCGATGGCTTTGGGATTGGCGCGTTGCCGCCGGTGCTGGTCAGCGAAGAGCTGGCGCGCGGGGAATTGGTGATGTTGCCGATGGCGCAGCGCTTGCCGAACTTGCAGGTGGTGGTGTCGTGGCGCGTGGGGGTGGAGTTGGTGGAGGAGATTGTGGGGTTGTGTCAGAAAGTCGTTGCCCGCTATGCCGGGGTAGTCGGCGAGGAGCGGATGGTGCTGGCTCAACTCGATTAAAACTGTGGGAGCTGGCTTGCCTGCGATAGCCATCGGTATCTACACATTCTAAATGTGATATCGCGTAGCAGCTGTCGAGCCTTGGCGAGGCTGCGTTTGCGGTCTGTCTGATACACCGCTGACGCAGCCTCGCCAAGCTCGACAGCTGCTACGCAGAGACTCGCTATACCTCTGCGGCCAGCTCCCACATTTGACCGCGTCGGTCTTTAGAGGCCTTTGAGGTCACGCTCTTCAATCGGCCGGCTCTGGCGCAGGCGCTTGCCGCCCAACACCACCCAGTCGATCAGGCGGAACAGGCATTCGATGCCAAACGACAACAGCATCGCCCCGCCCAACCCCCAGCCCATGGCTTCGGGAGTCAGCAGGATCTGGTAGCTGTAGCCATTCCAGGTTTCCTGGCGAATATCCGGGTCCGCCGCCACCGCCACTTGCAGGGCGCGGATGTACCAAGGCCCTTGCATCGCCTGGAACTGCTTATCCAACGCCACTTGGCGGTCAAGCATGGCGCCCAGGCTGTTGGCGTCGCTCTGGAACACAGGATCATCGCTGGCGCGGTAATGCGCCACCAACGCCTGCAAGTCACCGTTGAAGAACTGCCGCGCGGTGGTTTCGAACCCGCTCAGGCCCGTCTGGGCCTCGATCAGGTGAGCCTCGACGCGCTTGGCGTAGTCGTTGATAAACCCGGGCACTTGCACGCCGACCAACAGGCCGATGGCAAACAGCACCAACCGCAGATAACTGAGCAACATGGTCGATATCCTTACTCGGTGATGCCCTGGCTGACGCATTCACCGCGTCGCCACAGGCTCCATTGGCCCGGTTCGTAACGGGTCCAGTTTTCGTTGTCGGTCAAAGGCTCGGTGGCGATCACGGTGACGACATCATTGGGTGTGGTTTCGGCCTGAAAATCGACGATCACGTCGACATCTTTCAAGCGCGCCGGCCCAAAAGGTGCGCGGCGGGTAATCTGCGCCAATTTGGTCGAGCAGTAGCAAAACAGCCAGTCGCCATCGCTGAGCAGGCAGTTGAACACACCTTTGCTGCGGTACTCGGAACAGGCGGCAATCAGGTCCGGCAAGACTTTCTCAATCTCCACCGGCTCAGGAAAGGCTTCGCGCACGCGATTGAGCAAATCGCAGAACGCCGCTTCGCTGTCGGTATCGCCCACCGGGCGGTAGAACGTGGCGCGGGGATTGAAGTCTGCCAGCTGGCCGTTATGCGCGAAGCACCAGTTGCGCCCCCACAGTTCGCGCACGAACGGATGGGTATTGGCCAGGCTGACCTTGCCGACGTTGGCCTGGCGAATATGGCCAATCACCACTTCACTTTTGATCGGGTAACGCTGCACCAGCAACGCGACTTCCGACTCACTGCTCGCGGCCGGGTCCTGGAACAAGCGCAGGCCACGCCCTTCATAAAACGCAATGCCCCAACCGTCGCGGTGCGGGCCAGTGCGCCCACCGCGCTGCATCAGCCCGGTAAAGCTGAACACGATGTCGGTGGGGACGTTGGCACTCATGCCCAATAATTCACACATGCCAGGGCTCTCGCTACAACGTTAAAGGCGCGGTTCGACCCGCATACCGCTCACAGGCGCAGGACGGCGGAAAGGCACGTCATCGTCATCGCTTTCAGGTTCAGCGGCCAGTGCCGCATCGGCGGCGGCCTTGCGCTCACGGCGGGCGTTGGCGGCGCGCTCGATGGGCCAGCGGATCAATACGATCACGAGGTACACGCCAAAGGCGATCATGGTGTACATGAACAAATCGGAAATGGCCCGCCAGGCGTTGTTGCCGACCTTGAGCACCAGGTCCAGGGCGGTAATGGCCACGGCCGGCGCGAACTGGGTCTTGACCGGATCGACGATGGTCGGGCTGAACAGCAGCACCGCCATCAGCAGTTGCAACGGCTCGCGCAGCCAGCGCCAGATCCAGCGGGTCATGCGCCACCACACCAACAGGCAGCCCAAGGCAGCGAAGGCGTAAAGGCCCCAAGCGGTCAGATAGTCGTTCTCGGTCATGGTGTCCATGGCAAGGTTGGCAAACAGGCGGCTATGATAACGGCTTTTGCGTGTCGCGGCTGCAATGCCTGCCACCGTCTGCCAGATAGAGAATAATCCATGCCTATGTCGACACCCCCGATTGCCCGCAAGGCCCAAGGCCCAGATCCGTACGCCTGGCTGCAAACGCGTGACAGCGCTGAGGTGCTCGATTACCTCAAGGCCGAAAACGCCTGGCAGGAAGCCCAGCTCGCCGACCAGCAGGCGCTGCGCGAGAGCCTGTTCGAGGAGATCAAGGGGCGCATTCTTGAGACTGACCTGTCGCTGCCCTCGCCCTGGGGACTGTATCTGTACTACACCCGCACCACCGCCGGTGACGAATACGCCCGCCACTACCGCTGCCGCCGCCCGGACGACGACAGCAACCAAGTGGATGACAGCAGCGAAGAATTGCTGCTCGACCCGAACGTACTGGCCAATGGCGGCTTCTTCTCCCTTGGCGCGTTCAGCATCAGCCCCGACCACCAGCGCCTGGCCTACAGCCTCGATACCAGCGGTGAAGAGGTCTACACCCTGTACGTGAAGGAATTGGCCAGTGGCAAGGTCAGTGAACTGGAGTTCCAGGACTGCGACGGCAGCATGACCTGGGCCAATGACAGCCTGACCCTGTTCTTCGGCGAATTGGACGACACCCACCGTCCGCACAAGCTCTACCGCTATCGCCTGGATGGCACGGCGGCGCAGGAAGTGTTCCATGAGCCGGACGGGCGTTTCTTCCTGCATTGCTACCGCTCCAGCTCCGAGCGCCAGTTGCTGCTGGCGCTGGGCAGCAAGACCACCAGCGAAATCTGGGCGCTGGACGCCGACCAGCCGCAGCTGGACTTTACCTGCCTGGCGCCACGGGTCGAAGACCATGAATACGATGTCGACCACGGTCAGTTGAATGGCGCGTGGACCTGGTTTATCCGCAGCAACCGTGATGGCATCAACTACGCATTGTTCGTGGCGACCGACATTGGCGACGTGCCGACCGAGGCAGAGTGGCAAAACCTGATCCCCCACAGCGATGACGTCATGCTCGACGGCGTGAGCCTGAATGCCCGCGCCATGACCCTGAGCCTGCGCATAGGTGGGCTGCCCGTGATCGAAGTTCACCCGCAAGGCGTGCCAGCTTATCGAGTGGAATTGCCCGACGCCGCCTACAGCCTCTACGTTCAAAACAGCCTGGAATTTGTCAGCGATAAGATACGCCTGCGCTATGAGGCGCTTAACCGCCCGGCCCAGGTTCGCCAGCTGGAACTGGCCAACGGCGCACAGCAGGTGCTCAAGGAAACCCCGGTGCTTGGCGTGTTCAATGCCGACGATTACGTCAGCCAGCGCCTGTGGGCGACTTCGGCGGACGGCACACAGGTGCCGATCAGCCTGGTGGTCAAGCGCGACCAGTTGGGCAAGCCGGTGCCGCTGTACCTGTACGGCTATGGCGCCTACGGTTCGAGCCTCGACCCGTGGTTTTCCCACGCACGCCTGAGCCTGCTCGACCGTGGCGTGGCCTTCGCCATTGCGCATGTGCGCGGCGGCGGTGAGCTGGGCGAGGCCTGGTACCGCAATGGCAAGCAGGAGCACAAGCAGAACACCTTCAGCGACTTTATCGCCTGCGCCGAACACTTGATCGCCAAGGGCCTGACCACCTCCAAACAACTGGCGATCAGCGGCGGCAGTGCCGGCGGCCTGTTGATCGGCGCCGTGCTTAACCAGCGTCCGGCGCTGTTCCAGGCGGCGATTGCCGAAGTGCCTTTCGTCGACGTGCTTAACACCATGCTCGACCCGGAATTGCCGTTGACCATCACCGAGTACGACGAGTGGGGCAACCCGCAAGAGCCCGAGGTGTATGCGCGCATCAAGGCCTATGCGCCGTACGAAAACGTCAGCGCCCAAGCCTACCCGGCCATGCTGGTGATCGCCGGCTACAACGACAGTCGCGTGCAGTATTGGGAAGCGGCCAAGTGGGTGGCCAAGCTGCGCGACACCAAGACGGACGACAACCTGTTGCTGCTCAAGACCGAATTGGGCGCCGGCCATGGTGGCATGAGCGGTCGTTACCAGGGATTACGTGACGTAGCACTCGAATATGGCTTTGTGTTCAAGGCACTGGGGCTGGTTTAAGGAACTTAGGGCGGCGGTTCTGTCTGAACACAGGACCGCCCTACATGATTGATGGATCAATACTGCAGCCATGACACTACCCACGCTTCTCAACGACGAAATCCGCGACATGCTCATGGACTGCGGCCTGTTCGACCCGCTATTGCCGGAAGATTTTCATGTCGCCGCCGGCTACTTCAATATCAGCAGCATTGCCCGTGACGAAGCGATTTTCCTAGAGGGCGACGCCGGCACTTTCATGTGCATCATCCACAGCGGCCAGGTGGCGGTGCAAAAAACCAACAGCGACGGCCAACGCCTGACCATCGCTACCCTGCGCAGTGGCCGGGCCTTTGGTGAAATGGCGGTGCTTGATGGCGAGCGGCGCTCCGCCAGTTGCGTGGCGGCCAGTGACTGCGTGCTGCTCAACCTGGGCAAGGACGCCCTGGAAAAGATGCTCAACGAAACCCCCAGGGTTGCCGCCAAGATCATCCGCGCGATTGCCATCGCCCTGTCCAAGCGCCTGCGCATGGCCGATGGGCAATTGTTATCGCAGCAGTTTTAACCGCCGGGCGTCTTCGGTTTGCTGTCGTTTTGCTGCAGTCCAGGCACCGTCTGGTCCTTCGGCGGCGTCGGCAGCACGATAGGCGCCAAGGGCGGCGAGCCGTTGGTCTTGGGCACGGTCGGCGGGGTGACTTGCGGGTACAGCGTCGGCGTCGGGGTGCCCGGCGCACCTGGCGTAGGGGCCGGCGCGATCGGTACGGTTTGCAACTCTTGAGCCTGCGCTGTACCGGATGCGAGCGCGCTCAACACAATGACCGTTAGAATGCTGCACTTCATCGATGGCTCCATGGCCTGACCGGAATGTCACAAGGCTACTCCCAACCGCGCAAGAATGCCCTTCCCAATGAGATTTCCATGAAACGTTTCGTTCTGCTCGACACCACCCCGATCCCCGACAACGGCGGTGCCTTGTGCCTGTTCGAATACGGTGAAGATTTTGTCATCAAGATCCAGGGCGGTGACGGCGGCCAGTTGATGAACACACGTATGCACGGTTCCGAAGATGCCCTGGCGGAAATTCCCTGCCGCAAGGTCGCCGGGCGCCCGGATTCGCGGGTGTTGATCGGCGGGTTGGGCATGGGGTTTACCCTGGCTTCAGCCCTGAAGCACCTGGGCAAGACCGCCGAAGTGGTGGTTGCAGAGTTGGTGCCGGGCGTCGTGGAATGGAACCGTGGGCCGCTGGGAGAAAAATCCGGCCGCCCGCTACTGGACCCGCGCACAGTGATCCGTATGGAAGATGTGGCCAAGGTGCTGCAAGTCGAGCCCCAGGGCTTTGACGCGATCATGCTGGACGTCGACAACGGCCCCGAAGGCCTCACGCAAAAAGCCAACAGCTGGCTGTACTCCGCCGGTGGCCTGGCCGCCTGCGCCAAGGCCCTGCGCCCCAAAGGCGTGCTGGCCGTATGGTCGGCCAGCGCTGACAAGCTGTTCAGCGACAAACTGCGCAAGGCCGGTTTCAAGGCCGAGGAAGTGCAGGTGTTTGCCCATGGCAACAAGGGCACGCGGCACACCATCTGGATTGCGGAGAAGCTCAAGAGTTGAGCCGCGATTGTCAGGACACCAAAGATCCCACATTTTTGATCGGCGTCAGTTTTGGGAATTGCGGTAATCGATCACGTACGGCACTTTTTTGTCGACGGTTTTTTCCAGCTCATCCCGATCCAGTTTCGGCATGCCACCCAGCTGATGGGCGGTAAAACCGCTATCCCCGACCTGCGACCCCGGCGCCAGGCTGACCATCCGCTTAGCAACGGCCTCAATGGCGTCCTTGTAGCCGCCCTTCTTGTTCAGATTGAAGGCACTCAAGTCAATCTGCGTACGTAACCAGTTGCCCCAGTAAAACTCCAGGAACTCCGGTGCGATCTCCCCAGCGTCCGGCTTGCCATAGGCCGCCTTGCGGGTGAAATACACCAGGCTGCGGAAGGTGTCGTCCTGCAGGTTTTTGAAGCCCAGGTGCGCGGGCAACTGCTCGGGCGGCAGCGTCTGGCCCCTGTTGTCCTTGAGCCAGACTTTGCGCGCTGCTTCCATACGCTGCCAGAAGCTCGCCAAAGTCGGGCTGCTGCTAAAGTCGTCGGTCACCTTGACCCACATCTTCAACCGAGGGCCACCGCCGGGCACTTCCCATAAAGTGGTGAAGCTGTGGTGACCGTCGGTCAGGTACAGCTGGCCAGCGGGGCCGACCACCACGGTTTTCATGTCCTCGGGATGAGTGCCCACCGGGTCCTTGCAGGTGAAACTGGAGGGTTTGTGCAGTTCTGCGTCCTTGGGCACTTTGTCAGCTTCGCCTTGGCCGTTGGTTTCGCAGTACTCATCGAAGGCCTTGGCGGGTTTGTCGGCGAACAGCCCAAGGCTGTAATAGACCTGGTCGAAGCCCACCACGGCCTGGGTCGGGTGCAATTGTTCGAGTGCAACCTCGATCACTTGGCCGGGCTTTGGCGTGGAGAACGCTTGGGCCTGGGCAACCACCCCACACAGCAACAACGCAACAGTCCATGATTGCAGACGCATGATGTTCAGCTCCTTATCGATAAAGTGAAGCGGTCATTTACAACGCAAGCGGCTAGAATCAACCTTATCCGTGAACCACCCAATAGCCAGGAGCCATGATGAGCTCGACCAACCCGCCCTCCCACACCGCCAAGCTGGATCGTATCCTCGCCGATGCCCAGCGCGACCGGGAAATGGGCTATCGCGACAAAGCCTTGAAGATGTACCCCCACGTGTGCGGCCGCTGCGCCCGTGAGTTCGCCGGCAAACGCCTGAGTGAGCTGACCGTACACCACCGCAACCACAATCATGATGACAATCCCCAGGACGGTTCCAACTGGGAGTTGCTCTGCCTGTATTGCCACGACAACGAACACTCGCGCTACACCGACCAGCAGTACTTCGGCGAAGGCTCCACCAGCAGCCCGACGATTGCCAAGGCGACGCATAACCCGTTTGCGGCGTTGGCTGGCCTTATGAAGAAAGACGACTGAAGATCTTCTTTGCCTGGTCTGGCCTCTTCGCGAGCAAGCCCGCTCCCACATTTTGAAGGTGTTCACAAATCAAAATGTGGGAGCGGGCTTGCTCGCGAAGGCGATCGCCCAAGCAATGCATCACTTCCAGGCCGTATAATCGCCGTTTTCCTCCAAGGCACCCTTCCCCGTGGGCAATAAACGCTACAGCTGCATCGGTCTGTATAACCCCAAATCCCCCGAAAACGTCGGCTCGGTCATGCGTGCCGCCGGCTGCTACGGCGTGGCCTCGGTGTTCTACACCGGCGTGCGCTACGAGCGCGCCCGGGATTTCATTACCGACACCAAGAAAGTCCACCATGACATTCCGCTGATCGGCATTGATGACCTGAAAAAGATCCTGCCCCTGGGCTGCATCCCCGTCGCCGTGGAGCTGGTGGAAGGCGCTCGCCCGTTGCCTGAATACACCCACCCCGACCGCGCGTTGTACATCTTCGGACCGGAAGACGGCTCCCTCGACAAAGAGATCCGCGACTGGTGCGAAGACGTGGTCTACATCCCGACCACCGGCTGCATGAACCTCGCCGCCACCGTCAACGTGGTGCTCTACGATCGACTGGCCAAGGGCAACAACACCCGTTCGGGCCCCAAGTACTGATTTTTTCGGAACATCCGGCAAGTGCCAGCAGTCAGCTACATATCACTAGCCAACGTTGGAGACAGATCATGAGCGACAGCAAAACCTTGCGCCCTATCATCGAACACACCCCGTTTGAAACGCAGCCGCAGCAAAACGTGCACGGTTGGGAACGCATCGGCTCGGTGGCGGGTGGCGTGATGATGGTGGGCAAAGGCCTGCGCCGTGGCGGGATTTTCGGCTTGATCCAAGTGGCGATCGGCGGTGTGGCGCTGGCGCGTGGGTTCACCGGGCACAGTTCGCTCAAGGACAAACTTGCACAGGGCCGCCAGGAAATGAACACGGTACGTGCGAAGATCGAGCGGGCCGGGGAAGAGTTGCAGAACTTGAAGACCAAGGCGGAAGTGGCGGCTGAAAAAGCAACCAAGTAGTCCAGCCGAACTCGGTTAAATGTGGGAGCGGGCTTGCCCGCGATAGCAGTGTGTCAGGTTGCTGGTTCAGTAGCTGATAGACCGCTATCGCAGGCAAGCCAGCTCCCACAATGATTTGCGTCAACGCAATAATTTGCTGTCGAGCACCACTGAGGGCTCGCCAATAATGCTCTCAGCCAGCTTTACAAACTCCGCCGTGGTGATGCTGTCTGTCCGCATCACCGCCTGAGCCAGGTCATCCAGCGACCGTTTGTTGTGGGTCTTCACCCGAATCTCGCGATCCAACTCCTGCAACACCACCACCGCCCGTGCCACCGTCGCGCCGCTGGCGTGCTCGCCGCGCAGGCTGGTCACGTCCTTGCCTTCCTTCGCCAGGCGCGCCTGGATGGCCTCATACCGCTCATCAGTAATGCCTCCGGCTCGGCGCAGCAGTTCAATTGCGTAATACTCGCCCAAACCCTCGCTGACCCAGTCACTGGTGTCGTGATCGTTGAAGCGCCCAATCGCCTGCACCACTTCACGGATCAACGCGCTGCTGCCGTTTTCGCCGACCAGCGGCGTGCGGCTATTGAGGTAGATCGAGTCGCGTGCCGCAAACGCACCACGGCGCATCGGGTCACTGGCGCCCACCACCAGCAGCTTGGCCGGATGACGCGGGAACGCTGCTTCCACCTGCGGCCAGACAAAAGTCAGCAACGTCAGCACATCCATGCGCCGCATGGCCTGGCCCTTGGGCGAGGCCACGGTGACTTCCGTCTCGCCCAGGCGTACGCGACGGCTGCCGAGGGTACCGGCGAGCATCCAGCCGGTGGGCCGGTCGAACAGGCGGGAGACGTTATCAATGCGGAATTTGTTCTTGCCGATACGCGGCCATACGGTCTCGACGCTTTTCCAGCCTGCCGGCAGTTCGAACACCAGCCGGGAGACCAACTCGACACCGTCTTGCTGGTCGAGCCGCGCCGGGGGCACTAGGTCTTCGCCGCGAAACAGCGCCCAGCTCGGCGTCATGCGCGCTTCATAGATGCCGGGCTTGCGCGCGTGGGTGAGGCGCACGCGGTAGGTCAGGCTGGCCTTGTTGGCGCTGGGTTGCCACAGGCCACGGTGCTCAGTGATGCTCCACTGGCCATCGGCCTTGAAGTCGCTGTAGTCACCGTCGTGGCCGAGGTCAAAGTTCAGGCTGCGCACCGCCGAGCCCTGTGACAGGTTTACGCGCACCTCGGCCTGATCGCTCTGGGGCAGGAGTTTGACGTGATAATCCAAGTCGATTTTCTTCGCGCTCCACGCTGGCATGCTCAGTGCCAGCAGTACCAGGCTCACCCCCAGCCGCCCCCCCTTCATACACACTCCTTTTTAGCCCGCACGGAAAATCAGGTAATCCTCCCAGTCGTCCTCGGGCACGCTGCCTTCGCTGAGCATGCGCCCGGACTGGGAAATGCGTTCTTGGTGCACAGCATCACGGTCGCCGCAGACCAAGTGGTGCCACAGTGGCAGGTCCTTGCGTTCGCTGACCAGACGATAGCCGCAGGTCGGCGGCAGCCATTTGAACTGATCCGCCTGGCCGGGGGTGAGCTGGATGCAGTCCGGCACCGACGCACGGCGGTTGGGGTAGTCGGTGCACTGGCAGGTGTTCAGGTCCAGCAGTTTACAGGCGATACGCGTGTAATAGACGCTGTTGTCGTCTTCGTCCTCGAGCTTCTGCAGGCAGCACAGGCCACAGCCGTCGCACAACGACTCCCACTCCTCCTGGTCGAGGTGTTCAAGGGTTTTGCGTATCCAGAAAGGTTCGACTTTGGCGGCCATGGCTCTACATCAGTATCGGTAGGTGAAAAGGCCGCCAGTCTAGTGCCCACGGCCCCTGGGGCCAAGCGCTTACGACTGGCGGTGTAACACCACTTGTCAGTCTAGTGGGCGCGCAGTAACTTTGAACGCCGAATTGACGATCAGGAACTGCTCCATGACACGTGTTGCCGACTATCCGATCCATAACCAGTTCACCGACCGCTGGTCACCCCGCGCCTTCACCGGCGAAACCATCTCCCAGGAAACCCTGCTGAGTTTCTTTGAAGCCGCACGCTGGGCGCCGTCCGCCTACAACTCACAGCCATGGCGTTTTCTTTACGCGCGCCGCGACACGCCGGACTGGGAGCGTTTCCTGGGTTTGCTGAATGAATTCAACCGTGGCTGGGCGCAACACGCGTCGGCCCTGGTGATCATCGCGTCGAAAACCGAATTCACCGCCCCGGGCGCCACCGAAGAAACCCCGGCGCTGTGGCACACCTTCGACACGGGTTCGGCCTGGGGCCACCTGGCGTTGCAAGCCAGCCTCAGCGGCTGGCACACCCACGGCATGGCCGGCTTCGATCAGGAGCTGACCCGCAAAGAGCTGAAGATTCCAGACGGTTATGCGCTGCATGCAGCCGTGGCGATTGGCAAGCTGGGTGACAAGTCGACCTTGCCGGAATACCTGCAAGGCCGTGAAGTGCCAAGCCCGCGCCGGCCGTTGAGCGAGCTGGTGTCGGAAGGTGATTTCAGCCTCTAAACCTGGCCGAGATCCCCTGTGGGAGCGTTGTGTCAGTAACCGCGGTCGAAATCCACTTCGCCGCGCAGCGCTTCCTTGGCCTGGTACGCGCGCAGGTTCTGTAGGAACAACTCCACCATCAATTGCGGCGAAGTCGGCGCCGAGCTATGGCCCGTCAACAACAACCCCCAGGCGGTCCAGAACGGATGACGCTGCGGCAGCGGCTCCTGACGGCAGACATCGATGACTGCGCCCGCCAAATGCCCTTCCTTCAAGGCCTCGACCAAGTCAGCATCCACCACCGCCACACCGCGCCCGACGTTGATAAACAACCCCGTCGGCTTGAATTGCTTGAACAGCGCTGCGTCGTACACATCATGGGTGTTCGGCGTGTTGGGCAGCAGGTTGATCACGTAGTCCACCTCCCCCACCAGCCGGCCCAGTTGGTCGAGCCCAGCCACTTCGAGAAACGGTGCCTGCTCACGCGCTTCGCTTGCGATGCCATACAGCTTCACGCCAAACGGCACGAGGAACCCGGCAACGCTCTGGCCGATATCGCCGGTGCCGACGATCAACGCCTTGCGCCCCGCCAGGCTCTGGCCCAAGCGGTTGTCCCACTTGCGCTCGACCTGGCTGACCAGGCGCGCCAACACTTCGCGCTCGTGGCCGAGCATATAGGTGAGGACAAATTCAGCCATGACCTGGCCAAAGATGCCGACCGCGCGGGTCAGGCGGTAGTCGCGCGGCAAGCCTTCAGCCAGCAGCGGCGTAATGCCAGCCCAGGTCGACTGCAGCCATTGCGGGTGATGGCCCTGGCGCAACAACGTCGCCAGCAGGTCGGGCTGGCCCAGCCATACCGGGCAATCAGCGGCCAGGCGCGACAGTTCGGCGGAGTCGCCGCTGGTCAGCACCTCAAGGTCCGGGGCCAGGTCACCCAGCAATCGGGCGTAGAGCGGGTGATCCTGTTCAGCAATCAGAACACGCATGGTTCAAACCTTTCAAAAACAATACGGACGGCCGCCCGCATCCTTACGGCCACCGCCCACTTATACGATTCCATTGAAGACTGTGCCCTGAACAGGGCACTCACCCATCACATCGGGTCGTTACGGCGCAGCAGCTCTTCGGGCAAGTGTTCGATGTACTCGTCCTCGGCCGGCGGCATTTGCAGGTGGTAGCCCTGCTTGTCGAGGTTTTCCAGGACCACGGCGATGTCCTCACGGGACAGTTTGCGCTCCGGCGTCAGCACCATGTCAAACGCGTGATGCGCCTTGCCGAAGGCTTCCATCAAGGGTTCAGGCACGCGCTCCAAGGCATCACTTTTCAGCACGTAGAGATACATCCCGTCTTTTTTCTTGCTGCGATAGATGGAGCAAATACGTTTCAAGGCTGTTCTCCGGCAGTGGCCAGGCTGTCGAGCAGCGCCTGGCCCATCAACTCGCGGCGCCAGCCACGCAGCGAGTCTGGCAATTTATAAGGCCCATCGGGATAGCCACTTTTGACCAGGGCCTCGAGGGTTTTCTTGCGCAGCATCAATTCCGGTGCCATGTCCAGGCGCTCGGCGAACGTTTGGCCCAAGGCGCGCAGTTGCTTGATCAACGCCGCGGCATCCACCGGCAAAGGCTCGGCAACGGCGGGTGGCCATTGGTCCATCGGCACGCTGCCGGCACGTTTGATCAGGTCGAGCAGGAACTGGCCGTCCTGACGCACGGTGCGCGGGTGCATGTCTTCGATCTTGCCCAGGGCGGCGAGGTTATCCGGCTGGGATTTGGCCAGGGGCCACAACGAGTGTTCGCGGATGATGCGGTTGCGCGGCAGGTCACGGGCGCGGGCTTGCTGCTCGCGCCAGGCACACAGCTCACGCAGCACGGCGAGTTGGGCACGTGAGAGTTTCCACGCCAGCTTGGCGTCGCGGTACACCTCGTACGGGTCGACTTCGCGGCGCAGGTTGGCGACCAATTCGGCACCGTCGTCCAACACCCAGGCGTATTTATCGTCGGACAGCTGCGGACGCAGGCGGATGTACACCTCGGCCAAGTGCAGCGCGTCTTCGGCGGCGTAGCTGATCTGCGTCTCGGACAACGGTCGCTGCAGCCAGTCCGAACGTGTCTCGCCCTTGGGCAGTTCGATATCCAGCACGGCTTGCACCAGGCGCGAATAGCCCATGGAGAAGCCAAGATTCAGATAAGCGGCAGCCAATTGGGTATCGAACAACGGCACCGGCAGGCTGCCGGTCAGGCGCAGCAACACTTCCAAGTCTTCGCTGCAAGCGTGCACCACCTTGATCACCGCCGGGTTTTCCAGCAGGGCGGCCAACGGTTGCCAGTTGTCGATGGTCAGGGGGTCGATCAGGTAAGCGCGCACGCCATCACCGATCTGGATCAGCCCGGCAATGGGATAAAAGGTGTCGACCCGCATGAATTCGGTGTCGAGGGCGACGAATGGCAACTGCTGCCATTCGGCGCAATGCTGGCCGAGGCTATCGTTGTCGCAGATCCAGTGAATATCGATGGCCACACGGCTCTCCCTTGAAGAATGGCGCGCAGTATATATCGCGAAAGGGACTTGCGAGCATCCGCAGTGCAGAGGCGACCATGAAAACTCATACAAGACTTGAAGAATAGTCCGACAGGCGGGACTTATCCTCTCTTACGCAGTACGTAGACCCGCCACAGGCTTGAGCCTGGCATGAATTCCTGATGATTCAGGACCTTGAAGCCGGCCTGCCGAAACTCGTCCTCTACGGCGGTACGAGAATTGACAGAAACGATCACCGTGTCGCGGCTGACCCGGTGAAATTCGCGCAGTAACGCCAAGCGCCCTTCGCTGCTGGGGACATGGCGAAACAACTCCAGGCAGAAAATGCAATCCACTGCATTCGCCGACAAACCGATGGAAAAAGCCGAGCCCTGAAACGTCTTGACTCGCTTGAGCAAGGACGCCGGGTGGTGACTGCGTGCGTGGTCGAGCATGTCCTGGGAATTGTCCGATGCCAGGATCACCCGGTTGACGTGTTCGGCCAACACCGGCCAGAAACGCCCGGAACCGCAGGCCAGATCGAGCACCAGCCCCGGTTCACCGGCGACTTTCAACGCCTGGCGCACCAGCCACTCGTCGCGCCACGACGCCAGGCGCCGCCGCAGTCCCGGCGGGCGCGTATCGCCGCAGACCCGAGCGTGCTCACGGTCACAGCGCTCGGCGTATTCGATCTCGATGGAGGATGGTGGTGACGGCATCGCGGGCTCATGTCAGTAGAACGGTAGTGAACGACCTTGATTGGCAGCTTAAACAGCAGAACGTGAAAAAAAGGTCGAAGCCACCACTGCCCTGTCACCGGCTCACGCCTGATGCAAATACCAGCGCCAATCCTGCTCCCCTACCTCGCCCATGAACTGGCGATACTCAGCGCGTTTTACCGCCAGGTACACGCCGAGGAATTCACTGCCAAATGCCTCCCGCGCCCAGCGTGAACCTTCCAGTGCGCGCAGCGTGGTAAGCCAGTCGGTCGGCAGCAGTTCCTTGGCCTGGGCGTAACCGTTGCCTTCCACCGGAGCGCCGGGGTCGCGCTGTTCACGGATGCCACGGTGAATGCCGGCCAGGATGGCGGCAGCCGCCAGGTAAGGGTTGGCGTCGGCGCCGCAGATGCGGTGTTCGATATGCCGGGAGTTGGCCGGCCCGCCAGGCACGCGCAGGCTGACGGTGCGGTTGTCCACGCCCCAGGTGGCGGCCAGCGGCGCGTAGCTGTTGGTTTGGAAGCGACGGTAAGAGTTGGCATTGGGGCAGAACAGCAACAGCGAATCGAGCAAGGTGCTGAGCATGCCACCCACCGCCTGGCGCAGCAGCGGCGTGCCGTCAGTGGCTTCGCTGGCGAACAGGTTATTGCCCGCGGCGTCCGCCAGGCTCACGTGCATGTGCATGCCAGTGCCGGCCAGGTCATCGAACGGCTTGGCCATAAAGCAGGCGGTCATCCCGTGTTTGTGCGCCACGCCCTTCACCAGCCGTTTATAGCGCACCGCTTCATCCATGGCTTGCAGGGCGTCGGTACGGTGTTCCAGGGTGATTTCCACCTGGCCGGGGGCGTATTCGGAAATCGCCGTGCGCGCCGGGATGCCTTGCAGTTTGCAGGCACTGTAGAGGTCGGCGAGGAACGGCTCGATCTGTTCCAGCTCGCGCAGGCCGTAGACCTGGGTCGAACGCGGGCGCCCGCCATCCACATCCCGTGCCGGTTGTGGCCGGCCATTGCTGTCGGGTTTCTGGTCGAGCAGGTAAAACTCCAACTCCGCCGCCATCACCGGGTAATAACCATCGGCCTTGAGCCCGTCGATCACTTTGGCCAGCAAATGCCGGGGATCCGCCACGGTGGCGGGCAGACCTTCGGTGGGGTGCATGCTGACCTGCACCGCCGCCGTCGGGATCAGCCGCCACGGCATGCGTTGCAAACTGCCGCTGATCGGGTAGGCGCGGCAGTCGATATCGCCCACCTCCCACACCAGCCCAGAGTTTTCCACGTCGTCGCCATTGATGGTCAGGCCCAGGATAGTGCTGGGCAAGGGCCGGCCGCTCTCGTACACCGCCAGCAGTTCATCGCGGTGCAGCAACTTGCCGCGTGGCACCCCATTGTTGTCGAGGATAAACAGCTCGAACAGTTCGATGTCTGGGTTGTGTTCGAGGTAAGACTGGGCTTCGTTCAGGCAGGCAAAAACACTCATGGGCATTCTCATACGTGTGTGTAAAGCAGACGCGCAGGTGCACGCCATCCAAGGGATGGATCAACGTAGGAATGAAGTATCTGGTGGGCGTGCGTGACGGCAGTGGAACAGGGCCCAGAACGCGAGATCGGACGGCAGTGTCGCGGGGTGGGTGTCGAGAGAGCCGTCCATGCAGGGATCACAGTGCTGAAGATAGCGGCCAGCCTCACACGCCTGCATAGGTGGGTAAATCCAGGGTTGATGGAGTTTGGTTGCGACTTGGCTAAACATTCGCAGCGCCTTGCCACCCCGCCCAACGCTGGAAATAATGACCGCCCAAGACCATGCCCCAAGGACTCGACCGCATGAAAGCTCTTTTTGCCCTGTGTGTATTAAGCGTGGCCACCAGCGTCCTGGCCGACGCCGCCCCTTCGCGCCTGGACCAGGTGCTCCAACGCGGCACGCTCAGCGTCTGCACCACCGGCGACTACAAGCCCTACACCTCCCTGCGCGCCGATGGCAGCTACGAAGGCATCGACATCGCCATGGCCGAGTCCCTGGCCAAGAGCCTCAACGCCAACATCCAGTGGGTGCCCACCACTTGGAAAACCCTGATGCCGGACTTCCTCGCCCAACGCTGCGACATTGCCGTGGGCGGCATTTCAGTGTCGCTGGAGCGCCAGAAAAAAGCCTTCTTCAGCCAGGCCCTCGGCGTCGACGGAAAGATCCCGCTGGTGCGCTGCGCCGATGTGCAGCGTTACCAGACCGTCGAGCAGATCAACCAACCGCAGGTCCGCGTGATCGAGCCCGCCGGCGGCACCAACGAAGTATTCGCCCGCGCCCACTTGGGCCAGGCGCAAATCCGCTTGCATGACAACGTGACCATCTTCGACGAACTGCTGGCGGGCAAGGCCGACGTGATGATCACCGACGCCAGCGAAGCGCGTTACCAGCAAAAGCTCAAGCCAGGGCTGTGCGCGGTCAACCCTGAGCGGCAGATGCAGTACAGCGAAAAAGCCTTCATGCTGCCCCGCGATGATGTGGCGTGGAAAAGCTATGTCGACCAATGGTTGCACCTGAGCGTGGCCACCGGGGTGTATGACGGCATCGTCAGTCAATGGCTGGCGGCGCCCTGAGCTACGCTCTTGTCACATCAATAAGAACGAGGGATGGGTTATGACGCGATTGCTTCGAATCACCTGGCTGCTGCTGTTGTGTTTCAGCCAGGTGCATGCCGCGACGGCTCAGGATGAGGATGCGCAGGCGGCCAAGGCGCTGCTGGAGAAAGCCGTGGCCTACTACCAGAGCAACGGCGACAAGGCCTTTGCCGCGTTCAGTCGCCAGGGGGAGTTTATTGAGCAGGATCGCTATGTGTTCGTGGTCGATACCCAGGGCGTGCTGCTGGCCAGTGGCGGGCCCTCCTCCGCCTTGATCGGCCGCGATGTATCCGAAGTACTGGGACCGGATCTGCGCCAGTCATTTAAAGACGCGCTGAAGGTGCCGGAAGGCCAGGGCATCCAGCAGGCCGATTACCGCTGGCAGAACTGGAACGATGGCAAGGTCGAGCACAAGCACGTGTTCTACCAGCGCGTGGGCGAACGCATCCTGGCGGTGGGTTATTACTTGCCACGGGCCACACCGGAACAGGCGCGGGCCCTGCGCAACAAGGCGGTGAACGCATTGCTCAAGGATGAGTCGGGCACGCTCAAGGCGATCAACTCCTTGCAAGGCGGCTTCTTGCAGGATGACCTCTACGTGTTTGTCGTCGACCTCAATACCCGACGCTACGTGGCCCACGGCACCACCCTGCGGCTGATCAACACCGACTTCGGCAAGATCAAGGACCCCGACGGCAAGCCGGTGGGCGAACCGATCCTCAAGCTGATGGCCGAGCAGGACCAGGGCGAATACAAATACCGCTGGAAAAACCCGGTGACCGGCAAGGTCGAGAACAAGCATGCGTATGTGCGCAAGGCCGGGCATTTCATGGTGGCGGTGGGTTACTACAGCCCCTGAAGCTGGAGCGCGGTCAAAACTGTGGGAGCGGGCTTGCTCGCGAATGCGGTGTGTCAGTTACAGATGCTTCAACTGAACCACCGCATTCGCGAGCAAGCCCGCTCCCACAGTTTGATCTTCACAGGGTCAGTTAGCGCGCTTTGTCTTCGCGGCCGCGCAGCACCCGGTTGGGCATCGCAATCGCCGCCGCCAAGCCCAACAACGACACCGCCGCACTCACCATCAGCAAATGCCGGAACGTCACCGCCAATTCCCCGCGCAAGGCGTCCTGCGCCGGGCCGGGTGCGGCGTTGAGGCCGTCAAGCAACACGTTACCGGAGCTGCCTTCAACGGCCAGCGCGCCGCTGGCCAGGTGGGCGAAGCTGGAATCCTGCAACAGCGCCAGCAACAGCGCCGACATACACGCCACCCCCACTGCCCCGCCGAGGGAACGGAACAGGTTGGTGGTGCTGGTGGCGACGCCGATATCGCGTTGTTCCACCGAGTTCTGCGTGCCCACCAGCGAGGTGGGAAATTGCATGCCGGCCGCGATCCCGCACAGCAGCATAAACACGGCTGTCAGCCACACCGCCTGAGGCGCGCTCAAGGCCATGCCGAAAATCGCAAAGGGGCTCAACAGCGCGCCGCTGAGGATCATCGGTTTATAACGCCCGGTCACCGAGGTCATGCGCCCGGCAAAATAGGCGCCCATCGGCAAACCCATTGCCAGCGGCAGCAGGTGCAAGGCCGCGCTGTCGGCACCCGAGCCGGTCACCGTCTGATAACGCAGCGGCATCAGCACCGTCAGGGAAATCGCCTGGAAGCTGGTGAAGAAAATCGTGCACCAGCACAACACCGCGCTGCGGTTGGCGAACAAATGCATCGGCAACAACGGCTCCCGCGCACGGCGTTCGTGCCAGACAAACAGGCTCAACGCCAGCAGCGCACACGCCAGCAGGCCCAGCACTTCATTGTCACGCCAATGATGGCCCTGGCCGATTTCGGTGATGCCCAGCAGCAACGCCGTCAGGCCGACGATCATCAGCACGGTGCCGAGGTAATCGATGATCGGCTTGCGCTGCGGCACCGGCAGCCCCACCAGGGTGCGGTGGGCCACGTACCAGGCGCCGGCGCCCAATGGCAGGTTGATCAAAAATACCCAGCGCCACGACAAGTACTCGGTCATGTAGCCGCCGAGCACCGGCCCGGCCACGCTGGCCACCGCGTACATACTGCTGAAATAGCCTTGGTAGCGTCCGCGTTCACGGGGCGGGATGATGTCGCCAATGATCGCCTGGCTCACCGAAATCATGCCGCCGGCGCCGATGCCCTGGAGGATCCGCGCCAGCACCAGTTGCTCCATGCTTTGCGCCATGCCGCAGAACAGCGAGGCCAGGGTGAACAGGCCCATGCCGATCAGCATCATCGGCCGGCGCCCATACAGGTCGCCGAGCTTGCCGTAGATCGGCACGGCCACAGTCATCGCCACCATGTAGCCGGAAATCACCCAAGCCAGCAGGTTGACGTCGTGGAACTGCGCGGAGATGGCGGGCATCGACACGGCGACAATGGTCTGGTCCAGTGCACCCAGGAAGATCGCCATCATCAGTGAGGCGAGGATACTGCGCACAGCGGGAAGCGGCGGAGCGGGCTGATTGAGGTGCGTCACGGCAAGACCTTCGAGCAGAGCCCGCGGGAAAGTCGGCCCGCGGGAATGCTCGATACGATAGCAGGCTATTCGATAGCTTCGTAAGGAAGTCCGACGTAATTTTCTGCGATGGTTTTGCGCCCCGCCTCGGAGTGGATGAAGTACTCAAGCTCACTCTCAGCAATGCGCTGGCTGAAACCGTCCGCCTCGGGAAATTGATGCAACATCGAGGTCATCCACCAGGAAAACCGCTCAGCCTTCCACACCCGCCGCAGGCAGATGGCGGAATAGCGTTCCAGCAAATCCACGCGCCCCTCGCCGTAGACCTTGAGCAGAATCCGATACAGGGTGCTCACGTCACTCGCCGCCAGGTTCAAGCCCTTGGCGCCGGTGGGCGGCACGATATGCGCCGCGTCGCCCAGCAGGAACAGGCGGCCGTACTGCATCGGTTCCACCACGAAACTGCGCAGCGGCGCGATGCTTTTTTCGATCGACGGACCGGTCACCAGGTTCTCGGCGAGGTGGCTGGGCAGGCGGGTTTTCAGCTCGTCCCAGAAACGTGCGTCAGGCCATTCATCAATAGGTTCTTCCAGCGGCACTTGCAGGTAATAGCGGCTGCGGGTCGACGAACGCATGCTGCACAAGGCAAAGCCGCGCGCGTGCTTGGCGTAGACCAGCTCAGCGTGCACGGGCGGTGTGTCGGCCAGGATACCCAACCAGCCGAAGGGGTAGACCCGTTCGAAGACCTTGAGCGATTCGGCCGGGATCGATTGGCGCGCAACGCCGTGGTAGCCGTCGCAACCGGCAATGTAGTCACACTCCAGGCGAAACGCCTCACCCTGGTGCTCAAACGTCAGCCAGGGTCGATCACTTTTAAGGCCGTGGGGCTGCACGTTATGGGCTTCATAAAACGTGGTGGCGCCAGCGGCGGCACGCGCGGCCATCAGGTCGCGGGTGACTTCGGTCTGGCCGTAGATCATCACCGACTGGCCGCCGGTCAAGCCCTTGAGGTCGATATGGGTGAGCTGGCCGTTCAGCGCCAGCTCGAATCCGTCATGCACCAGGCCTTCGCTGTCCATTCGCTGGCTGACGCCGGCCTGCCTCAACAGGTCGACCATGCCTTGCTCCAGCACCCCGGCACGAATGCGCCCTTGCACGTAATCGGCGCTCTGGCGCTCTAGGATAAGGGTCTCGATACCCACATTGTGCAGCAGTTGACCGAGCAGCAGTCCAGAGGGACCGGCGCCGATGATGGCGACTTGGGTTTTCAGCGTTTTCATTATTTTTATGGCCCGCAAATTCCACCCGAACAGACAGGGTGAAAGAGTTGTCATTGGTCTTGTTGCTGACATTTTTCACTTGAGCGAGCAGCATAAGAAGGTGAAAACTGAGCCAAAGCCTGCGCTTTTTGCCAATTGGGGCGATTACCGCACCACTGTCCTGAGTATCGGATTGAAACCATGACCAAAACCGCGATTCCGGTCTTCAAGCTTTACGGGGAAGACCAGCAATGGCCGACCCCCGATTTGTTGCACTGTGAAACCATTTCCCGGCGCAGTCGGGAATACCAGTGGGAAATCCAGCCCCACCGGCACGCGGATCTGTGCCAGTTGCTCTACGTGCACAAAGGCCAGGCACAATTGGAAATCGAAGGCCAGCGCACCACGCTGAACGAAGCGACCCTGCAGGTATTGCCGCCGTTGTGTGTGCACGGGTTTCGCTTTCCCGAGGATGTTGAAGGCTATGTCGTGACGCTGGCAGCGCCACTGGTCAGCCATCTGCAAGCACAGCTGGGCGCAACGGTAGACGGATTGCAGGCATTGGGCAGTTACCCGGCAGGCAAAGACAGTGATTATCTGAACAGTCAGTTCGCCCGCCTGCAGGTTGAATACGCCGACGATCAACCGGCGCGGGACATGATGCTGCATGCGCTGGTCAGCGTGCTGCTGGTGTGGATCAGCCGCCAGGCCATCCAGCATCGCCACCCTCGGGCGCCCAGGGGGCGTGAATACTTCCGGCGCTTTACCCAGCTGGTCGAGCAGCATTACCGCGAACACCCGAAGATCGAGGACCTGGCCCACAAGCTCGGGATCTCGGTCTCACACTTGAACGGAACATGTCGAGAGTTGGGCGGGCAGCCTGCGCTGCAGATCATGCATGACCGGCAATTGCTGGAAGCCAAGCGTTTGCTGACTTACACCAGCATGACCATTAATGAAATGTCGGAGGTGTTGGGTTTTTCCGACCCGACCAACTTCTCACGGCTGTTTCGCCGACGGGTCGGGTTTTCGCCCAAGGCGTTTCGTGAACAACTTAAAGCCGAGGCACCACATAGCTGAATGTAGGAGCGGGCTTTTGTGGGAGCGGGCTTGCTCGCGAATGCGCTGGGTCAGCTACATATCTGCAAACTGATCCACCGCATTCGCGAGCAAGCCCGCTCCCACATTTGGATATTCAGCGCGTCATCCTTATCGCAGAGCACTGAAACTGCCGGTACGCGGAACGCATTGATCCTGATGGCAACTGATCGCAAAGGTCGGCTGCATGCGCGTTTGCTCGACACGGTAGGCGGCAGTCCCGTACAGCGCGCTGGCGAGTGCGCACAGGCTGAAAATCATCAGGTACTTTCTGGTTTTAATACTCATGGCACAGACCTCTGAGCGGATCTACACGGTGCTCTCCAAAGCATAGGTCAACGCGCGCGAGTTGCCATTATCGGGCGACATTCAACACGTTTATGTCGACCTAGAGACCCGCATCCCATGCGGGCTCTTCCGGGAACCGCAGCACCAGGAAATCCAACAGGCTGCGCAGCGCCGATGGCATGTGCTTGCGCGAGGCGTATACCGCGTAAATGTTCATCCGGCGAGGCTCGGCATCGGGCAGCAGGCGCACCAGTTCACCGCGACGGATGTAGTCGCCGGCCTGGTAACTGGGCAGCATCGACACCCCTGCCCCGGCCAGCGTCACGCGCAACAAAGTGCTGGCCTCGTTGGAAGTGATATTGCCGTTGATGGGCACCGAGACGTGCTCGCCACGCTCTTCGAAATGCCACAGGCTTTTACCGAAATAAGAGTGGGTGAGGCAGTTGTGCCCGGCCAGGTCTTCGACTTTCTGCGGGGCCGGATGCTCCAGCAGATAAGCCGGCGTGGCGCAGACCACTGAGCGACACACCGTAAGCCGCCGGGCGATAAGGTTGGGGTCCAGGTCATTGCTGGTGCGGATGGCCAGGTCGATACGCTCATCCACCAGGTTCACCGTGCGGTCGAGCATCTGCAGGTCAACCGTCACCAGCGGGTAGCGCTTGACGTACTCGGCGATGGCCTGCGCCAATTGCGCCTGGCCGAAAGACGTACTGACACTCAGGCGCAGCAGGCCACGGGGCGCGTCGTCGGGCTCGCTGACGGCGGCCTGCATATCGCCGCACAGTTCCAGCATTTGCCGACAGCGCGGCAGGGTTTCACTGCCGGCCGCCGTAAGGCTGAGCTTGCGCGTGGTGCGGTGCAGCAAACGTGCGCCGACCCAGTCTTCCAGCTCGGCCAGGTAGCGTGACACCACCGGCCGCGACAGGTCCAGATGGTCGGCGGCGGCAGACTGGCTACCCAGGTCCACCACCGTGACAAACACGCGCATTGCTTGAAGACGATCCATGATTTGCCCGATTTTAGAAACAAACTATGTCCCAGCATCGCATTTTTAGTCTGGTTTTGTGCAACTAAGCTCTGTGCGTCCCCTACCCATGCTGGAGCTGCCCGATGTTCTCAACCTTCAAGCGCCTGACCCTGGCCACCGCCGCCCTGGCCTTCGCCGCACATGCGGCTGCCGCCGACCTGACGCTGGACGTGTACAACCCTGGCGAAGCCGCGATCTTCCCGGTCAGCTCGGTGCTGGTCAGCGGCGCCAAGGACGCCATCCTGGTGGACGCTCAATTCGGCAAGGGCCAGGCCGAGCAGTTGGTGCAAAAGATCCGCGCCAGCGGCAAACACCTCACCACCATCTACATCAGCCATGGCGACCCGGACTACTACTTCGGCCTCGATACCCTCACCGCCGCGTTCCCCGACGCCAAGGTGCTGGCAGCGCAACCGGTGGTCGACCATATCAAGGCGACTGTTGCCGGCAAACTTGAGTTCTGGGGCCCGAAAATGGGCGCCGACAAGCCGGCCAAAACCATCGTGCCGCAGGTGCTTGAAGGCCACAGCTTGAGCCTCGAAGGCCAACAACTGGATGTCATCGGCCTGGATGGCCCGCAGCCGGATCGCAGCTTTGTGTGGATCCCGTCGATCAAGGCCGTGGTCGGTGGTGTGGTCGTCGCTGAAAACATCCACCTGTGGATGGCCGACACCCAGAGCGCGCAATCCCACAAAGATTGGCTCGCCACTTTGCAACGCATCGAACAGCTCAAACCTCGCACCGTGGTTCCAGGCCACTACCTGGGCACACCGTCGCTGAAATCGGTGGCCTTTACCGCCAACTACATCAAGGCCTTTGACGCCGAGACCGCCAAGGCCAAGGATTCCGCTGCCCTGATCGCGGCCATGAAAAAACGTTACCCGACCCTCGCCGACGAAAGCTCGCTGGAACTGAGCGCCAAAGTCGCCAAGGGCGAAATGAAGTGGTGAAGCGTTTCAAACCTTAACCGTACTGGAGAACGTCATGAGCAAGATTGCAATCATTGGGGCCACTGGCCGTGCCGGTAGCCAACTGCTGGAAGAAGCACTGCGCCGTGGGCATAGCGTTGTAGCCATCGCACGTAATACCGACAAGCTGGCCGTTCGCCCTGGCGTCACCGTCAAACAGGTTGATGCGCTGGACGCAGACGCCCTGCAACACGCCGTCAGCGGCAGCGATGTGGTAATCAGCGCCGCACACTTCGCCACCCTGCCCGCCAGCGCCGTGATCGGGCCGGTGAAAAAAGCCGGGGTGCAACGCCTGCTGGTGGTGGGCGGTGCCGGTTCGCTGTTACTGCCGGGTGGCGGTCGGGTGATCGACAGCGAAGGCTTCCCGGCAGAGTACAAAGCCGAGGCCAGTGCGGGGGCCGCGTTTCTCGATGCGCTGCGTCAGGAGAAGGAACTGGATTGGACCTTCCTGTCGCCATCGGCGGAGTTCGTTGAGACCGAACGCACCGGTAAATTCCGTGTAGGCCAGGATGATTTGCTGGTGAGCAGTGAGGGGCGTAGTTGGATCAGTTTCGCCGACTATGCCATCGCCTTGATCGACGAAGTCGAAGCACCAAAGCACTCCCGCCAGCGCTTCACCGTGGGCTACTGACCCAACGCGGTTTAAAACTGTGGGAGCTGGCTTGCCTGCGATAGCGGTGTGTCAGTCAATGATGTACTGACTGATCGACCGCTATCGCAGGCAAGCCAGCTCCCACGTTGTGATCTTCAGTGTTCCGGATATTGCGCCTGGCTCACTAACCAGTTCATCAGGGCTTCAAGCCCGGCCGACGGCGCCGTCCCCGGCGGATACACCAGGTAATACCCCATCCCCGTCGGCACCTGCAGTTCAAACGGCATCACCAACCGTCCTGCCTTCACATCCTCGCCAATCAACGCACTGTCGCCAATCGCCACGCCGGAACCTTGGGACGCCACCGTCATCGCCAAGTCCAGCGTTTCAAAATGATGCCCCTGGCTCAAATTGCTCAACTGCGTGTTCGCAGCCGAAAGCCACAACGCCCAATCCCGCTCGTCCCGCGTGGGGTGCAGCAGTACCTGTTGCTGCAAATCTGCGGGCGTGTGCAAAACATCCAGCAACGCTGGCGCACAGACGGGCGTGAGCTGTTCATCGAATAAATGCCGCGCCTCGGCCGACTGCTCGGCGGTGGGCGCATAGATCACCGCCGCATCGAATTGCTCGCGACGAAAGTCCACGGTGTAGGCCACGGTGGTGGTGAGTTCCACCGGCACGTCCGGGCGCTCCTTTTGCCACTGCATCAGGCGCGGCAGCAGCCAGCGCATCACGCAGGTGGACGCTTTGAGCTGCAGGGTCTGGCGGCGGTTGCCGATCTGCTCCACCGCCTCGCCGATCAGGCCAAACACTTGCTGGGCGCGCAGTGACCATTCACGGCCTTCTTCGGTCAGGCTCAAGCCGCGCGCCTGGCGTCGGAACAGCGCGTAGCCCAAATGGCTTTCCAGCCCGGCGATCTGCCGGCTCACCGCGCCCTGGGTGATGTGCAATTGCTCGGCAGCACGGGTGAAGTTGCAGCACTGGGCCGTGACCCAGAAGGTGTGCAGCGCGGGCAGCGGCGGAAGGCGCTTCATAAGGGCTGAGCCATGACGTGAGAACATGGCTAGTATGACTTTTTATCGATTGTTGCCGCTACCGGCCAGCCGGTCCAATACCGCCTTATCTCAACAATAAGAGCGACATTTATGGCCACCTGCGGCGAAGTATTGGTCAACCTCCTGGAAGGCTACGGCGTGGATCAGGTATTTGGCATCCCCGGCGTACACACGGTGGAGTTGTATCGCGGCCTGGCCCGTTCCAGCATCCGCCACGTCACCCCGCGCCACGAACAGGGCGCCGGGTTCATGGCCGACGGTTATGCGCGCACCCGCGGCAAGCCCGGCGTGTGCTTCATCATCACCGGCCCCGGCATGACCAATATCACCACCGCCATGGGCCAGGCCTATGCTGACTCGATCCCCATGCTGGTGATCTCCAGCGTGCAGTCGCGCAGCCAGTTGGGTGGCGGGCGCGGCAAGCTGCATGAGCTGCCGAACCAAGCAGCAATGATGGCCGGCGTGGCGGCGTTCTCGCACACCTTGATGTCGGCGGCGGAGTTGCCCGGCGTGTTGGCGCGGGCCTTTGCAGTGTTCCAAGCCGGGCGGCCGCGCCCGGTGCATATCGAAATCCCGCTGGATGTGCTGGTGGAAAATGCCGACGCGCTGCTGGGCACTGAGCCGGTCAGCGTGGCCCGTGCCGGCGCGGCGCCATCGGCGGTCAAGCAGATGAGCCAGTTGCTCGCGGCAGCCAGGAAGCCACTGATCCTGGCAGGTGGCGGCGCCATTGACGCGGCGCCAGAACTGACGCGACTGGCCGAGGCGCTCGGCGCGCCGGTGGCCCTGACCATCAACGCCAAAGGCATGCTGCCCGCCCATCACCCGCTGCTGATCGGCTCGACCCAAACCCTGGTCGCCACCCGCGCGTTGGTGGCCGAAGCGGACGTGGTGCTGGCTATCGGAACAGAGCTGGCGGAGACCGACTACGACGTCACTTTCGCCGGCGGCTTCGAGATTCCGGGCGCTTTGCTGCGCATCGACATCGACCCGGACCAGACCGTGCGCAACTACCCCCCGCAAGTGGCGCTGGTCGCCGATGCACAAATCGCCGCCGACGCCTTGTTGGCCGAGCTGGACCGCCAGCCATTGCCGCCACGCAACAGCACGTGGGGCGCTCACCGCGTCGCCCGCTTGTGGGCCGAACTGACCCCCACTTGGGACGCCGCCACCCGCGCGCAAACCCTGTTCCTCAACACCGTCCTGGCGGCATTGCCCAACGCCGTCATAGTGGGCGACTCCACCCAACCGGTGTACAGCGGCAACCTCACCTTGAACCTCGACCACCCGCGCCGCTGGTTCAACTCGTCCACCGGCTACGGCACCCTGGGCTACGCCCTGCCCGCCGCCATCGGCGCCTGGCTGGGGCGTGGCGACGGGCAGCCGGTGGTCTGCCTGATCGGCGACGGCGGCCTGCAATTCACCCTGCCGGAACTCGCCAGCGCGGTGGAAGCACGCGTGCCGATCATCGTGCTGCTGTGGAATAACCACGGCTATGAAGAGATCAAGAAATACATGGTCAACCGGGCGATCGAACCGGTCGGTGTGGACATCTACACCCCGGACTTCATCGGCGTCGCCAAGGCGCTGGGCTGCGCGGCCGATAGTATTAAGGGTGTTGAGTCGTTACGCGTGGCACTACGCGCCGCAGTTGATCGCCCGGGGCCGACACTGATTGAAATCGACCAGGGCCTTTGGATGACGGAGTTGGCGCTATGAGCACGGTATTGAACGGTGTGTATGTCGGTGGTGCGTGGCGTGCCGGCCATACCGTGCTGGAAGTAATCAATCCGGCCACCGAAGCGATGTTGGCCCAGGTGAGCGTGGGCGATGCGCTGGCCGTGACACAAGCGGTCGACGCGGCCAGCGCGGCCTTCAGTGACTGGTCGAAAAGCACCGGCCGTGATCGCGCCGCCCTGCTGCGCAAAATCGCCCGAGGGGTGAGCGAGCAGCGCGAACTGCTGATGCACCTGCAGTCGAGCAACAACGGCAAACCGCTGTTTGAAGCCGCGATTGATGTGGACGACGTGATCGCCACGTTCGAGTACTACGCCGGCGTGGCCGAAGCGATGGACGCCGGCCAGGATTGCCCGGTGGACCTGCCCAGCGCTGACTTCAGCGCTCGCCTGCGCCGTGAACCTTGTGGCGTGGTGGGGCTGATCGTGCCGTGGAACTTCCCGATGGTGACCACTGCCTGGAAACTCGCCCCGGCACTGGCGGCGGGTTGCTGCGTGGTGCTCAAGCCGTCAGAAGTGACGCCATTGGCAGAGCTGCAACTGGCGCGAATAATCGCTGAATCGGGGCTCCCGGCCGGGGTGTTTAACCTGGTGTGTGGCACGGGCTTGGCGGTCGGGGCGCCGTTGGCGGCGGATCCACGGGTGGCGAAAATTTCCTTCACCGGCAGCAACGCAGTCGGCGTGCAGGTGATGCAGCGCGCGGCTGAAACCATCAAGGGTGTGAGCCTGGAATTGGGCGGTAAATCTTCACTGGTGGTGCTGGCGGACGCCGACCTGGACCTGGCGGTGGAGCTGGCCTGTGGCGGTGGATTTTTCAACGCCGGGCAGATGTGTTCCGCCACCAGTCGTGTGCTGGTCGCTGACAGCCTGGCGGATGCATTCCTGCAGCGGTTGCACAAACGTGTTGAAGGAATCCGTGTGGCTGACCCTTTTTCCGATGAGGTGGAAATGGGCGCGCTGATCAACCGTGTGCAGTATCAACGTGTGCTGGGGCACATACAGCGTGGCGTTGAGGATGGCGCGCGATTGCTGTGTGGCGGTGCACGGCCGGCGGATTTGCCGAAGGGCTTTTTCATTCGCCCGACTGTGTTCACCGATGTGCCACTGGACAGCGCGTTGTGGAATGAAGAGATCTTCGGCCCGGTGCTGTGTGTACGACGGTTCGCAACTGAGGACGAGGCAATTGCCCTGGCCAACGACAGCGATTTCGGCTTGGTGGCAAGCGTGGTCAGCCGTGACAACGAAACCGCCGAGCGCGTGGCGAATGCCTTGCAGGCCGGGCTGGTGTGGATCAACGCGCCGCAAGTGATCTTTGCGCAAGCGGCGTGGGGCGGTTACAAGCAGAGCAGCATCGGCCGCGAGCTAGGGCCGTGGGGGTTGGCGGCGTTTCAGGAGATCAAGCATGTGATCCGGTCCAACTAACACCGAAGATCCCACATTTTTGATTTTTGGTGTGTCAGTTGAATGCAATTTTTAGATAGCCCCTGCGACTTTCTCATTTGCCGCCCTTCTCCCACCCATGGCCTGATTCGCCCTTGCTCACTCAAGGCCCTCCCATGGAAACCGTTCAAACAAAACCCACCACCGCCCTCTGGCTGATGATCAGTGTCGTGCTGGTCGCCCTTAACCTGCGGCCATCAATGGCCGCCGTGGGCCCATTGTTGTCATCGATTCGCGGCGACGTGCCGTTGAGTTTCAGCAGCGCGGCGTTGCTGACCATGTTGCCGGTGATGGCCATGGGTTTGGCGATGTTCTTTGGCATGGCCATGGCCAAGCGTTTTGGCGAGCACCGCAGCATTGTGCTGTCGCTGCTGGTGATTGGCGTGGCCACGCTGTCGCGGTTGTTCCTGGATTCGGCGCTGGAGTTGATCATCAGCGCCATCGCAGCCGGAGTGGGCATTGCGATGATCCAAGCGTTGATGCCAGCGCTGATCAAGTCGCGATTCAGCGATAACGTCTCGCTGTTCATGGGCCTGTACGTCACCGCGATCATGGGGGGTGCCGCGCTGGCGGCATCGTTTGCGCCGTTCGTGCAAGTGCAGACCGGCAGTTGGCGCATCGGCCTGGCAATCTGGGCAGTGCTCGCAGTACTGGCGCTGGCATTCTGGTTTGCACAGCGCTCGGTGCTGCCGCCGTTGCCGCAAGCGTCCACCGGCCCGCAGGAATCATTTTTCGGTAACGGCCGGGCCTGGTTGCTGGCCGTCTTTTTCGGCCTTGGTACTGCGGCCTACACCTGCGTACTCGCCTGGCTCGCGCCGTACTACGTGGAGCAAGGCTGGAGCGAACAGAACGCTGGTTTGCTGCTGGGCTTTTTGACGGCAATGGAAGTGGTGTCCGGCTTGATCACCCCCGCCATCGCCAACCGTCGCCGGGATAAACGCGGTGTGGTTGCGGTGCTGCTTGTGCTGATCATCCTCGGTTTCTGCGGTTTGATTCTCAGCCCGCAATACCTGAGCCTGCTGTGGCCCTGCCTGCTCGGCCTGGGCATTGGCGGTCTGTTCCCGATGAGCTTGATCCTATCCCTCGACCACCTGGACAACCCCCGCCGCGCCGGTGGCCTCACCGCGTTTGTGCAAGGTATCGGCTACTTGATTGCCGGGCTGTCGCCGCTGATCGCGGGGATGATCCGCGATCAACTGGGCAGCTTCGAATGGGCCTGGTGGTCGTTGACGGCGGTCATTGTAGTGATGCTGCTGATCGTCACGCGCTTCAACCCAAAGCATTACGCGCGGCATATCCGCTGAGGTCGTGTTGCAAACAGTATTTGTCTCACGCCAAACATAGAAACGCCCTACAGCGCTTTCTATTGGCACGTCCGTTCCGTTAAGCTTTTGCGCTGTCTTGTACTGAGTTCGGTACAACGGGTTTACGGACGAAACCGATGCTAAACAGTAACTTGCTCAGAAAGCTCGATATGCAGGACTTGATGGTGTTTATCGCCGTCTATGACCAGAGCAGCGTTACCGAGGTGTCCGAAACGCTGTTTGTCAGCCAGTCCACCGTGAGCTACAGCCTGAAGAAGCTGCGCACCAGTTTCGAAGACGAGCTGTTTATCAACACACGGGCGGGCATGCGGCCGACGTACAAGGCCACCACCATGTACGGCCATGTGCAGAAAATCCTCGAGAGCATCAACCTGTGCCACGCCGGTGGCCAGGCCTTCGACCCGACGCAGCAGGCCGTGACCTTCAACGTGTGCGCGCCGGAATATTTCGAACAGTTGATCCTGCCGCGCCTGTTGAAGCACTTTGACCGCGCCGACCTGCCGGTGATCGTCAATGTGCAAAAGCTGGAAACCGACATCCCCGCCGACGACCTACGCGATGGCCGTCTCGATCTGGTGATCTGTTTCGGCCCCAACTTCCACCGCGCCCATAAAGACTTCCGCACCCAGATGCTGCTCGAAGACGACCTTGTGTGCGTGTTCGACAAACGCTCGGCACCGCGCGAGCCGGCCTTCAGCCTGCAATCGTTCGTTGAGCGGCGCCACGTGTTCCCCACGCCCTGGACCTCCGACACCAACATGATCGACGGCTGGCTGGCGCGCCAGGCGCACAAGCGCCAAGTGATCGCCCGCGCCAACAGCTACAGCGCGGCGCTGAAGATGATCACCGGCACCGACTTTATCGTCACCCTGCCGCGCCGCGTGCAAAAGCTGCTAGCGCCTGTGACGGTGTTCGGCCATTGCGAGGCGCCCAACGGTTTGCCGGGGTTCACGCTGGAGATGCAGTGGAATGAAACCAGTGGACAGGACAGTGCCAATACCTGGTTTCGTGAGCAGGTTGTAAAAGTCTGCGCGGACCAGGGATTGCTGTGATCGCCCCTACGCCGATGGCATCGTTGCGGTGTCAGCCGATGACGGCTTTGCTGTAGGAATCGCGGTCCATGTCCACCAACAGGACACTCAGTTGAACCTGTATATCCGCCGGCCAGTCGCCCGCGTCCTGCAACGCCGCCAGCAAGCTTTCCGACAACTGCTTCTTGACCTGTGGTGACCGCCCGCTGAGCAGCGAAAGCTTCAACGCGACAAACCCACGGGGGTCGAGAGAGGTGCCGACCTGGAAACTCTCGACCTTGAGCGCACGGCTCTTGATATCGAACTCGGAACCGAACTGGCCGGACACCATCAGCACGTTGTTGAGCCGCAACAGGACTTTCTCGACGGCCAGGCCTGTCAAGTTGGCGGTGTATTCCAGGTGCAGGTGTGGCATGAAGAGCTCCAAATTTTTTGTAGGAAGTTTCGCAGGTATACCACGCGAGTCAGGCCTGGGTCGCCAACCCTCGATCACTCATGAAGGCCTCAAGCCGTGAACGCACCCAGCGCTCAGCCGGGTCAGTGTCCACATGACTGAGCCAGACCATGGACAAATCCAGGGTCGGCGTCTCGAATGGGAACGGCTCACAGAACAGGTGGCCCGACACCGCCATGGCCTCGGCGGTGTAGTCCGGCAGGCTGGCGATCAGGTCGGTGCCGGCGAGCAACGCCGGCAGCGCGCTGTATTGCGGCACCGACAACACCACGTGGCGTTTGCGGCCGATTTCCGCCAGCCACTCATCGGCAAACCCCGACACGTTGGCGGTGTGGGACACCAACACGTGGGGCCGTGAGCAATATTCATCGAGGGTCAGCGGTGTGTCGGAGGCATCGGCGCGCAGCAAACGCGGGCGGATATGGCGCAGCAGCTTGCGCTTGGCATTCGCCGGCAAGCCACGGGTCTGGGTGATGCCGACGGTGATATCACCGGAGGCCAGCAGGTCCGGAATGCGCCAGTAGTCCACATGCTGCACCACAAACACCACTTGCGGCGCTTCCTGGCGCAAGGCGCGCAGCAACGGTGGCAGTAGGCCGAACTCGACATCGTCGGACAGGCCGATGCGAAAAGTCATGGTGCTGATGGACGGGTCGAAATCGTGGGTCAGGCTCAGGGCCGATGACAATGAGTCCAGGGCCGGCGACAGGTGCTGGATGATTTCCTCGGCGCGCGCGGTGGGCTCCATGCGATGGCCGACACGAATGAACAGCGGGTCATTGAACAAGGTGCGCAAGCGGTTGAGGGCCGAACTGATGGTCGGCTGGCCGAGAAACAGCTTCTCCGCCACCCGCGTGACATTGCGCTCGAGCATCAGCGCTTCGAACACCACCATCAGGTTGATGTCAGCCTTGCGTAATTCATTGCGATTCATCGGCGCCTGCCCCTTTCCCCAAGACAAGCCGCAGTTTAGAAAGCGCGGGGGCCTGCGTCTATGTGCACACTGTTCATCCAGCCGCTTTGCGGCTATAAAACAGCTCTCCAAGCTCGCAGGAACACTACCGTGCTGGTCATTCTCGCCTCGGCCATTGTATTGGCCGGGTTTTGTATCTGGGTCATCCAGCTGATTGCCAACCCCACCGCCCGCACACTGTTGCGAGTGTTTGTCGGTCTGTGCCTGGCGGCGATGGTGGCGTATGTGGTGCTGGCGTCGGGCTTTCCTATTTCGTTGCTGGTTTCATGATTGCCTGTGGCGCGGGCGCCTGCTCCTGGCCCTGACGTAAACGCAAGGCTGCCAATGCCGCGATCACCAACACGACCGCAATCACTTTCAAGCCGTTCATCGCATTGCCGGTGCTCATCTCGATCGCCCCCATCACCGACGGCCCGACAAACCCGCCCAACAGCCCACAGGCGTTGACGAAACCCAGCCCGCCCGCCAGCGCCACACCCTTGAGGCGCGAGGCTGGGTACAAAAAGATGATCGACTGCACCACAAAGAACATCACCGCCGACAGGCAAAAGCCCAGCAAACTGAACACCGGCCCCGATATCGAAGCAATACCCAGGCCCAACGCCATGGTCAGCAACCCCGTGACCAACAAGCGACGGCAACGCCCCGGCGTGGTGGCAAAACGCGGAATCAATACCGCGCCGAGCGCCGCCGCGATCCAGGGCAATGAGGTCAACAGGCCGACGCTCATGGTGCTCAGTTCGCCGTATTTGCTGATGATGCTCGGCAGGAAAAAGATCACCGTATAGATGGTGATCTGATGGCAAAAGTACACAAAGATCGCCAGCAGGATTTGCGGGGTCAGCCAGTTTTTCAACGAGTGACCGCCCTCGCCCGCGCCTTCTTCGGTTTCCAGGGCGATGCGCTGTTCGATCCCGCGCGCTTCCTCGGCCGACAGCCACGGCGCCTTGCTCGGACGATCCGGCAGTTTGCGCCAGACCACCCAGGCAAACGCCACCGCCGGCAAACCTTCGAGCAGGAACATCCACTGCCAGCCGTGCCAGCCGAGCAGACCGTCCATGCGCATCAACGCCGCGCCCACCGGGCCGCCGATGATGTTGGCAAAACACACGCCGAGCAGGAAGTAACCGGTGGCCCGCGCCCGTTGTTCACGGTTGAACCAGTAGGTGAGGTAGAGCATGACACCGGGAAACAGACCGGCTTCGGCAATTCCCAGCAACAGGCGCAGCACGTAGAACGAGGTCTCGCCCTGTACAAAGGCCATGGCCGCCGAGATCAGGCCCCAGGTCACCATGATCCGGGCAATCCAGAACCGCGCGCCGACCTTGTGCATGATCAAGTTGCTGGGGATTTCCGACAGCGCATAGGTCAGGAAAAACAGCCCCGCGCCCAATCCGTATGCAGCGGCAGAGATGCCCAAGTCGACATCCAGGTGATGCTTGGCCAAGGCAATGTTGGTGCGGTCCAGGAAGCTCAAAATGTAGGCGATGATCAGCAAGGGCATCAGCTTGACGAACATCAGTTTGTTCAACGCCTGCGGCTCGCGGGCGGGGGTGGCGATAGTCATCGGCAATTCCTCTTGGCGCCCCGCCAGCCGGGCTGGGGGGCGCATCGGTGTTGTTCTAGGAGTCGAGTTGCACAGCCAACGCCGGCGGGCGATGGGAAAACAGCTGCAGCAGCGCACCGCCGAGGGCGCAGCCGGCCATTACGAAGAAGCACACGGTGTAGCCATGCAGCGTGGTCCAGCCGCCGCCCATGGCAATCAGGCTGCCCATCAGCACCGGCGCCAGGCCGCCACCGATAAACATCGCGGTGGTGATGATGCCGTTGGCGGTGGAGGTCGCCGACGGCTCGGCAGAGTCGCAGGCCACGGCGTAGTAGATCGGCCACACCGCATTCGCTACCAGGCCGAACAGCAGTTGCACCACGATGATCAAGGTCAGCGTATTGGCGAAGTAGAACGCGCCGACACTTGCCGCCATCCACAGCCCGCAGATGATCAGAGTGGTGCGCCGGCCGATGATGTCCGACAGCGACGGCCACACCAATTGCCCGAGAATCCCGGTGAGGGTGAACACCACGCTCATCCCCGCCGACTCCGCCAGCGACAGCCCGGCGATGTTGTAAAGGTAGGCCGGCAGCACAATGTTCACGCCCATGTACACCACTTGCGTGAGCATCGTATTACCGGCGGTCAGGGCGATATTGCGGTTGCGCAAGGTGGCGATAAACGTACGCCAGGCCTCGCCTTTGACTTGGCTGGCGGGGGCGTTGTCCGGCGGGGTCATGCCTTTGGCGGCGATGTCGACGTACAGCGCGGTGATGCGCTCTGCCGTCGAATAACGCGCCCAGAAGATCATCAGCGGCAGCGCCACCACGAAGGCAAAGAAGAACACGTAGCGCCAGTTCTCCTCACCAAACACGGTGATGACAAAACTCGCGACAATGCCGCTGAGCATGGCGCCAATCGGGTAGCCCGTATGGTGCGCGCCCAGGGCAAACCCGCGACGCTCCACCGGCCACCATTCGGCGGTGTTGCTCACCCCGACCGGCTCGCCCCAGCCAGCGCCGAGGTTGACCCCGACGCGCAGGGCAATAAACGTCGCGAGGTTGCCGCTCAAGGCCTTGAAGCCGGACAGGAATGAAATCGCGGTGTAGCCCAGCACCAACGGCACTTGGAAGCGCGCACGTTTCCAGCCGCCGCCATAACGGTCGCTCCACATGGAGCCGGGGATATCCAACAGTGCCAGCGCGAGCATGACCACCGTGGCCACGGTGCCCCACTGGTCGGCGGACAAGTCGAAATGCTTGGAGATGGTCGGCCCCAGGCGCAACACGATCTCACGGTCGTAAGCGTTGAGGATCCAGATCATCCAACAGACCAGCAGCGACACCCAGGAGTGCCGGTGAATGCTGCGCAGCGACGCTTTTTTTATAGTTGCCATGGGCCTCTCCAGGCGCGCGAAGGCGCGCACTGACACAAGGTTGCGAAGGAATATGCCTTATTGAAAAAACGCGCTAGCTGGCGAACCGTCGCTCGGCTATTCCTTGCACGCCCAACCCAGTAATGGCGAACAGCGCGCCGCGCTGCTGGCCGTCTGCCGGGAAACGCGGCAGCGGCGGCTTGGCCATGGAGGTCACAAACAGGGTGTCGAGATTCGGCCCGCCGAAGGTCAGGCTGGTGACCTTCTTCACTGGCATCTGGATGATGCGGTCGACCTGGCCATCGGGGGTGTAGCGCACCAGTTTTCCGGCGTAGACCAGGGCTTGCCACAGGCACCCTTCGGCGTCCACGGTGCAGCCGTCAGCGGCGCCACCGCCGGAGGTGTCGACCTTTGCGAAGGTGCGGCGGTTGCTCACGTTGCCCGTCGCGAGGTCAGAGTCGTAGGCCCAGATCTCGCCGGACCACGTATCACAGAAGTAGAAGGTTTCACCCGACGGGCTCCAGCACGGGCCGTTGGACACGATGATGCCTTCGTCCAGGGTGTGCAGGCTCAGGTCGGCGTCCAGGCGGTAGAGTTTGGCGCTGGCGCTGTCTTCCAGCGTGTCCATCGAACCGAAGATGAAGCTGCCCTGGCGGTCGACCTTGCCGTCGTTGAGGCGGTTGTTGGGCAGCTGCGGCTCCGGGTCGATGACCAGGTTGAGCTCGCCGCTGTTGAGGTCGAGGGTGTGCACGCCGTTTTGCAGGGCGACGATTGCACTCTCACCGTTGTGGCGCAGGGCCATGGAGCCAATCTTCTGGCCCACCTCCCAGGCGCGTAGTTCGCGGCCGTCATCGGTGCAGCGCAGGATGCGGCCGTCGGCGCTGTCGATCCAATACAAGCGTTGTTGCTCGACGTCCCACACCGGGCCTTCGCCCAGGGTGGTCTTGACGTCGACAAGCACTTCGATACGCATGGTGTGATCCCCTTATTGTTGTTGTGCGGGATACAGGCCGCGCTTTGCCGCGGCCCTGTGTGTTTAGAAGTTGACCTGGTCACGCCCTTTGAGCCCGAGGATTTCCCGCGCTTCGTCCGGCGTGGCGACGCGATGCCCCAGGGCTTCGATCACCGTACGAATGCGCCGTACCTGGTCGGCATTCGACGCCGCCAGTTTTCCCGGGCCATCCCACAGCGAATCTTCCAGGCCGACCCGCGCATTGCTGCCCATGGACAAGCCCATGGTCGCCAACGGAATTTGCCCACGCCCGGCGCCGAGGATTGACCACACGTAGTCGTCACCAAACAGCCGGTCGGCGGTGCGCCGCATGTGCGCCAAATCTTCCGGGTGCCCACCGATGCCACCGCGCAGACCGAACACCGACTGGATAAACAGCGGCGGCTTGAGCAGGCCGCGCTCCAGGAAGTGTGCAGCGGTGTAGAGGTGACCGATGTCGTAGCACTCGATCTCAAACCGCGTGCGGTTCTCGGCGCACGAATTGAGGATGTGGGTGATGTCGCGGAAGGTATTGCGGAATATCCGGTCGTCACTTTCTTCCAGGTAGGGCCGTTCCCAATCGTGCTTGAACTCGGTAAAGCGGTTGAGCATTTCGTACAGCCCGAAGTTCATCGAGCCCATGTTCAGCGAGGCCAGTTCCGGCTTGAACTGCATCACCGGCTGTAGGCGTTCTTCTACGCCCATGGTTGGAGCGCCACCGGTGGTGATGTTGATCACCACGTCGCTGGCGGCCTTGATGTGCGGCAGGAATTCGGCGAACAGTGCGGGGTCCTGGCTCGGGCGGCCGTCGCTGGGATCACGGGCATGCAGATGAACAATCGCAGCACCGGCTTCAGCGGCGCCGATGGCGGCATCGGCAATTTCCTGCGCAGTAATCGGCAAATGCGGTGACATCGACGGCGTATGAATCGCGCCGGTGACGGCGCAGGTAATGATGACAGGACGTTTTTTGGACATGACGATTCTCCGACTTTTATTCTTATGAAAAAAATCCTGGGTACAGCGCGAGGTGTTCTTCCGTGACTTACAGGTATTCGACGTTACCGTCGACGCTGATCGCCTGGCCGGTCACGTTGCGCGCGGCGGGCGAACAGAGAAACAACGCCATGGCGGCCACGTCTTCGGCGGTGACCATGCGCTTGAGGGAAATCTTGTTGAGGTATTCCTGACGCATCTCGGCTTCGGGCACGCCGACCTGCTCGGCACGGGCGCGGATCACGCCGTCCATGCGCGGGCCTTCGACGATGCCGGGCAGCAAGGCGTTGACGCGGATGTCACTCTCGCCCAACTCCGAGGCCAGGGATTTCATCAAGCCGACGATGGCCCATTTAGTCGCCGCATACGGCGTGCGCCACGCGTAGCCCAAGCGCCCTGCCACCGAGGCGATATGCAGCAGATGGCCGTGGGACGATTCCTTGAGCATCGGTACCGCGTGGTGGGCAAAACGGTATTGCGCGGTGAGGTTGATGTTGATGGTGGCTTGCCACTCGGCGTCGCTGATCGCATCGATCCCGCCAGTAGGCCCGGCGATCCCGGCGTTGTTGACCAGCACATCGAGGCCGCCGAAATGCTCGTGCTGCACCTTGAACACCGCCTCGATCTGCGCGGCATCGCTGACGTCGGCACGGGTGGCGACCGTGCCAGGGTATTTGTCGCGAAACGCTGCCAGGGCGGGCTCGCTCACATCACACACATGCACCTGGGCACCGGCTTCGAGATAAGCCGCCGCCAGCACTTCACCAATGCCGGCAGCCCCGCCGGAAATCAACACACGTAACCCAGGATAGGGCTGCAGCCGTTGTAGGACACTCATGCACGTTTACCTCCTGAAACAGACGACCGCGAACGGTCGTTCTTGACGAGCAGGCGCGCCAGGGAATCGGCGGCCTGCATGATGTCATCGGTCACCGCCGCGCGCGCGCCGGCGCCATCCCGGGCAGCCAGAGCTTCAACGATGCGCGTGTGCGCCTCCATCGAGCGTTGCAGGTGAGCTTTATCCGGGGCAACCAACGCAAAGCACGGGCCCATGTGCAGCCAGAAGTTTTCCACGGCGGCCATGGTCAACTCGGCCTGGGCCACGGCATAGATACGCCGGTGAAAAGCGAAGTTGGTCCACAGGTAGCGGGACACATCGACTTCGTCGGCGGCGTGCTGCATCTGTTGGCAGAGGTCGGTGATTTCGTCGAGGTCGGCTTTTTGCAGGAGCAGCACGGCCTTTTCTGCCAGTAAACCTTCAAGGGCGACCCGTGCATCACGAATTTCACGCAGACGTTCCACCGTCATCAGGCGGACGCGCAAACGGGAGGTTTCGGTGACTTCAAAGGCGTTTTCGGCGCTGAGGCGTTGCAGGGCTTCGCGCACCGGCATCGGGCTGGAACCGAGGGCTTCGGCGAGGCCGCGAATGGTGAGTTTCTGGCCAGGCTGGAAACGGCCACTCATCAGCGCTTCGCGGATCTGGCGATAGACCTGGTCTTGCAAGGTATCGCGGGATACCTGGCGCAGGGTGGGCAGGAGGAGCGGACCATCTGTCATGAGGCAAAACCTGTGTTGTCGTTCTTATGGCCTCAATATGTGATCACAAATCAAATATGTCAAATAGTTTCCCGTTGATAGGTGCGCCGCGACATTTGGACTGCGCTGCGGATTGATAGCCAACAAACATCAATCCATCCAAATTTGTCACTTTTCATTTCTAAATGTGTCAGCCACTATTCTCGGTCATAGGCGAATCAAGCACTTTAAAAAGAACGCTGGAGACACAAAACCATGACTAGCCCTAACCGGCCCGAATCTGCCCAATCTAAAATTGGCGCGGTTTTCCGCGTTACTTCGGGTAACTTCCTCGAACAGTTCGACTTCTTTCTGTTCGGTTTCTACGCCACTTACATTGCTGCCGCGTTCTTCCCTGCCGCTAATGAGTTTGCGTCATTGATGATGACCTTCGCCGTATTCGGCGCAGGCTTCCTGATGCGTCCGTTGGGCGCAATCATCCTGGGCGCCTACATCGATGACGTCGGTCGCCGCAAAGGACTGATCGTGACCCTGTCGATCATGGCCAGCGGCACGCTGCTGATCGTGTTGGTGCCCGGTTATCACACCATTGGCCTGTGGGCACCTTTGCTGGTATTGCTGGGCCGTTTGCTGCAAGGCTTCTCGGCCGGTGCGGAACTGGGCGGCGTGTCGGTGTACCTGTCCGAAATGGCAACGCCAGGACGCAAGGGGTTCTACACCAGCTGGCAGTCGGGCAGCCAACAGATCTCCATCGTGGTCGCCGCCGCATTGGGTTATGGCCTGAACGTGTGGATGGAACCCGCTGTGGTCGCCGATTGGGGCTGGCGTATTCCGTTCGCCATCGGCTGCGTGATCATCCCGTTCATCTTCATCCTGCGTCGCAACCTGCAGGAAACTGAAGAGTTCGCCAATCGCAAGCACCGTCCAACCATGCGCGAAGTACTGGCGACCCTGGTGAAGAACTGGACCGTGGTGATCGGTGGCATGTTGATGGTGGCCATGACCACGACGGCGTTCTACCTGATCACCGTGTACGCGCCGACGTTCGGCAAGACCGTGCTGCAACTGAGCACCTCCGACGCTCTGCTGGTGACCCTGTTGGTGGCGGTGTCGAACTTTATCTGGCTGCCGATCGGCGGCACCTTGAGCGACCGTTTCGGCCGCAAGCCGGTGCTGATCGCCATGACTGTATTGACCGTTCTGACGGCATATCCAGCATTGTCCTACGTCGTGAACGCACCCAGCTTCGCGCACATGCTGGAAACCCTGCTGTGGTTCTCCTTCCTCTACGGCATGTACAACGGCGCCATGATCCCGGCCCTCACTGAAATCATGCCGGTGGAAGTGCGCGTGGCGGGTTTCTCCCTGGCCTATAGCCTGGCGACGGCGATTTTTGGTGGGTTCACCCCGGCGATCTCCACGTGGTTCATTCACATCACTGGTGATAAAGCCTCGCCCGCCTACTGGATGATGTTTGCTGCGGCGTGTGCGCTGTGCTCGACCCTGGCGCTGTATCGCCATGCCAACGCCCGTGGGCAGGTGATGCAAGAGGCTGCACAATGAAGCCACTGCTCAACACCTTGGCGGCGGTGGCTCTCGGCACAATGGCGCTGACGGCCCAGGCCGAAGCGCTTAAGGTGATGACGTCTGGCGGCTTCACCGCCGCCTATAAATTGCTCGGCCCGCAATACGCCGAGCAGAGCGGCGACACCCTCGACACCCTCCTTGGCCCATCGATGGGCAAAGCGCCGGAAGCCATTCACCGCTCCAACTCCAGCGCCGCTGGCGGCAATGTCCGCCCGCGGCGTTTTACCAAGCCCACATTACGCATCACCTGCGGCAATACCAGCCCGACCATCGTGGGCGCGTGGGCGCGACGTTGCAGGGGCACCGATGGGCGCCATGGGTGGCGGGACCACGTTGCCGTCATCACCTTGCTAGCGCTATAGCTGGAACCGCGCCACCGCCTCGCTCAGCGAGACCGCCAACTGCGCCAGCTCGCGACTCGCCCCATTGATCTGCCCGGCGCCGGATGAGGACTGCGCAGACAAGTCGCGAATGTTGACGATGTTGCGGTCGACTTCCTTGGCAACCTGAGCCTGCTCTTCTGCGGCGCTGGCAATGACTAGGTTACGTTGGTGAATCTGGTCGATGGCGTCGGTGATCTGACTCAACGCGCCTCCCGCACCTTCAGCCAAGGTCAAGGTAGCGGTAGCGCGCTGGGTACTGGACTGCATTGATGTCAACGCGTGGTCAGACCCCGTGCGCATCGCGGTCACCATCTGATCGATTTCCAGCGTCGATTGCTGCGTACGGTGTGCCAGTGCGCGCACTTCGTCCGCCACGACCGCAAAGCCACGTCCGGACTCACCGGCCCGCGCAGCCTCGATGGCGGCATTGAGGGCCAATAGGTTGGTCTGTTCGGCAATGGAGCGGATCACGTCGAGCACTTTGCCGATATCACGCGATTGTTCGGCGAGGGTCTGCACCAGCGTCGAGGTTTCACCAATGTTTGTGCTCAGGGCCTGAATGGCGCTGACGGTTTCGCCGACACGGTGTTGGCCTTCGCGCGCCGTTTCATTGGAGAGGCGGGTGGACTCTGAGGTGGAAACCGCATTGCGCGCTACTTCATCCGCCGCCGAGGTCATCTCGTTGACGGCGGTGGCGGCTTGCTCTATTTCAGCGGTCTGCTTTTGCAGGCTGCGGCTGCTTTGATCAGTGATGCCATTCAGGTCGGTGGCGGACGATGCCATCTGCCCCGCCGACTGGCGGATCAGTTGTAAGGTCCCGCGCAGGTTGGCTTGCATGGTCTTGAGTGCTACAAGCAGGCGGGTCACTTCGTCGTCACCGGTAACAGCCACCGTTTGGGTCAGGTCGCCATGGGCCACGTTTTCTGCAGCGCGCACCGCATGGCTCAGCGGGCCGACAATACTGCGCGTCAGCAACCACGCCAGCGCCACTGTGCTCAACGCCGCCAGGAGCACGAAGCCGAACACCATCGTGCGCGAACGGCTGTATTGCGCCTCGGCCACCTGCCCCTGCTGGTTGATCTGCGCGTTGTAGTAGTCGGCCAGGGCATTGAGCTGCGCACCGGAGCCATCAATCACCGTTTTCATGTCCACCAGCAGCAGCTTGTTGAGTTCGGCGCCTTGCTGCTTGTCGGCAAGGACGAAAGATTGGGCCAGGCCTTGCTGGTACTGGCGCAGCGAAACCTGGAACTGGTCATAAAGCGAGCGTACTTCTGGGGTGTCGATCACCGCATCGAGGTCAGCCAGCCTTTTGACCAGGTCCTGGCTGCGGGTGTCCATCTGGCTGCGGTATTGTGGAAGGCTTGCGGGATTCGGATCCAACGCCATGCGCAAAGAGATCGTACGAATGCGCAGCATGATTTCGCGAATGTCCGCCACCAGCCGCATCTTGGGCACCAGCCCGCTCTCAACCTGCACCGCACTGGCACGGATGCTTGCCATGTTCGACAGCGCAAAAAAACCCAGCAGGGCCACGAGCAAGGCAATCAGGACAAAACCCAGACCCGCACGGCGGGCGATGGACAGGCTGCGAAGGGACATTTTCGGGAAGCTCTCTTTTGAGGGATACGATGTCGTATGAGAGAGTTTCGGCTCGCAATGGCGGGACTTTAGGGATGTCAGGAAAGTATTACTGAATATTTCAGCCACTTTTCGAAAAGGATGAACGCACGGGTGACTAAAAAGCCTGCCCACCCTTGAGGTCAGCAGGCTTTTTCGGTGTCAGACGCCCGTGAACACCTGCCTGATTACTTCCCCCACACTTCTGGCTCGCTGAAAAATGCCCGCGCATTACTGTTCAGCGTCTCCAAGTGATACCCGCCTTCCTGCACAATGACACACGGCAATCCCAGCCCTCGAATGCGCTCCCCCAACCGCGCAAACCCTTCGCGCGTCACCGCGACTTTGCTCTGCGGGTCCAGCTCGTAGATATCAAAACCCAGCGACAGCACCAGCACATCTGCCGAGAAGTCTTTCACTGCTGCCAACGCACGTTCCAGTTTCTCGAAGAACACCGCCTCGCTGGCACCGTGAGGCATTGGCAGGTTGAGGTTGAAGCCTTCGCCCTGTGCGCTGCCGCGTTCTTCGGCGAAGCCAGCAACGCCAGGGTAGAAGTTGGTGGGATCGCCATGGATCGAGACGTACAGCACGTCGTCGCGTTCGTAGAAAATCTCCTGAATGCCCTGCCCGTGATGCATGTCGGTGTCGAGCACGGCGACACGCTGGAAACCTTGGCGCAGGGCTTGCGCAGCGACTGCCGCATTGTTGATGTAGCAAAAACCACCCGCCGCATCGAAGCGCGCGTGATGGCCCGGTGGCCGGCATAACGCGTAGGTAGCAGGCGCACCATCGAGAATAGCCTTGGCCGCTGCAACGGCGCTCTGGGCCGACCAGTAGGCCGAACGCCAGGTGAGTTCACCGATGGGGCAACTGCCATCCGCCAGGTAGCGCGCAGCCTGGGCAAGGATGCCGCGCAAGGCGTTGGGCTCGCGTACGAAGATGTTGGACATGACTTCGTCGCCCCAGTCTTCGGGGACTTCCTTCCAGCGTTGGTGGGCTTCCTGAAGGAACGCCAGGTAAGGAGCACCGTGCACGGCCAGCAATGGATCGAGGCCGTAATCCTGCGGCTGCTGGATGTCGAAACCCAAGGTTTGCGCAGCCTGCAACAGGTTGCGGGCACGCTCGGGGACTTCCTGCGGCGTGCGCATCTGGCCGCGGGAGTAGTAGCTGCGCGGTGAGTGCAGAAGTTGTTCAGGATGGAAAAATGTACGCATCAGATGCTCCTGGGTGAACACGGACCCTGTGGGAGCTGGCGCCCACAGGTGAATCCGGTCAGCCTTGAAATATGAGTGATCAGTTGGCTTGGCCGGCGCGTTTCAACACGGCGTTGAGCAATACGTCGGTGCCCTGGCGCACGTCGTCGGGCAGCACATCTTCGGCTTCGTTATGGCTGAGGCCGCCGATACACGGGATGAAGATCATCGCGGTCGGGCAATAGCGTGCCAGGTGGATGGCATCATGTCCGGCGCCGCTGACGATACGTTGCTGGCTGTAGCCCAAGGCGTCCACCGAGGTTTGTACGCAGGCGACGCACTCGGCATCGAAAGGCGTGGCCGGGCTGATCCAGTGGGGGCTCACGATGACGGTCAGGCCGCGTTGCGCGGCAATGGCCTGCAACTGTTGGCGCACCTGTTGCTCCATGGCGTCTATCTCGCTGTCGCGGTGATGGCGCAGGTCGACGGTGAAATTCAGCAGGCCAGGGATGGTATTGCGTGACGATTTAGCGAGGCTCAATTCGCCCACGGTGGTCAGGCCTTCCGGGGCGAAATCGGCCGCCAGTTGCTCCAACGCCTGGATCATTTGCGCAGCGCCGTACAACGCATCTTTACGCAGCGGCATCGGTGTAGTGCCGGCATGGGCGGCCATGCCTTCGACCCGCACATCCAGCCAGCGAATCGCCTGGCCACCGGTGACCACGCCGATGCTCTTGGCGTTGTCTTCAAGGATCGGGCCCTGCTCGATATGCGCCTCGAAATACGCATCCACCGCGCCACCCAATGGGCGTGAACCGCTGTAGCCGGTGGCACGCAGGGCCTCGGCCACGCTGATACCATCAACGTCTGCGGTGGCCAGCGCCTTATCCAGCGCCAGGGTGCCGGTGAACACCGCCGAGCCGAGCATGGCCGGCGTAAAACGGGCGCCCTCTTCGTTGGTCCACACGGCGATTTCCAACGGTTTGCGCGTCTGGATAGCGTGATCATCAAGGCTGCGGATCACCTCCAGGCCCGCCAATACACCATAGACGCCATCAAAGCGCCCGCCTTCCGGCTGGGTGTCGAGGTGGCTTCCCATCATGACCGGTGCCGCCTCCTTATCCGTACCGGCACGACGGGCGAACAGATTGCCGATGGCATCCACGCTCAGGGTCAACCCGGCGGCTGTGCACCAGTGGCTGAACAACTCACGACCGGCTTTGTCTTCGGCACTCAAGGCCAATCTGCAACTGCCGCCGCGGGCTGTGGCGCCGATCTCGGCCATGGCCATCAGGCTGGCCCACAGACGCTCGCCATTAATCTTCAACATGACACATTCTCCCTCAAACGCTATGAGCCATTTCATGACGGTGAGCGGTGGCATGGCGGCGCGACAACGCCAGTACACACACCAGCGACACCGCCGCGATCAGGCTATAAAACACAGCCATGGGCCACCATTGGCCTTGGTATTGATGGGCCAGCCAAGTGCCAATCAACGGGGTGAGCCCACCGGCCAGCGCACCGCACACCTGGTATGCCAGGGAGATCGCGGTGTAGCGCACGCGGGTTTCAAACAGGCCGCTGACAAAGCCTGCGATCACCGCATAAAACGAAGCCATGCACACCACCGCCAGGGCGATGCCGAGGATGATCAACGGTGCCTGACCGCTGCTCACCAGTACGAACATCGGGTAGGGCGAAGCCATTGCCAATACGCTCATCGCGCACAGGAAGCGCGTAGCGCCAACCTTCTCCGCCACCCAGGCGGCCAGGGGCTGGACGCAGAACTGAATGATGGCAACGAAGAACAGGCACTCCAGAATCAGCGAGCGCGGCAGGCCCAGTTGCTGAGTGCTGTAGGCAATCATGAAGGTGTTGGTGAAATACACCCCGGCAATGCCCAGGGTGTTGGCGCCGATGCACAGCAGCAGCGGGCGCCAGGCGGTTCGCAGCACTTCAACGACAGGCGCCTGGTCTTTCTTGATGGCTCGCGCTTTTTCGGCCAAGGCTTTGTCTTCGAGGAATTCAGGCGACTCATTCACGCCCAGGCGAATCGCCAGGCCGACAACCAGCAGCAACGCGCTGGCGAGAAACGGCACGCGCCAGCCCCAACTGAGCAAGTCTTCTTCCGGCAAACGGGTGACCGCGCTGAACGCCAGCAACGACAGGATCAATCCCGCCGGGCTGCCCAACTGCGCGAAGGAAGCAAAGAAGTTACGCCGACCTTTCGGCGCATGCTCGCCCGCCATCAACACCGCCCCGCCCCACTCACCGCCGACGGCAATACCTTGCACAACGCGCAGCAGAACCAGCATCACCGGTGCAGCGGCGCCGATCTGGGCGTAAGTAGGCAACAGGCCGATACATACGGTGACCACGCCCATCATCACCAACGTGATGACGAGGGACTTCTTGCGCCCGATCCGGTCGCCGATATGGCCAAACACAATGCCGCCCAATGGCCGTGCAAAGAAGCCCACGGCGAAGGTGCCGAAGGCGGCCATGGTGCTGAACAGTTTGTCTTCGGAGGGGAAAAACAATTGGCCGAACACCAGCGCGGCGGCAGTGGCGTAGATGTAAAAGTCGTACCACTCGATCATGGTGCCGATAAAAGCGGCGGCCGCAGCACGGCGAGGCTGAGGCGAAGCGGAAGGCTTCATGGGGCTGGCTCCTTTGGTTATTTTTTTGGCAGGAGAAAGGTCGAACACATGCGCTCTGATGGCGCTTGTTGAGCGTGAGTTTTCGTCTCGAGGCTATGATTAGTCAATTTTCTATTTATTATTCCAATTATAAATCCTGCTTATTATTGAGCCGCACCATGTCCGAAACCCGCCGCGACATTCACCCCCTGCTCAACGACCGCCTGGACTGGAACCTGCTGCGCACTTTTCGCGTGATCGGCCAGGAGCTGAGCATCAGCCGCGCCGCCGCACGCCTGCACCTGACCCAGCCGGCGATCAGCCAAGCCCTCAAGCGCCTGGAAGAACAACTCGACTGCCAACTCATCGTTCGCCGTGGTCCACGTTTTGTGTTGACCGAGGCCGGTGAACAGATCTTCGCCATTGCCGGCGAGATGTACGGCCAGGTGTCGCAGATGAGCAACGCCCTGCAAAAACCCGGCGATGAAGTGATCGGCAAGGTGCGTTTGCTGATGATCAGCCGGATCAACTCGGACACCTTCGATGAATTTCTCGCGGGCTTTCACCGCGAACACCCTCGGGTAGACCTGGAGGTCGAGGTGATGCGCAGCTCGGACATCGTCGCCGCACTTCTGGAAAAAACTGCAACCCTGGGTTTGAGCCTCAACCGTCGGCCGCAGCCACGCCTGGAGCAGCATCTGTTCCTGCGCCAGCGCTATGCATTTTTCTGCGGCCGGCACCACCCGCTTTTCGGGCGCACCGGTTTGGCGGAGGGGGATTTGCAGTCGGAGAACTTCGTGAGTTTTACCAGCGACCAGATTGGCGGGATGCTGTCGCCGTTGACGATTTTCCGTGATCAACAAGGGTTTAGCGGGCGGATCGTGGCGTCCTCCTCAAGCCTTGAAGAAGTGCGTCGGTTGGTGATTGCCGGGTTTGGCTTGGGCTGTTTGCCGATTCATGTGGTGGCGGAGGATGTGAAGAACGGGCTGCTGTGGCGGCTGCCGCCGGATGAGGGGATCGCGGACGTGGATATTCATTTGCTGTGGAATCGGGAACAGAAGATGAGTCGGGCGGAAACGGTGTTTATCGAGAGCCTGTCAGAACGGCTTGGGCGATGACGCAGGCCTTGTAGTGGGTTCGACTACAAGGCCTTTTCTATCCAGCGGAGGTGACTTAGCTTCCGCGCTCCTTATTGGCTTGAGACAGAACCGAGGCGGCAAGCGCCTTGGTATCTTCGCTGTATTTATCGCTGCCCAGCACCTCTCCAGCTTTCTGCTCCATCTCTGCACTCGTCTGCTTGTCGGTGCCTTTCTGGGCTAAAGCTGAAGCGGCGAGGCTTTTGGCAATGGGTGAGGCGCTTTGGCTGTTGAGCGTTTCCGCCGCCAACGTCGCGATCTTGCCGGAGGTTTCTTTGGTATTTTTGCTCATGATGCAGTTCCTTTGCGGTTGGAGGCGCCCAATGTCGAGCGCTACCACAAAGTAATAAGGTGCCAGGTGTACCGCAATGCGCTGCTCGTAGGCAGCGTTTTGAAAGCCTGTACGAAAGGTGCATTGAACATGTAGTGCGTGCTAGAGCGTCGCATCGATTGCACTGATGATTACTATCGAAACGAGCGCCTGCCCGATTTTCACCACTGTTTCCTATAATCGCCTCCAAATTCCCTCCCCCTCGCCTGGCTTCAGGCGACGCTCATCCTGGAACCCAACCATGCCAAGTGCCAGCCAGGCCCCTCGCGGCCTTCCCGAACATAATCAACAAAGTGTCAAACAGCAGTGGTTGGCCATTCTCTCGGTTGCCGTGGGCGCGTTTGCCTTGGTCACCAGTGAGTTTCTGCCCGTGGGCGTGCTCAACGACGTCGCCAGCGACCTCGGCATCACCGCCGGCCACGCAGGCCTGATGGTCACCCTGCCTGGCATCATGGCCGCCCTCGCCGCCCCCCTGCTGTCGGTGATCATTGGCACCATGGACCGGCGCTATCTGCTGATCGGCCTGACGCTGGTCATGATTATCGCCAACTCAGTCGTGGCCTTCGCCAGTGACTTCAGCCTGCTGCTGTTCGGCCGCGTCTTGCTGGGTATCAGCATCGGTGGTTTCTGGGCGACGGCCATTGCCCTCAGCGGCCGCCTGGCCCCCAAGGGCGTGGGCGTAGCGAAGGCCACATCGATCATCATGATGGGGGTGACCCTGGCCACCGTACTGGGCGTGCCCGTAGGGACCTGGCTCAGCGGCCTGATGGGCTGGCGCATGACCTTCCTGGTCACCGCGCTGTTGGGCATACCGGTAGTCCTCGCGCAGGTCTTCCTGCTGCCCCGGCTCAACCCGGAAAAAGCCATTCACGTCAGTGACCTGCCGGCGTTGTTTATCAACCCACGGGCGCGGGTCGGACTGATCGCCGTATTGCTGATCGGCCTGGCGCACTTTGCCGCGTATACCTATGTCGCACCGTTCTTCAAAAACAGCTCCGGCTTCGATGGCCCGACGATTGGCTCGTTGCTGCTGATGTTTGGCGTGGCCGGGGTAGCGGGTAACATTTTCGCCGGCTTCGCCGCCAACCGCAGCGTGCGCTACACCCTTCTGCTGGTCGCGCTGATGATCGGCACCAGCACCGCTCTGTTCCCCCACTTCGCCACCGGTTTGACCGGCGCAGCCATGCTCATTGCGCTCTGGGGTTTCGCCTTTGGCGCCTTCCCGGCTTGCGCCAGTATCTGGATGTTTGTGGTCGCGCCCAAGGATGTGGAACGCGGCATGCCACTGTTCGTCGCCTTGTTCCAGGTGATCATTGCGTTGGGCTCGTTCTTTGGCGGGCGGATCGTCGATCAGATGGGCAGCTCGGTATTGTTGAGCCTGGCTACGGCGTTGGTGGGCTGTGGGTTTGTCACCGTGTTGGTGCTGGGGCGTAATGTGAGTAACAGCTTGGCGGCTCAACCTGCCTGACCAGACCAGTACCCATTAAAAAGCCTGCTGAGCCTTGAGTTCAGCAGGCTTTTTCAATGGTCGGGTACAACGCGAATTCAGTAACCCGCCGCATCCTCGAGCTTGCCACTGACAATGCTCACCCCCGAGCTTGTGCCCAGGCGGGTGGCGCCAGCTTCGATCATGCCCACTGCAGTCGCATAGTCGCGCACCCCACCCGACGCCTTGACCCCCATCTGCGGGCCGACGACGCGGCGCATCAGGGCGATGTCTTCCGCGGTGGCACCACTGCGGCTGAAGCCCGTCGAAGTCTTGACGAAAGCCACGCCCAGTTCACGGCAGATTTCGCAGGCCCGGATCTTTTGCGCCTCGTCCAACAGGCAGGTTTCGAGAATCACTTTCAGCGGCACCGCGCCACAGGCTTGATGCACTGCGGCGATATCGTCGCGCACTGTATCCAGCCGCCCTTCGCGCAGGGCGCCGATATTGAGCACCATGTCGATCTCTCCCGCGCCCACGGCGATTGCCTGTTGGGCTTCGAAGGCTTTACTCTCGCTCAGCCCCGCACCCAGTGGGAACCCGATCACTGCGCAGACTTTGACCTTCTGCCCTGCAAGCAATTGAGCGGCAAAAGGCACCTGGCCCGAGTTCACGCACACGGAATAGAACCCATATTCCTGCGCTTCTTTGCATAACTCTGCGATTTGCTCCCGCGTCGCGTCGGGCGCCAGTAAGGTGTGATCGATAAATTGTGCAAGTGCTGCGGGTGTGATTGAGGTCATGAAATCCGTTCCTGATGAAGGAGCACGATGGACGTAACGTATTAGAAAGCGCGCCCAACAAATGTTAATATAATACCAATAAATGATGTAATTACAACATAACTGGCCGATCGGAATACCTGTGGAAAGCAAACAATCAGAACGCATCAAACTGATCCAGCAAGCCCTGCAGGACCAAAAGGCGATCCATCTGCGGGAGATGGCCGCGTTGCTGGAAGTCTCGGAAATGACCCTGCGCCGGGATCTCAACCGCTACCCGGACAAGTTCCATCTACTTGGCGGGCATATCACGCTCGCATTCGACCCAGAAGGTGCGCCCGACTACAAAGTCACGGAGCAAGGCACTCGGCATGTGGAAGAGAAACGCCGCATCGGCAAGCTCGCGGCCGCGGTTATCAAGCGCGGCGACACGGTCTTCTTCGACTGCGGTACCACGGTGCCCTTTGTGATTGATTTCATCCCCGATGAACTGGAGTTCACCGCGGTCTGCAACTCGCTCAACGTGTTGCTCAAACTGCAGCAAAAACCCAACTGCACGATCGTCCTGTGTGGCGGCACCTTCCATCGCAAGAACCAAGTGTTCGACCATGCCGACGAGAGCAGCATCCTCGACAACGTGCGCTTGACCTGGGCATTCATCTCGGCCGCAGGCGTCAGCGAAACCTTCGGCGTGACCTGCTTCAACTTCAATGAAGTGGCGGTCAAACAGAAGGTCTTGCGCCAGGCCCAGCACCGCATGCTGCTGGCCGACCACAGCAAGTTCGACGTCGTGCGCACCGCGCATTTCGCCACCCTGGAACAATTCAACGTGGTGGTCTCCGATAAGAAGCTGCCCAAACCTTACCGTGAGCTGATCACGCAATACGGCGCGCAATGGGTGGTGTGAACCTCCCTCGCCACGCCTCATCAGCCGCCCAACTCATCCCGTAGGCGGCAACGCTCTTCGGCCGACAAATAACCGGTGCTCACGCTGAAAAGTGCACGTTGCCCGCCGGCCAACGAGCGCACATTGCCTTTGGCTTTTTCCGCCAGGTAGCCCTCGGGTTCGCAGGTAGAAGGCAAGACGAATGCGGCGACACCTTGGTCGGCGTTATGCAGGATCCAGCGGGTGGCATGGGAAAACTGATCGGGCCGATAGCGGGTGTAAAACGCCGAACCTTCGGGATGGTCCAGTAGAAAATGCGCATGGCCTGCAGCATCGGCGGGCACCTCTTCGAAGAAACAGACAATTTCCGGATCATGCAGCGCGGGGCTGTCCAGGCTGCTCAAGCGCGAAGGATCCTGGCTCAATTCAGCCATGTAGGCCGACCACTCGGGGGTCGGCTTGACGTGGGCCGGCACGCTGCTGCGAACCCGGACCCGGGCGCCGGCCAAGGGCTCGACCAGGCTGGCGCCGGGAATGTAGGCGTAGTTCATGTGGGCCATATACATCAGTTCCATGGCCTTGCCCGCAAGATTGGTGACCGCCATGCCGATATCAAATACCCCCGAGCCGACACGCAGGGTCAACGTGGGTGTGGCGCGATAGTGGTCGCCAAACCCCTGCACATACTCGTAGTCCCCACCCAGGCGCAGGTACAGGCCAGCGGCGTCTTCCCCCACTTCCAGCCAGGCGGCGTCCATCGGCGCGCAGGGCATTTCGCCGTGCAGCGGGTGGTCGTCGGCCGGGGCGGGGCAACCGTTGCGCAGCAGCCCGGCGTGGAACATAAAACAGCCGTAGGTGCCGATCACCGTCGAACTGGGCTTGGGCTGGCGAAACATGTTGCGCATCGTCAGCTCGCAACCGTCGAAGGTCGCGGACCAGATCATCTGCCCCTGGTAAGGCAAGGCCACCACGCGGCCGCGGGCATTTTCCAACGCCAGCGCCTTGACCCCACTGGGGTAGGTCCAGGCCAGCACGCGAAAAACGTCCGATTGCAGCAGGGTCTTTTCGACGCCGCTGAACTGCTCGGGAGACAAGGCCAGCGTGAAGGTTTTCATGAGGCCACCACAGCGCCAGCCCCAGGCTGCGCGGCGCGGCTGTGACGCATGCAGGAATAGGCGTAGGCCACAATCACCACAAAACACAGCAGGGGCACGCTGTACGCCAGCTGCATATTGCCGTGAGTGGCATCTGACAGCAGGCCTTGGAACACTGGAATCACCCCGCCGCCGACGATGCTCATCACCAGCAGAGAACCGCCGACACTGGTGTCTTCGCCCAGCCCTTCAATCGTCAGGCCATAAATGGTCGGCCAGCACGGCCCGAGGAAAATGCTCACCGCGACCGCTGCGTACACCGCGCTGATATTCGGTACCAGGATGGTGTAGGCGAGCAAGGCAATGGTCAGCACGCCGTAGATGGCCAGGACCTTGGCAGGGTGCAGCTTGCGCATCAACAGATTGGCGATCATCTTGCCGACGAAATAAGCGGCAAAGGTCGTCAGCAGGAACCATGACGCGCTGCGCTCGTTCATCCCGCCCATCTGCATCGCCAGGCGAATGGTGAAGCTCCAAACACCGACCTGGGCCCCCACATACAGAAACTGCGCCAGCACGCCGAAGGTAAAGCGCGGATTACGCGACAGGCGCGCCAGGCTCTGGCCAAGGCTGGGCTTTTTCACCTCAGCCTTGACGTTGCCCCGGCACGCGGGGAAGCGGGTGATGGCAATGAGGATAAACATCAGCACCAGCACCGCGATCATCCATTTGTACGGCAGCAGGGTCGACTGGATCATTTCCAACTGTTGGATAGCCGCCTCAGAGGCGCTCATTTGGGTCAGTTGTTCGTGGGTGGCGTCGGTGTCCTTGAACATCACGAAGCTGCCGACATACACGCCGGCCATGGCGCCGAACGGGTGGAAGGTCTGCGAGATGTTCAGGCGGCGGGTGCCGGTCTCCCGCGGGCCCATCAAGGTCGAGTAGGTGTTGCAGGCGGTTTCGAGAAACGAAAGCCCGCACGCGATCACAAACAGCGCCATCAGGAACATGCCGTAGGTGGCGCTGGATGCCGCAGGAAAGAACAGCGCGCAGCCCGCCATGTAGAGCATCAAACCCACGAGTATCGTGCTTTTATAGCCGAAGCGACGGACCACCAAGGCCGCCGGAATCGCGACGAAAAAGTAGCCCAGGTAAAACGCCGACTGCACAAACGCGGTTTGGAAATCGCTGAGCAAAAAGGCCTTCTTGAAATGCGCGATCAGCACGTCATTCATGCTGGCCGCCGCCGCCCACAGGGCGAAAATACTGCACAGCAGCAAAAACGCGAACCAGGGCGTGCGATTCAGGTAAAAACCATCGGCAGTTTGTTGGAGCGGGACTTTTGTCATTGTTATTCTCCGTGGGGTATACGGCGCGTCAGCCATACAGGGATGGCCGACATCGGTGATAGACGACTCAGGACGGGTCAAAAAACTCGGCGAACCGGGCAGCGTCGGGGTAGGAGCTCTGGGTGCCGAGGCCGGTGACCGAACAGGCGGAATACGCCACCGCCCGGGTCATGGCCGCACGCATATCGCCCTGCTGGGTCCAGTAATGGGCGAAGCAACCGATAAAGGCATCACCGGCGCCGGTGGTGTCCCGGGCCTCGACCTTGCGCCCAGGCACATGAAACTCACCCTCCTCGCCCACATACAGCGCGCCTTGCTCGCCGAGGGTGACGATCACGTGGCGAATACCCTGGGCGACCAACACCCGCGCGGCGAGCAACGCACTCTCAGGCCCCTCGACCGACTTGCCGGTGATCAGTGACAGTTCGCTTTCATTGGGAATGAAAAAATCCAGCTGCGCCAGATGCTCGCGGCTCAAACCAGCGACCGCAGGGGCCGGATTGAGCAACACCGGAATGCCGTGGCGTTTGGCAAACTCGATGGCGTAGTAGACGGTTGCCAAGTCGATTTCCAACTGCAGGACGATCAGGCTGCATTCGCGTAAAGCCGCGTCCGCGGCGTCGATATCAGCCGGCTTCAAATGCGCGTTGGCGCCTTTGACGATCAGGATGCTGTTGTGGGAATCGCTCTGCACAAAGATTGGCGCCACGCCGCTGGACACCCCCGGCACCCGCGTGACGTAGCGCGAGTCGATGGCATGGCGTTGAAAATTGGCCAGGGTGTTATCGGCAAACATGTCATCGCCCAACTTGGTCAGCATCAACACTTCGCTGCCAAGCTTGGCCGCCGCCACTGCCTGGTTCGCCCCCTTGCCACCGCACCCCATGGCAAAGCCCGGAGCCTCAAGGGTCTCGCCCTGCCGGGGCATTCGGTCGATATAGGTGACCAAATCCACCATGTTGCTACCGATGACCGCGATCTTATTCATGGATATCTTTACCTTGTGCACGATGTGGCAGGCACCACAGCGTTATTATTTTTGTTATTTAAATAACATTTTCTGTGACTATTCAACCTATTTTTTGTGAATGCGAAAAAGCTGGGCTGATGCGCTGACGAGCGGACGCGCGAATTCCGGACGCGACGACGCCGTACGAAGGCGCTCGGTTCGTTCGAAGGGTTGGCTGGAGGTGTAGAGAACTGCCGCGAATTGGCTTGGGTTTAAGTTGGAAAAAACCCTTGGCTTAAAGAATTTTGGTTACCTGCCGCTATAGAGGTTGAGTCTTGCTGTCTTTTCTATACAAGAAGAGGAAAAATGCTTTCGCGTCATGGATATATGACCTAAAGCTACTATCCTTCTTCATCAAAAAGGTACGTGTAGTTAAGGTGCTTACCGAAACGCGGAAGGACAAGCGTTATAGTGATTATCAAAATAAAGGGATATTTATGAGATTCGCTAAACTGTTCGGGGCAGCCACTCTACTCGCCTCTATGATTGCATCTGCCCAAGCTGGCACAATCGTCACCGTGAAGGTGAAGAACTCTACGACCGATCCAGCCGCGTACACTTTCGAGTACTTTTCAGGGAGTAGATAGCGCTCAAGCTATCTTCAGCATCTGGAGTATCACCATGGATTTTTCGATTAAATCGTATCAAGCAAGTACACAGGCAAAGGTTTCTACACAAGAGAAGCTTCCTTCGTCCAACCTTGTAAATTTGCCTTCAGGGAATGCCGCAATCAAGACGACGGAGACCGTCACAATCTCCGATTCCGCACGGGCACTGTACGCATTAAGTAGCGCTGATGATAAACAAGCCTCTATGTCCAATAGGGATTTAAAAGGACAATATGCAAAAGGTCAGAGCGATATGTACAATTTCGGGCAGCGGATTGCTGGCGGAAATCTTAATAATGAGGATCTACTTCCCAAAACAGATAACCCTGCCCGCTTGGCGTTAGGTCAGCAGTCACTGGATTACGCAGTTGGGCTTTCTAAGCGCCCCCCCGAAAAACTTCCAAACCCATTTGAAGGCATGGCCCGAAACGGGCTAAGCAATATTGTTTATGATGATTCAGGAACCTATACGGTTGCAGAACGATATGCCGCTTATGGGGAACTTAGTAAGCAGGATGAAACATATTTTTCCAAGTTGTACGCCACTATAACGAACGGCGGTGACAACAGTGAAATCTTCAAAGGCATCATGGACTATTTCGATGATCTTCCAGGGGTCGAGAAAGCGGCATACCCTGATGGCTTTAGGGACAGTATAAAAAGTCTTTACCAAGAGCAGCTAGGACAATCGGGGCCGCTCGCCCTTCTCAGGCAATCGACTGAAAACGACTCTGAGAAATTGTCAACGAGCTTCTTCAACAAGGAACAATCACCGGAGCATATGTTGCAGGCAGTCTTAGAAAAAGCGATTGCTCTTTCGACGGTCTGACCAGTCCAAAGCAACCAATGTGTCACTGCCGGGATTAGTTAGGAACGTCAGCAAGGTTCGAGAACGGTTGGACGATTGAACGAATCGAGGCAGAAGCGCAAAAATACCAATCCGAACTGTGTGGTTCCAAGACAGAAGAGTTGGATTGGATGTTCAGAAACAATGTTGATGATTCCTTCCGTGCTTACCTTGCTGCTGGGACAGAGAACCTAGATGAGATCCTAGGGGCGGGCTCTCCGCTTCTCACGATGATGGACGACCTCGATTCGTACCTAAATCCGCATGTGAGCGGTCTAAACGTAGAGGTCGACAATCAGATAATCCACCTGACGCGTATGAATGCCCGGTTCCTTTTGATGACCGGCTTTCGTATTGGCCTGACAGGTCACGTTTCAGGCATTTGAGCTTGCAAGGTGTCTAGAGAATCCGGGGCGATTCAGTGGGCAGTGAACCACCGATTGCCAATGTATTTTGGCGGCGATTGACTAGTAGAACTGAGTAGTAGAATCGAAAAACACTCAGACACAAAAAAGCCCCGTAAATCATAGATTTACGAGGCTTTCTGAATAATGGCGGAGAGATAGGGATTCGAACCCTAGGTACCGGTGAAGGTACAACGGATTTCGAATCCGTCCCATTCGGCCACTCTGGCATCTCTCCAACGGCGCGCATCATAACAGCGTGAATCAGGAAAGCAAAGCGCCGAAGCGATTTTTTTCCGTGCTATCAGATGCTTGCGTCAATTAAAGCGGTACGCCGAGACGATTGGCGACTTCTTCGTAGGCTTCGATCACGTCACCGAGGCCCTGGCGAAAGCGGTCTTTGTCCATCTTCTTCTTGGTGTCCTTGTCCCACAGGCGGCAGCCGTCCGGGCTGAATTCGTCGCCCAGGACGATGGAGCCGTCGTGGAACACACCGAATTCGAGCTTGAAGTCGACCAGCAGCAGCCCGGCGTCGTCGAACAGCTTGCTCAGCACGTCGTTGACCTTGAGGGACAACTCCTTCATGCGCGCCAGTTGCTCAGCGGTGCCCCAGCCGAACGCCACGACGTGGGATTCGTTGATGAACGGGTCGCCCTTGGCGTCGTCCTTCAGGAACAGTTCGAACGTGTATGGATTGAGCTTGAGGCCCTCCTCCACGCCCAGGCGCTTGACCAGGCTGCCGGCGGCGTAGTTACGCACGACGCATTCGACCGGGATCATGTCGAGCTTCTTGACCAGGCACTCGTTGTCGCCCAGCAGTTTGTCGAATTGGGTCGGAATGCCGGCCTCTTCGAGTTTCTGCATGATGAAGGCGTTGAACTTGTTGTTCACCATGCCTTTGCGATCAAGCTGTTCGATGCGCTTGCCGTCGAACGCCGAGGTGTCGTTGCGAAACAGCAGGATCAGGCGGTTGGCGTCGTCGGTCTTGTACACCGACTTGGCTTTGCCGCGGTAGAGTTCTTCACGTTTTTCCATGATGGGCTCCGCTTTGAGTGAGGTGGGCTAGGCGATGTGGCGCCAGTCGAGCCCTGAATCTTGATCGGCCAGTTGCAGCCAGTCCGGGTCGCACCCAAGGGTGTCGACAAAACATTGCCGGGCAAGCGTCGGCAGGTTGTTCTTGCTGCTCAAGTGGGCCAGGACCAAGTGTTGCAGGTCTTGCCAGCCCAACTCATACACCAGGTACGCGGCCTGGTGGTTGTTCAAATGTCCCAGTTCGCCGCCCACCCGCTGTTTGAGAAAGTAGGGGTAGTGACCGCGAGCCAGCAGGTCTCTGCAGTGGTTGGACTCGATCATCAACGCATCGAGGTTCCGGTAACCGTCCAGCACCTTGGCGCAGTAGGAACCCAGATCGGTGAGCACGCCGAAGCGCCGCTCACCATCGCTGAACACATACTGCGTCGGTTCCTGGGCGTCGTGCGCCACGGCAATCACATCAATGCTCAGGGCACCGATTTGCAGTTGCTCGCCACCGGCCAGGAAACCCGCGGGTTCAATGGGTTTGCGCATCCCGCGCAAGGTACCGCGACTGAGGTACACCGAAAGATTGTAGCGCCGAGACAGTAAACCCACGCCATGCACATGGTCGGCATGTTCGTGGGTCACCAGAATCGCGCTCAGCTGCGCGGGGTGAACCCCCAGGCGCAGCAGGCGTCGCTCGGTTTCCCGTAACGAGAAACCACAATCCACCAGCACGTACGTGTCGTCGTGGGCGACCAGCGTGCCGTTCCCTTGGCTACCGCTGCCGAGAACGGCAAAACGCATCGGATCAGCCCAGGTTGTCCTGAATCACGCCCAACACTTTGCGCGCTGTTTCAGCGGGCGCAACGGTATTGATGTTTTTCTCGACGGTGACTTGCACGCTTTCGCCCACCTTGCTCAAACGAACCTGGTAACGCTCGGCGCGGGTTTCGACTTCTTCCTTGGTCGGCTTGCTGCCGAACAGCTTGCCGAAGAAACCTGGCTCGTCGTCTTTACGCTCGGCCTTTTCAGCCACGTTGATGTAGTACAGGCCCAGGCTGCGGTTGATGTCTTCAACACGCCAAGGACCTTGCTCCAACGCGCGGCCAACACTGGCCCAGGCACGGTCGAGGTCTTCACCCAGGTTCAGCACCACGTTGCCGCTGCCGTCTTCAGTGAGGCTGACGCGGCTCGGGGTGTCGTAATCACGTGCGGCGAGCAGCGAAACGGAACCGCCCTTCTCGGAGATACGGCTCATGCTGGCCAACATCTCGTCGACCAGTGCCGAGTCGACACCGGAGTTAACTGAGCGATTGGTGAAATCAACGTTGGCGGTGCTGCCGGCAGGACGCTCAGCGCTGACCACGTAGACTTCACTGGTATTGCGTTGCACACCTGGCTCGATGCGCACGCGCACTCGGGCTTCGCTGTCGGCGGCTACACCACCGGCCTGCAGGCGCTTGGCCATGGTGGCGGAGAGCTCGCTGCCCTGCTGCCATGCAGTGGTGAATTCACCGGTCTGCGGGCGTTGCTCATCAATGCGGAAACCGTTGTCCTGGAAGAACTGCACCGCCACCGGCCAGACTTCGGCGGGCGGGCGCTGAGCCACGATCCAGCGGGAGTCACCGCTTTTCTGCAGGCTGTAGTCGCTGGCATCCGCCACGGCCGATATGGGCTGTGGACGCGGCACTACGTACTCACCCTTGGTGGTGTCGTCAGCAACGTTGCGCGGGATCGGCAGCAAGGGGTCAAGGCGCTTGGCGACGTTGACGCCCGGCGGCAATTCCATCGGCTTGGTGGGTTGGGCTTCCAGGTAATCGCTACCGCGGTCACGGAAGTAGCCTTCCGGGCCCCAGATCCAACCGCAGCCACTGGTGCTGGAGATAATCAAGGCAAGTGCGGAAAGTCCGGCCAATCGCTTCATGCGTAATGCTTCCTCAATTAAACCAGGACGCCGGACTGGCGCAGGGCCTGTCGCAGCGGTTCGTGACAGGCTTCACTAAGACGAGTGAGCGGCAGACGGATACCGTCCGGCATCATGCCCATTTCAGTCAGCGCCCATTTCACGGGAATAGGGTTGGATTCGATAAACAGTGTCTTGTTGAGCGGCATCAGCTTCTCGTGGATCGCGCGGGCGGTCACGGCGTCGCCGGCGATGGCGGCAGCGCACATTTCGCTCATGGCACGCGGGGCCACGTTGGCGGTCACAGAGATGTTGCCTTTGCCGCCGAGCAGGATCAGCTCGACCGCCGTGGCGTCGTCACCGGAATACACCAGGAAATCGCCGCTCACGCCGGCCAGGATATCCTTGGCGCGCTGCAGGTCGCCCGTGGCTTCCTTGATACCGATGATGTTCGGCACGGCGGACAGGCGGATTACGGTCTCGGCCTTCATATCGCACGCGGTACGACCCGGTACGTTATAGAGGATCTGCGGGATATCGACCGCTTCGGCAATGGCGCGGAAGTGCTGGTACAGGCCTTCCTGGGTCGGCTTGTTGTAGTACGGGGTCACCAGCAGGCACGCATTGGCGCCGGCCTTCTTGGCGTTTTTGGTCAGCTCGATTGCTTCGCGTGTCGAGTTGGCGCCCGTGCCGGCGATCACGGTAATACGGCCCGCAACACGCTTGACCACGAACTCGATCACCTGGATGTGTTCTTCCACATCGAGAGTGGCCGATTCACCGGTGGTGCCGACCGCCACGATGGCGTTGGTGCCTTCTTGCAGGTGGAAGTCCACCAGTTTGCCCAGGCTGTCCCAGTCGAGACGACCTTGTGCATCCATGGGTGTGACCAGTGCCACCATACTGCCCGCAATCATGCAACCGCTCCTGCCGGAAAAAGAGAGCCGTAATGGTACTGGCGCCAAGATGCTTGCACAAGCAAAGTACTGCCTGAGGATGCGTTCTGACGTAACTAAACGACGGACAATGCCATCATCGGGCCAAAGCCCCCCCTGAAGCACGATGAAATAGGACCGATCACGCAATGAAAACGCCACCTCCTATCCCTTGGCGATGCTTTTCGCTACCCTTCATCCTTTGATCGATACCGCCCTTACAGTATCGACCGCTCATCGTTTTAGGAAGGCTGCATGTCCACCCCCACAGTTCGCGAACAATTCCTTGTTATCAGTGCCCTCGGCGCCAACCCCATGGAGCTGACTAACGTCCTGTGCCGCGCCAGCCATGAAAACCGCTGCGCCGTCGTGACCTCCCGCCTGACCCGTCACGGCGAGTGCAGTGCGCTGGTCCTGCAGATCTCCGGCACCTGGGATGCTCTGGCTCGCCTCGAAACTGGCCTGCCGGGCCTGGCAAAGAAGCACGACTTCACTGTCAATGTGGTACGCAGCGCCGCCCTGGAAAATCGTCCGCAGGCTCTGCCTTATGTGGCGTATGTCAGTTCGGCCTATCGCTCGGACATCGTCAACGAGCTGTGCCAGTTCTTCATCGACCACAATGTCGAGCTGGAGAACCTGACCTGCGACACCTATCAGGCCCCGCAAACCGGCGGCACCATGTTGAACGCCACGTTTACCGTGACCCTGCCGGCGGGCGTGCAGATCAGTTGGCTGCGCGATCAGTTCCTGGATTTCGCCGATGCCCTGAACCTCGACGCACTGATCGAACCGTGGCGCCCACAGAACCCAATGTAAGGAAGTTTTCATGGCCGTAGTCATCGACCAACCCATAGCCGATTTCGAAGCCCAGGCCACCAGCGGTCAGACCTTCAGCCTCGCAGCCCTCAAGGGCAAGCAAGTGGTGCTCTACTTCTACCCGAAGGACAGTACGCCGGGCTGCACCACTGAAGGCCAGGGTTTTCGTGACCAGTACGCAGCGTTCAAGGCGGCCAACACTGAAGTGTTTGGCGTGTCGCGCGACAGCGTGAAGTCTCACGAAAACTTCAAAGGCAAGCAGGAATTCCCCTTCGAGCTGATCAGCGACAAGGACGAAGCGGTTTGCCAACTGTTTGACGTGATCAAGCTGAAGAAACTGTACGGCAAGGAATACCTCGGCGTGGATCGCAGCACGTTCCTCATCGACAAGAACGGTGTGTTGCGTCAGGAATGGCGTGGTGTGAAGGTGCCGGGGCATGTGGATGCGGTTTTGGCGGCGGCGCAGGCACTGAACAAGGCGTGAGTCTGTAGTGAGCGGACTTGTCCCGCGCTGGGTTGCGAAGCGACCCCAATACAGTACAGTCTCCGCGTTCTTTCAGATGAAACGCGGTTGCAGGTTTTAGGGCTGCTTCGCACCCAAGCGCGGGGCAAGCCCGCTCACTACAAGTTGTTACGCCGTTACAATAGCGGCGCAACCACCGGTTCTTGACGCGGCCATGCATCCAGAACGGCCTTGAACAGCGTCGCCAGGGGGATCGCAAAGAAGACGCCCCAGAAACCCCACAACCCACCAAACAACAACACTGCGCAGATGATCGCTACCGGGTGCAGGTTGACAGCCTCCGAGAACAGCAGTGGCACCAGCACGTTGCCGTCCAAGGTTTGGATAATCCCATACACCGCCATCAAGTAGATGAATTGGTCGCTCCAGCCCCACTGGAACAAGGCAATCAATGTAACCGGCACTGTCACCACCACCGCGCCTACGTAAGGCACCACCACTGAAATCCCGACCAGCAATGCCAGCAAGGCCGCGTAGTTCAGGTCCAGGGCAATAAAGGCAATGTAGGTCACGCCCCCGCAGATAATGATTTCGATCACCTTGCCGCGTATGTAGTTGGCAATCTGCCGGTTCATTTCTTCGGCAACACGGGTAATCAGCGCTCGCTCGCGCGGCAGGTAGCCACTTACCCAACGGCCGATCATGGCGCGGTCCTTGAGGAAGAAGAACACTAGGATCGGCACCAGCACCAGGTAGATCATGATGTTGACCAGCAGCGGCAAGCTGGACAGGGAAAAGGTCAGCGCCCATTGGCCGAACTTTCCGATCTCGCCGCGGGCCACTTCTATAGCCTGCAACACCTGCTCGTCCGACACCAGGTGCGGGTAGCGTTCCGGTAACAGCAGCAACAACGACTGCCATTTGGCAAGCATGCCCGGCAGTTCATTGAACAGGGTGATGAGTTGATGCCATAGCAACGGCAGCACGACCACGATAAACAGCACCAACACGCCCATGAACAAGGCGAACACCAGCCCCACCGCCACCCCGCCCGGCAGGCGCAACCGTTCCAGCGCGGTGACCAGGCCTTGCATCAGGTAGGCCAGCACCATCCCCGCCAACACCGGTGCCAACATGCCACCCAAGGTGAGCACAGCCGTAAACGCCAGAAACAATAGGACCGCCAGCACCACGGCCTCCTCATCGGAGAAGTAGCGCTGGATCCAGTCTCGTAACACTTTGAACATCAATCAACCTCGGTGGTGGGGGCAAACAGTTCAGGCCTTGCGCAACCAGTAACGGTAAACACCGGCGGCGTCTTCTTCGTGCAACAGGGTGTGGCCGGCCAGCTTGGCAAACGTACGAAAATCACGCTGGGAGCCTGCGTCCGTGGCGATCACCTTAAGTACGGCGCCACTGGCCAGACGATTGAGTTCCAGCTTGGCCTTGAGCAAGGGCAACGGGCAATTGAGGCCGCTGGCATCAAGTTCGGCATCAAAAGCTACAGCGTCGGTCATGGTTTTACTCCGGGCACGCGTTTGGGCTGCTTAGAATATCTGGTCCGAAGCTCAGTGTCCGGCTACAGTAAGCTCTTTGTCGAAAGGCTCTGTGCATGACTTTTTTGCGCCCTACCCTGCTGACGCTGGCTTGCCTGCTGGCCTCCCCAGGCTTCGCTGACGACCTGCCGTCACTTGGCGACGCCAGTTCTGCCATTGTCTCGCCACAACAGGAATACCAGCTGGGCCGCGCCTGGCTGGCCTATCTGCGAGGCCAGGTCTCGCAACTCAACGATCCGCAGCTCAAGGATTACGTCGAAACCAGCGTTTACAAACTGGTGGAGACCAGCCAGGTCAACGACCGTCGGCTGGAGTTCATCCTGATCAACAGCCCGCAACTGAACGCCTTTGCCGCACCCGGCGGTATTGTGGGGGTCAACGGCGGCCTGTTCCTCAACGCTCAGACCGAAGGGGAATACGCTTCGGTGCTGGCGCATGAGTTGGCGCACTTGTCCCAACGCCACTTCGCCCGTGGCGTGGAAGCGCAACAGCGCATGCAGCTTCCGATGATGGCCGCGTTGCTTGGCGGCATCATTGCCGCAGCCGCTGGTGCGGGTGACGCCGGTATTGCTGCGATTGCCGGCACCCAGGCTGCTGCAATCCAGGAGCAGCGCCGGTTCTCGCGGCAAAACGAACAAGAGGCGGACCGTATCGGCATCCTCAACCTGGAAAAAGCCGGTTACGACCCGCGCTCCATGCCAACCATGTTCGAGCGTTTGATGCGCCAGTACCGCTTCGATGCCAAGCCTCCGGAATTCCTGCTGACACACCCAGTCACCGAATCGCGAATCGCCGACACCCGCAACCGTGCCGAGCAGTCCAAGCCTGGCGGCAAGGAAGACAGCTTGCGCTATCAACTGATCCGCGCACGGGTGCAATTGCAATACGAAGACACCTCAGGACTCGCCGCCAAACGCTTCCAGGCACAACTGGACGAGAACCCGAAGAATGATGTGGCGCGCTACGGATTGGCCATTGCCCAGATCAAAGGTTCTCAGTTCAAGCAAGCGCGGGAAAACCTGACGATGTTATTGGCCAAGGCACCGAATGACATTACCTATAACCTGGCATTGATCCAGCTTGAGATCGACAACAATCATCTGCCTGATGCCCAGCAACGTACTGATCGAATGCTGACCCAGTACCCCGGCAACTATCCGCTGAATCAGATCCGGGTCGACCTGCTGCTCAAACAGAACCGCACTGCTGATGCGGAAAAGGCCTTGGATAGTTTGCTCAAGTCTCGTCCGGATGACCCGGACGTTTGGTATCAGGTCGCCGAGACCCGCGGCTTGTCCGGTAACATCATTGGCCTGCACCAGGCCCGCGCCGAATACTTCGCATTGGTAGGTGACTTCCAGCAAGCCATCCAACAGTTGGATTTTGCAAAGCGTCGCGCTGGCAGCAATTTCCCGCTGTCGTCGCGTATCGACGCGCGTCAGCGTGAACTGATCGAACAGGAGCGCCTGGTCAAAGGGATGATGAGCTAGATCCAGCGGCCACAAAAAAGCCCCGCCCTCGTTAAACGAAGGCGGGGCTTTTTCTTTTTACCGGGTTACTCGGCCAACTTGAAGGTTATGAAGCTGGCACGCCCCTGACGCAGCACTCGCATCGATACCGAGCGGTTCTTCGGCAGCGCCTTGGCGATGTCAGTGAACTGCTTGGTATTGTCGATTGCCTGATTGTTCAGGTGGGTGATCACGTCACCTGGCTGCAGGCCAATCAGGGACGCAGGGCCATCCTGCACTTCCTTGATCACGACGCCGCTCTTGAGGTCGTATGTCTTCTTCTGCTCAGCGGTCAGTTCGGCGACAGCAATGCCCAGACGATTGCTGCTGCGTTCGGCACCCGGCTTAGCGTTGCCCAAGGCATCCAGTGTTGCCCCTTCTTCAGGGATTGCACCAACAGTCAGCTCAACGTTCTGGCGCTTGCCCTCGCGGATCACTTCAAGCTTGGCCTTGCTGCCTGCCTTGAGCGCGCCTACCAGATGCGGCAGGTCGGCCGACATGACGATTGGCTGGCCGTTCATGCTGAGGATCACGTCGCCGACTTGCAGGCCACCTTTGGCAGCCGGACCATCGTCCTGGATCTGCGCGACCAGTGCACCGGCCGGCTTGTCGAGGCCGAAGGATTCAGCCAGGTCTTTGTTCACTTCCTGAATCACCACGCCCAACCAGCCACGGCTGACCTTGCCACCGCTTTTCAGTTGGTTGGAAACGTCCATGGCTACATCGATCGGAATGGCGAACGACACCCCCATGAAGCCACCGGAACGGGTGTAGATCTGCGAGTTGATCCCCACTACTTCACCGGCCAGGTTGAACAGCGGGCCACCGGAGTTGCCCGGGTTGATCGGCACGTCGGTCTGGATGAACGGCACGTAGTTTTCGTTCGGCAGGCTGCGGCCAATGGCGCTGACAATGCCTTGAGTCACGGTATGGTCAAAGCCAAACGGCGAACCGATAGCGACTACCCACTGCCCGGCTTTCAGGTCCTGGGATTTACCCAGTTTCAGCACTGGCAAGTCTTTGCCTTCAATCTTCAGCAAGGCCACATCGGATCTTGGATCGGTGCCTACCAGCTTGGCTTTCAGCTCACTACGATCAGCCAGGCGCACGAGAATCTCGTCGGCATCGGCAATCACGTGGTTGTTAGTGAGGATGTAGCCATCCGGCGAGATGATAAAGCCCGAGCCCAGGGACTGAGCCTCACGCTGGCCGCCACCGCCACCACGGGGCGCGCGCTGTTGCGGCATGCCGCGCTCGAAGAACTCGCGCAGCATCGGCGGCAGGCCTTCCAGGTCCGGCATCTGCTGATTGGAGACTTTGCGATCAGGCAGTTTTTGCGTGGTACTGATGTTCACCACGGCAGGCGATGCCTGCTCAACCAATTGGGTGAAGTCAGGCAACTCGACCGCTTGCGCAGGTAAGGCCTGACCCAGCACCAATACCGTGGCGACTATGGATAGGTAAGATTTCAAACGTGGTATCGACATACAGCTCCCGTTACGACGAGCAGGGTTGAGCGACAGGGTTCAAGAAACGCCGAAAACTGCGACCGACATCTTTGTTCCGCGAACAAGACAAGGCCAGAGCCGACAAGCCCTGACCTATAAAAAACATGAGGGATTTTTGCAAGTGAAAATGCTGATCCAGACATTTCATGCTCTCGGCAGCCAACCTGGCATGCAAATACAGTGAAACGTCAGGATGAACATAGGATTAACGACTCACGGCTGAGCGACTGGCTTTTTTTCACCGCGTACCGACAACGCGATACGTTCTGCGGTGCCGATTGGAATCTCACCCACCACTGTCACCATCATTTCGCCGTCCACCGTATTCAGGCGGCGCGACACTGCAACGGTGGGGCCCAGTTGAGTGCGGGTTTCCGTGACGCTCACATCGCTGATTGGCTCGAGGAACACCGAGAAACGCGCCAGCCCGTCCTCATACATCAGGCTGTCGACGGTCGCTTTCGTCTGGGTGTCTTTGCGAGCACCGCTATTGGTCAGCTGAAACCCCGGCGGCAACCATTCCAGATGCCAGATCTCGGTAGACTGCACCTCTGGGGCTTTATCTTTGGCGACCGTGATAGGTGTGCATTCACTGCTAGGCTGCAGATCGCGGTCTTCAGGGACGACCGAAGTATTCAACCGCGTGAATTGGAAACGCTCGAGCAACTGCCCCTGATCATTCAGTAACAGTGATTTGAGTGGCAGCGCGGTTTCACGGTCCAAGTGCAGCTCAAAACCGTAGCGGTATTGGTCACGGGGAGTGATTGACACGATCACCGCATTGCGACCGGCCACGCGGGACTTGCCAATAACGGCGAGTTCGTAGAATTGATTGAGTTTTTGCGGATCAAGTGCACGTGATGGTGCATCACGCGAATTGCCTAGGCCTGCGACAAGAGTGCCGCTGACACATTGCGTTCGACCATCCAACCGCACGACTTCCTGGGCAGAACCATCAAGCTGCAAGAGCCGCTCACGGACCTGACCATTCTGGACGCGATGCCAGATGTCATGAGTAGAAAAACTGCCGTTACGTTCGTAGACAAACGTACCTTGAAAGCTCTGCTGCTGTTCTGCACGCCCAAGTCGAGTCAACCAGTCTTCGGCTTCATCGGCATGGGCGGGGAGTGCAAAACAACCACTAAGCAAAAGCGTAAGGAGCGGTATGGCTCGCATAGAGCTCCTTACGGATTAGCGGTTTTCCAGGCTTGCTGCGCGAGCGTATGGCAGAGCGCTTTCAGTGCCTTTCAAAGCGGATTCCTGTGCGTGTTGGCGCAGGTAACCAGGAAGACGCTGATCTTGCCAGCCGGATTGCCCTTGCAACACACCGTTGACCATAGGGCCGGTTGAGTCAGAGCTTTCCTTGTAGCCAGCCAGCACCGCTGGGCCTTTGACTTGCGGACCGGCCATGACCGGTTGCTGAGTCTGCTGGGCCAGTTCGGCACCGGCGATTTCGTCCTGATTATACAGGCGAACACCGGCCAACACTGCGACAGTCACCGAGGCAGCCACTGCGAGGCGACCCAGGCTACGCCATGGACCACGAGCAGCCTTTGCCGGAACGGCTTCATCAGCAAGTGCAGCAGAAACCGCCGCAGCAATATCCAGACGAGGGATTAGAAGATCCTTGTGCATTACCGCCCGAGCGACTTGGTAACGAGACCAGGTATCACGGGTTTCGGCATCATCAAATGCATTGAGCACTCGACGAAGTTCCAGTTCATCCGCTTCGTTATCCATCACTGCGGACAGCGATTCCTGCAGGGCATCACGACTCATGGCGGTTCCTCTCTTGGCTGTAGCCGCTGTCTTTAGTTCTCTTGCAACAGCGGTTGCAAGGCTTTATCGATGGCTTCCCGGGCCCGGAAAATCCGTGACCTTACAGTCCCCACCGGACACTGCATGACGCTCGCAATGTCTTCGTAACTCAGACCATCGAATTCACGTAAAGTTAACGCCGTACGCAAATCTTCTGGCAGTTGCTGAATTGTGCGATGAACGGTGCCTTCGATCTCGTCGCGCAGCAACGCACGCTCCGGCGACTCGAGATCTTTGAGGCCGTGATCACCGTCGTAAAATTCTGCATCTTCTGAACTTACATCGCTATCCGGTGGGCGGCGTCCGCGAGACACCAGATAGTTCTTCGCCGTGTTAATGGCGATTCGGTATAGCCACGTGTAAAACGCACTATCACCGCGAAAATTACCAAGTGCACGGTAAGCCTTGATAAAGGCCTCCTGTGCAACGTCCTGCGCTTCATGGGTGTCGTGCACAAACCGCACGATCAACCCGAGAATTTTGTGCTGGTATTTCAGCACTAGCAGATCAAAAGCCCGCTTGTCACCGCGTTGAACGCGCTCGACCAGCTGCTGATCCTCTTCCTGGGTTAGCATGAACACTCCTCGTTGTACTTGAAGGAGGCTTGCATAACTAAACGATCAGGCTTGCAAACATAGACTCGGACTTTTCGCAAAAGTTCTCCCCCTCAAAGCAAGTTTCCGGCATGCACTGATTTGGCACACACGAAAAACGCAGCACGGGCAACGCCGGCTGCGCGAATAATCTTGTCGCCGGTTTTATGACGCGTCCAATGCTCCCGACGGGCCAATAAACTCAACGTTTCCCAGCTTCCGGGCAACCTGCTATTGAGTCGAGGCTTATGCAAAAAGTTCCCGTCTCAATAACCAGCCGATTTTACCGAAGCCGTGCACCGTAATCTCATATTGCCACGAATGCCCGACTATTGTGCCGCTCCACCCCTCTATATACTAGTAGTCCGTGTGACCCTTTGATTCGCCGATCCAGGCGTCCTGTTTGCGCCACCCCGGATCGCTTTTTGCGGAATCCTTTAAATGAGCCAACAGTTTCAACACGATGTCTTGGTGATCGGTAGCGGCGCGGCCGGCTTGAGCCTTGCGCTGACCCTCCCCAGCCACCTGCGTATTGCGGTACTGAGCAAAGGCGACCTGGCAAACGGCTCGACGTTCTGGGCCCAGGGCGGTGTTGCCGCCGTGCTGGACGACACCGACACCGTGCAATCCCACGTCGAAGACACCCTCAATGCCGGCGGCGGCCTGTGCAATGAAGAGGCGGTGCGCTTCACCGTCGAGCACAGCCGTGAGGCGATCCAATGGCTGATTGACCAAGGCGTGCCGTTCACCCGTGACGAACACGCTGGCAGCGACGACGGCGGCTTTGAATTCCACTTGACCCGCGAAGGCGGCCACAGCCATCGCCGAATCATCCACGCTGCCGACGCCACCGGCGCAGCCATTTTCAGGACGCTGCTCGACCAGGCACGCCAGCGCCCCAATATCGAGCTGCTTGAGCAACGCGTCGCCGTCGATCTGATCACAGAGAAACGCTTGGGTCTGGACGGCGAACGCTGCCTCGGCGCCTACGTGCTCAACCGTGGCAGTGGTGAAGTCGACACTTACGGCGCGCGCTTCACCATCCTGGCCTCAGGCGGCGCAGCCAAGGTCTACCTCTATACCAGTAACCCGGACGGCGCGTGCGGCGACGGTATTGCCATGGCCTGGCGCTCGGGCTGCCGGGTGGCCAACCTGGAATTCAACCAGTTCCACCCCACCTGCCTGTATCACCCACAGGCCAAGAGCTTCCTGATTACCGAAGCCCTGCGCGGGGAAGGCGCACACTTGAAACTGCCTAACGGCGAACGCTTCATGCAGCGCTTCGACCCACGCGCCGAGCTGGCCCCGCGCGATATCGTCGCCCGTGCCATCGACCATGAAATGAAGCGCCTGGGCATCGACTGCGTCTACCTGGATATCAGCCACAAGCCCGAAGCCTTCATCAAGACCCACTTCCCCACGGTTTATGAGCGCTGCCTGGCGTTCAACATCGACATCACCAAGGGCCCGATCCCTGTGGTGCCGGCCGCCCACTACACCTGCGGCGGCGTGATGGTCGACAAGCACGGCCGCACTGACGTACCCGGCCTGTATGCGATTGGCGAAACCAGCTTCACCGGCCTGCATGGCGCCAACCGGATGGCCAGCAATTCGTTGCTCGAATGTTTTGTCTATGCGCGCTCTGCGGCGGCGGACATCCTCGAACAGCTGCCACGCATCCCGGTGCCTGCCGCCCTGCCCCGCTGGGACGCCAGCCAGGTCACTGACTCGGACGAAGATGTAATCATCGCGCACAACTGGGACGAACTGCGCCGCTTCATGTGGGACTACGTGGGAATCGTGCGCACCAACAAACGCCTGCAACGCGCGCAGCACCGGGTGCGTTTGCTGCTGGATGAAATTGACGAGTTCTACAGCAACTACAAAGTCAGCCGCGACCTGATCGAGCTGCGCAACCTGGCCCAGGTAGCAGAGTTGATGATCCGCTCGGCCATGGAGCGCAAAGAAAGCCGCGGCCTGCATTACACCCTGGACTACCCGCAGATGCTGCCCGAAGCCCGGGACACTATTCTGGTGCCAACCACCTACGGCGGCTGAACTTCAAGCGCACCCGCAGGCGCCGATGCACATCGGCGACCTGCGCATCCGCCGGCACACAGATAGAACGCACCCACCACGTCCCAGGCACCCGATAGCGCAGTACCACGATCAGCGGCAGCGCCAAGCTGTCGGGACGCAACTGCACGCTATGCCAACCGCGCTCAGCACTGAGCAACTGCCAGCCATCGGCGTCGCGGCGCAGGCCACGAATCGACGAGCGGTGTGTGAGCAGGATATGACGCGGTAAAACCCAGGCGGCATGCGCCAGGCACAGCAACATGCCCAGGCTTGAACAAGACAGATCAAGAAACAAAAGCGCACCCAACGCGAACAGCTGGGCGAGGAGATACGCCGCCAGCATCAGCCGTGAGGCCTGCCAGCGGCATTCAAACGTATTACTTGGGCTGAACACGGTCCAGAATCATCCGGACCATACGCTGCAGTTCCGGGTCTTCCGATTCGGCACGCTCCATGAACCAGCCGAACATGTCCTGGTCTTCGCATTCCAGCAGCCTGACGTAGAGGTCGCGATCCACCTTATTGAGCGTCGCATACACTTCCTTGGTGAAAGGCACCAGCAACACGTCCAACTCCAGCATGCCACGACGGCTGTGCCAGTAGAGACGATTGATTTCTACATCTTCGACCATGGAGCGCTCCTCAAATAGAGCGCAAGTATACAGGCCCGACGGCACCGGAACAGTCGGCTTTGGTCGCCCCATACGGAAACTATCCATTTGCCGGGCGCCCCTCTATGATGCACCTATGACTTTTTGACCTGCGATGACCCATGGCCGACTTTGCTTTCTTCTGCCCCTTGTCCCACGAAGGCGTTCTCGCCGTCCGCGGCGCCGACGCTGCCAAATTCCTTCAGGGCCAACTGACCTGCAACCTCAATTACCTGAGCGAGACCCAGGCCAGCCTCGGCGCGCGCTGCACACAAAAAGGGCGTATGCAGTCGAGCTTTCGCATCCTGCTGCAAGGTGACGGCGTATTACTGGCAATGGCCACTGAGCTGCTGGAACCGCAACTGGCAGACCTGAAAAAGTACGCCGTGTTCTCCAAATCCAAGCTCACCGACGAAACTGCCGCCTGGGTGCGTTTCGGCCTCGTGAACGCGAATCAGGCGCTGGCCAGCCTTGGCCTGGAACTGCCGGCCGAGACCGATAGCGTCGCCCGCAGCGATGCATTGATTGCCATCCGCGTGTCCCCTGAGCGCGCCGAACTCTGGGTACCCACCGAACAAGCCGAGGCCGTGCACGAGCAACTGGTCAAGCAATTAAAAGAAACAGATTTGAATGATTGGCTTCTGGGTCAAATCCGCGCAGGCATTGGCCAGGTCATGCCGCAGACGCGCGAACTGTTCATCCCGCAGATGCTCAACCTGCAAGCCGTGGGCGCCGTCAGCTTCAAGAAGGGCTGCTACACCGGCCAGGAAATCGTCGCGCGCATGCAGTACCTGGGAAAACTCAAACGCCGGCTGTACCGCTTGAGCCTCAAGACCGTTGAAATGCCCGAGCCAGGCACCCCGCTGTTCTCTCCCAGCCATAACAGCTCGATCGGCGAAGTGGTCATTGCAGCAAAAGCTGACCAAAGCGTTGAACTTCTGGCCGTATTGCAAGCCGAAGCTGCCGATAGTGGCGATGTGCATTTAGGCACGCTAGAAGGTCCCGCCTTACAGCTGCTTGACCTGCCTTACACACTCGACCGTGATCGAGAGATCCAGCGTTAGTCGCCATACCTTTTTGCAACACCCTAGAGAGCATGAATGAACGAGCTGGCGGAAAAAGTCCAACAGGCTTTAGTGACGGCCATCGACAACGATGACCTGGTTCTGCCGACATTGCCGGAAGTGGCCCTGAATATTCGTCAGGCCGCTGAAGACCCGGAAATCAGCATCAGCCACTTGAGCAAAGTGATCGCTCGCGATACCGCGCTGTCGGCTCGCCTGATAAAAGTGGTCAACAGCCCGTTGTTGCGTGCGACCCAGGAAGTCACCGACCTGCACACCGCCATCACCCGGCTGGGCACCAACTACAGCAGCAACCTCGCAATCGGCCTGGTGATGGAGCAGATTTTTCACGCCCGCTCCGATGTGGTTGATCAGAAAATGCGTGATGTGTGGCGTCGCAGCCTCGAAGTGGCGGGCGTCAGCTATGCCTTATGCCGCCGTCACAGCCAGCTCAAGCCCGATCAGGCGGCCCTCGGCGGCCTAGTGCACCAGATCGGCGTGCTGCCGATCCTGACGTACGCAGAAGACCACTATGAGCTGCTGTCGGACTCGGTCAGCCTCAACCATGTAATCGAGAGCATCCATCCGTTACTGGGCGACAAACTGCTAAGCGGCTGGGACTTTCCGGAAATGCTGGCGAAACTGCCCGGCCAGTACCTGGACCTGGAACGCGATTCGGCCAACCTCGACTACATCGATGTGGTGCAAGTCGCCGTACTGTATTGCCATCGCGGCACCGATCACCCCCTGGCAAGCGTATCGGCCTCTACCCTGCCGGCGACCAAGAAACTGCGCATCGACCCCTACAGCGAATCCTTGCGCGCCGAGCTGGATGAAGCCCGCTCGATGTTCTACTGATCAGCCCGCGATAAAACTCACCCGCACCTTCAACCCGGCCTGCTCGCCATCATGCAGGCTGATCTGCGCCAGATGCGCCCGGCAGATTTCACCGACAATCGCCAACCCAAGGCCTGACCCCATGCCTTGTTGGCTGCGGCGGTAGAAACGTTCGAACACCCGGTCCCGCTCATCCTGCGGAATACCGGGGCCGTCATCCTCCACTTCCAGCACCGCTGGTGCCGTTACGCGCAGGATCACGTTGCCACCCGGCGGCGTGTGAGCCAAGGCATTGTCCACTAGATTGCTCAGCAGCTCATTCAACAGCGTTGGCTCACCGCGCAGCCACACCGGCTCGTCGGCTTCCAACGCCAGCGCCACGCCGCGTGCGTGGGCCAACGGCGCCATGGCCATGCCCAGCTCCCGAGCCAATTGGCTGAGGTCAAGTAGCTGCGCGCCGCCTTCGGCAATCGCCCGGGCACCGTTTTCGATGCGTGCCAGAGACAACAGTTGATTGGCCAGATGAGTCAGACGATCAGTGCCCTGGGCCGCAGTTTCCAGAGTGCTGCGCCAGGTGGCGGGATCTTCGGCGCGCAAGCCCAGTTCCAAGCGGGCCTTCAGCGCTGCCAGCGGCGTGCGCAACTCATGGGCCGCATCGGCAATAAACTGCGCCTGGCGCTCGAACTGGCCACGCAGGCGCTCGGTGAAGTGGTTGAGGGAGCGCACTAACGGGCCGAACTCGTGCTGCACTTCCACCAACGGCAAAGGCCGCAAGTCGTCGGGCTGGCGCTCCTCCACCGCCGTGCGCAAACGCTCCAATGGGCGCAACGCCGCACTCACGGCAAACCACACCAGCAACAACGCGCCGATGCCGAGCATGCCCAGGCGCAGCAAGGTGTCGGCCATCAGGCTGCGAGCCATGCTTACGCGCGCTTCATCGGTTTCGGCGACGCGGATTTCCGCCATGCCATTCATGTTGGGTTCAGAGACAGCCTTTAGCAGGCTCACCACACGCACTTCCTGGCCCTGATACACGGCGTCATAGAAACGTGCCAGTGCCGGATAGTCATCGGTGCGCGGCGTGCCCGGCGGCGGGCCGGGAAGGTTTTCGTAGCCGGAGATCAACTGCTGGTGGATGTCATTGACCTGGTAATAAATCCGCCCGGCACTGTCGTAGGCAAAAGTGTCCAGGGCGACGTAGGGCACATTGGCGCTCAAGGTGCCATCCACTTGGGTCAAGCCAGCGGCGATAGTGCGCGCCGACGCCAGCAGTGTGCGGTCGTAGGCGGTATCAGCGGCCTCGCGGCCATTCCAGTAGGCGCTCATGCCGCTGGCGAACATCAACAACACCAGCAGCAGCGCCAGGTTCCACAGCAGGCGCCAGCGCAGGCTGCTGGGCTTATGCATCGCGAGCTTCCAGCAAGTACCCAAGGCCACGAAAGGTCACGATAGCGATGGGCTGGCCGTCGAGTTTCTTGCGCAGGCGGTGCACGTAGATTTCGATGGCATCCGGGCTAGCCTCCTCATCCAGGCCGAACACCTGGGAGGCTAACTGCTCCTTGCTCATCACCCGACCCGGGCGAGCGATCAGCGCTTCGAGCACTGCTTGCTCACGGGACGTGAGCGTCATCAGCTCGCCACCCGCGGTGAAACGCCGGGTGTCGAGGTCGTAGACCAGCACACCGCAGGCCTGCTGACGCTCGCCACCCAACACGCTGCGCCGCAGCAACGCCTTGACCCGCGCCTCCAGCTCCGTCAATTCGAAAGGTTTGGCGAGGTAGTCGTCAGCCCCCAGGTTCAGGCCGTGTACGCGGTCCTTCACATCACTGCGTGCCGTCAACATCAGCACCGGCAGGTTTTTTCCACGGGCGCGCAAACGCGCGAGCACCTCGAAACCATCCATGCGTGGCAGCCCCACATCGAGTATCGCCGCCGCGTATTCCTCGCTGCTCAGGGCCAGGTCCGCCGCCACGCCGTCGTGCAGCACGTCAACGGTCAAACCCGTGCTCTTGAGCGCTTGCGCAACACTTTCGGCGAGTTGCAGATGGTCTTCAACCAGCAAGACACGCATGGATTTCTACCTCATTCAGGCGTGGTCGGCACCACGCATTGCCGGGCAGTTTACAGGCGCCGCCTGCCCTGTGAAGCCCGAAGACATTGAAAGGTGACTGAAAGGTTAGTGAAAGCTTCGCGCTTTAGCATTCGGCTACGGCAGGTTACGCCTGCCAAGCTATTTGAGTGATAGCAGCCGAAAAACGCCTCGAAGCGTTTTCGTCCCAATAAGAACAATAATGGAGACAGGCATGACCCCTTCCCTTCGTAAATTCGCGCTCGCCGCCGGCTGCATGCTGTTTGCCGGCCAACTGTTAGCCGCTGATGAACCCAAGCGCCCGGAATGTATCGCCCCAGCATCGCCTGGCGGCGGCTTTGACCTTACTTGCAAACTGGCGCAAAGCGCGCTGGTCAACCAGAAGCTGCTGAGCAAGCCGATGCGCGTCACCTACATGCCTGGCGGCGTGGGTGCCGTGGCCTATAACGCGGTGGTCGCCCAACGCCCTGCGGACGGCGGCACCCTGGTTGCGTGGTCCAGCGGTTCGCTGTTGAACCTGGCCCAAGGCAAGTTCGGTCGCTTCGATGAAAGCGCCGTGCGTTGGTTGGCAGCGGTCGGCACCAGCTACGGCGCCATCGCGGTGAAAGCCGATTCGCCCTACAAGAACCTCGACGATCTCGTCAAAGCCTTGAAGAAAGATCCAGGCAGCGTAGTGATCGGTTCCGGCGGTACCGTGGGCAGCCAGGACTGGATGCAAACCGCGCTGATCGCCAAAGCCGCCGGAATCAACCCGCGCGAACTGCGGTATGTGGCCTTGGAAGGCGGCGGTGAAATCGCCACCGCCCTGCTCGGCGGCCACATCCAAGTGGGCAGTACCGACATCTCCGACTCCATGCCGCACATCTTGAGCGGCGACATGCGCCTGCTGGCGGTGTTCTCCGAACAGCGCCTGGATGAGCCGGAAATGAAGAATATTCCGACCGCCAAAGAGCAAGGCTACGACATCGTCTGGCCGGTGGTTCGCGGTTTCTACCTGGGGCCAAAAGTCAGCGATGCCGACTACGCCTGGTGGAAAGACGCCTTCGACAAGCTGCTGGCCTCCGACGAGTTCGCCAAGCTGCGTGACCAGCGCGAGCTGTTCCCGTTTGCCATGACCGGCCCGGAACTGGACACCTACGTGAAGAAACAGGTGGCTGACTACAAAGTGCTGGCCAAAGAGTTTGGCCTGATCCAGTAATCGCCCCGCCACACAATGCCACTGTAACTGTAGGAGCGAGCTCGCTCGCGAAGAACTCAAAGACACCCCGTGCATCCAGACAGCACGCGTTATCGTTGACGTTCTTCGCGAGCAAGCTCGCTCCTGCAAAAGGTGGCTCTGGAGTTTCCTATGCTCTTACAACGCATTTTCGCCGCCGTGTTGCTGCTGGTCTGCGCTGGCCTCGCGCTGATGGCCTGGCCGTATCAAGCAGCATTTTCCTACGAGCCAGTCGGGCCTCGCGCCTTCCCGCTGCTGATGCTCGGGCTGATGAGCCTGGCGCTGGTCTATATGCTGATTCGCCCGCAGCCAACCAAACACACCGAAGAAGAACCGGCTCTGGACCGCGACACCTTGATCAAGATCGGCGTATGCGTCGCGCTGTTGATCGTGTTCGCCGGCACCTTCGAACCCCTGGGCTTCATCCTCAGCAGCATGCTGATCGGCATCCCGATGGCACGCCTGTACGGCGGCCGCTGGTTGCCCAGCGTGGTGATCGTCAGCCTGATGGCGATTGGTCTTTACCTGCTGTTCGATAAAGTCATGGATGTGCCGCTGCCCCTTGGCCTGCTCGCCGTTCTGGAGAACTGATATGGATACTTTCGGCTACTTGGGCCAGGGCTTCGGCGTTGCACTGTCCCCCTACAACCTGATAACCGCGCTGTGCGGCACCCTGATCGGCACTGTGGTCGGCCTGTTGCCGGGCTTGGGCCCCATCAACGGTGTGGCGCTGTTGATCCCCATCGCCTTCGCCCTCGGCCTGCCGCCGGAATCGGCGTTGATCCTGCTGGCCGCCGTGTACCTGGGCTGCGAGTACGGCGGCCGGATCAGCTCGATCCTGCTCAACATTCCGGGCGAAGCGTCCACCGTGATGACCACCCTCGACGGCTACCCGATGGCCCGCAAAGGCCTGGCGGGTGTAGCGCTGTCGTTGTCGGCCTGGAGCTCATTTATCGGTGCGTTTATCGCTACCTGCGGCATGGTGCTGTTTGCGCCGCTGCTCGCCAAATGGGCGATTGCCTTCGGCCCGGCGGAATACTTCGTACTGATGGTATTCGCGATTGTCTGTCTCGGCGGCATGGCGGGTGATAAACCCCTGAAGACGTTTGTGGCGGCACTGATCGGCCTGTTCCTCTCGGCGGTAGGCATCGACGCCAACAGCGGTGTGTACCGTTTTACCGGCGATAACATTCACCTCACCGACGGCATCCAGTTTGTGGTGTTGGTGCTGGGCTTGTTCTCCATCAGCGAGATCCTGTTGCTGCTGGAAAAAACCCACCGTGGTCAGGAAGCCGTGAAAGCGACCGGACGGATGATGTTCAACCTGAAGGAAGCGTCTTCTGTCTTTGTAGTAAACATCCGTTGCGGCCTGCTGGGTTTCATCATGGGCGTTTTGCCGGGTGCCGGTGCAACCCTGGCCTCGGCGGTTGCCTACATGACCGAAAAACGCCTGGCCGGTGCCAGCGGTAAATTCGGCCAAGGCGACATGCGTGGCCTCGCCGCTCCGGAAACCGCGATCGGCGCGTCCGCCTGCGGTGCGCTGGTGCCGATGCTGACGCTTGGCGTACCCGGCTCGGGCACCACGGCGGTGATGATCGGCGCGTTGTCGCTGTACAACATCACCCCTGGCCCGCTGCTGTTTCAACAGCAACCGGATATCGTCTGGGGCCTGATCGCCTCGCTGTTTATCGCCAACATCATGCTGGTGATCCTCAACATCCCGATGATCCGCATCTTCACCCGTATCCTCGCCGTGCCGAACTGGGCGCTGGTGCCGGTGATCGCCATCATCACGGCGATTGGTGTCTACGCCGTTCACGCCACCACCTTCGACCTGTTCCTGATGGTCGGTATCGGCATCTTCGGTTACATCCTGCGCAAGCTCGACTTCCCGCTGTCGCCGGTACTGCTGGGCTTTATCCTTGGCGGTTTGATGGAGCAGAACCTGCGCCGTGCGCTGTCGATCTCCAACGGTGACCTGCAAATCCTCTGGTCGAGCCCGATCACCTTTGGTGTGTGGGTGCTGACTGCTCTGATGCTGGCCTTCCCGCTGGTGCGCATCTACCGCAAACGTGCCCTGCAGCGTCGTGCCGTGGCCGATGTCTGAAGTCACCTTTAGACAATGGTGGGGAACACCGCTGGTCGGCCTGGCCGGCGGTTACCTGGCCAGCCTGGTCGGCTGGCCTTTGCCGTACATGGTCGGCTCGTTGCTGGCGATCATCCTGGTGCGTTGCCTCACGCCTTGGCAGTTGGGCGAGATTCCCGGCGGGCGCAAATGCGGCCAATGGGTGGTGGGCATCGGCATTGGCCTGCACTTCACCCCGGTGGTGATCGAGCAGGTGATGAGCCACTTCGGGCTGATTTTTTTTGGCGCACTGGTCACCAGCCTGTCGAGCGTGGTCGGCGTGTGGCTGATGCGCCGTAGCGGTGAAGACCGCGCGACGGCGTTTTTCTCCAGCATGCCGGGCGGCTCCGGTGAGATGGTCAACCTCGGTGCACGTAACGGCGCGGTGCTCAGCCGGGTCGCGGCGGGGCAAAGTCTGCGGGTGCTGGTAGTCGTGCTGTGTGTGCCGGCGATCTTCAAATATCTGCTGGAAGGCGGTACGCCGCAGTTTCATCCGGCGCCGGTGAGTTGGCATTGGTTGTTAGCCCTGTTTCCGATGGGTGCGCTGGTGGCCTGGGGATGGCAGCGTTTGCGTCAGCCAAACCCGTGGTTGTTCGGTCCCTTGCTGGTGAGCGCCACGGCCAGTGTTGTCTGGGACCTGCATATCGGCCTGCCCAATGGCGGTAGCCAGATTGGCCAATGGCTGATCGGCAGCGGCTTGGGCTGCCACTTCAATCGCCAGTTCTTCCGCCGGGCACCTTCGTTCATGGGGCGCACCTTGATTGGCACCGCCTTGACCATGGCGCTGGCGACATTGGCAGCCGTTGGCTTGAGTGCCCTGACTCACCTGGACCTGCGCTCGCTGACGCTTGGCATGATGCCCGGCGGCATTGCCGAGATGAGCCTCACCGCCGAAACCCTGCAATTGTCGGTGCCACTGGTCACGGCCATGCAGGTGATGCGATTGTTATTTGTACTGTTTCTGGCGGAGCCATTGTTCCGGTATTGGAATCGTCAACCCTGACAACCGTTACCGTTTGTCGGCACTGTCAATTCTCACAGCTGGTTGCCCCCCGAGTTCCGCGTTACACCTCTCGCAGCTACTCCCACTCAGTAAATGGGCCGTAGACATTGAGTTCCTCACTGACTGCAGAGGGTTCCACCATGGATAACGCAGAAGAATCTTCCACGCCACCCGGCCAACGCTTGATCAAGCTTGCACAGGGGCGATCACTGCTTGCGCCGTACGCCACCAAGCAACAACAAAAAAAGAAACAGGCTGCACGGCGTACGTTCATTGATCCTCGTTACCTGGTGCCACGCCCCTCCGACGTATCTCTCAACTCGACGCAAGCCTTCAAAAAGGTTCGCCTCGAAGACTTGGTACTGTATATCCCCGCAAATACCCAGCCGGTGCAAGGCGTCGATGCAGGTATCAATCTCGTCGCGATAACGACTCACGAGGAGGGGCTACTGATCGCCTTGCTGCCATTTCTGGAAATGGCAGCGCTGCAGCTCGTGGAACTGTTCTTTGGCGACCTGACCAAGCCCGTCGCGTCCACCACCATCCACCAGCATGAAGTGGATAACGCAGAGTTGATTGTGCTGTTCGTACCCTCGGATACGATCACCGATGGCTTTGCAATCGCGTACATCAGGGTCACAAGCCTCGGCCAGGCCGTAGGAGAAACCAGAAAATTCACGCTGAAGGTCGATAAGGTGGTACCCGCCGGACAAAACCCGAACGGCCACAGTTTTGTAAATACGAATATGCTCAAGCCAATCATTCCCCAAGAATTTCTCGACTTTGGCGTTTCAGAAGACGACGCCCAAAACTGCATAGAGATTCGCGCCCCCTTCTACCCCGCCGATACCTCATTGTCACCACGCACATACCGGGCGGAGCGTGATGTTGTTCGCCTGAAAATCGGCGACGCATTATTCGAACATAAGGTATCTGAGCCAGAAGCGGATGGTTTTGAGGACATTGTATTCAGGCTGTGCATTGAACAGTGGCGCCAGATCGGCAGCGGCTCTCACCTCGCCGAGTACAACGTGATTGATGAATGCGGAAACTATTCGGAAGGCTGGTCGCTCCCCGAATTCATCCAGGTGTTCCTGAACGATGGTTCAGAGCCATTGTTGCCCCACTGCTTCTTCGATGAGGCTCCGGAAGACATCCTCAACCTCGACGAGGTCGTTGGTGCCTTCGTGACGATCATCATTCCAATCGCGGGTAACGCCTACCTGTTGGGCGACGTGATCAAGGTGACCCTCACTGGCAGGACGGTGGATGGGCAATCGGTGAAGAAAACCTACAGTTCCGCCCCCCTGACATCCACCACGACGCGCCAGCTTAGAATTCCATGCCCGGTAAGCGACCTGGTCCCGTTGATCAGAGGGCAGGCTCGACTTCGCTATGAGCGCATTCGCTTTGGCGCGCCGAATAGAGGCTCACAGCTTACCCAGGTCAGAGTGATCGGCACCGCCCTTCCCGTCGGGCTCTACGCCCCGATATTTCGGGAGGCTGTCGGTGAAACACTGCCTGCTGATACCCCCATCGTTAACATTGACATCCGTAAATCTCACGGACAGGATTTCTTTGACCGCATCACGCTGAAGCTGCTGGGCCGCTACCCTAACGGCAAGTATTACTACCACGAAGAATCCAAAAATGCAGGCGCAGGCAATGTGGTGTTCTCGATTATCAATGGCCCCGAGGGTGATATTGCCAAATTGGCAGGGGGCAGCCTGACAGCCTCTTATACCAGTGAGAATAGCGAGGGAACACGGCCATCCCCGGAAACAACAGTTTATGTCGGTGCCTCTGCGGCCGCACTGCCCGAACCGAGGGTGTATGATGCGCCGCCGCCTGATTACGTGTTTGATACGAGCCAATCCCCCGGCGATGCCACCATTGAGGTCGACCCCAACAACGATATCAAAGTGGGGGATACGGTCACCCTGCATGCTGAAGGCAATGGAGGAAGCGCTCCGCCGCAACCCTTCTTTGTCTCAGACACTTGGGAAGACAGGCCGCTGCCTTTCACGCTCGAGCGCAAGTACATCCTGCTCAATCACTTCATGAATATTTTCTACGACCGGTCCCGCCCAGGCGTTGTAACGCGCTTTTCGAACAGCGTGCCCATGAAAATCCTCGCAGGGCGCCATCTACCTACGCCTTTCGTTTACAACAGCACGCCGGTGGACGACGAAAACGCGACCATCAACCCGGTCATTGCTGACAACACTCCCGAGGTGACGGTGCGCGTGCAGTTTGCACCGGTGTCTTCGAACGATCTCATTAAACTCGAACTGCTGGGCAAACCCGGTGCGACGCTGCCGTCCATAACGCCCCAATACGGCAACCCAACCACAGGTTTCGTCGATTTCAAGTTCTCCAACAGTGTGATCGGCGACTACGTTGGGAGCGTCCTGCGTCTTCAGTATCACGTCACCACCAACGGCGTCACCGATGACTCAAGGGTGCTGAATCTGCGCGTACTGGACTTCGATGAACTACCCGGCGGCAATCCACTGCCGCGGCCAAGACTCAATGGCCTGAAACCCGGCTCAATCGTGGACTTGAACACATTCAACACCGACTGCTGGGTGGACTTGGCGCGGTGGCTGTTGAGCAGAAAAGGCCAACGGATCTGGCTCAGGCTCCATAGTGTTGGTGCAATACCCTTAACACTGTTGGACGGCCATCCGATCGACCAAACCCAAGCCGACAACGGGATAGTGAATGAAAAGGCAATACGCAGTTGGTTTACCCCACTCGCAAATGACAGCCAGGTTACGGCAAAGGCAGCCGTCACTTTCGATGGTAGTTCAAATGAACTGAACGCCACGTCCTTTCCGTTGAGCACTTACATCATAAGAGCGCTTCGGCTCCATGATTTGACAGACTTTGAATTATTGTCCTGGAACGGATGGGTCAATATCATCAACGGCACGGGCGTAATCAGAAATGTAAATAACAATAATTTCTGGTATGTAAAACTGAATAACGGCAGCCCTGTCGCTCCCGGCGTCATTAAAACTTTCTATATCGAGAGCGGTAAAGCCTACGACTTGAGCTTCAAGATGAAGGTGGACCTGAGCCCCTATCAACCCCAGGTTTTCATAGAGTTCGGCACTCAGTCACAGACGTTCGTCCATGTTAACCCAGGTGTGTGGACCTCACATTCGAGGACCTTTTCATTGCCTGCCGGAGTTCCCTCTCAGTTCTTGCCTATGCGCATCTACTTCAAGAGTACCTACTCAGGGGCAGAATTTTCACTGGATGATATTTTGGTTGTGGAGCGGCCATAGACTCATTCCTGAACACCGACGCAGGGTGGTGATATTGCCACCCCACGCCGCAATTCTCCAGGCATTAAAAAGGCCTCTTTACCGTCAGGTAGAGAGGCCTATTAATGTATTACTTCTTATCTACAACGTTTAAGAGCCTCATCAAACTCTTGCCCAGCCGGGCATTGGTTTGGGTATTTTATCCATCGATTGATACTGCCGTTCCACACACACCGATAATACCAACCGGGCGATATGCTTTTGAAATAACCTGCGCTAGTGCAGGCAGGATCAAGTCCGGGGTACTCACTTGAGACCGTCTCGGAAGGTCCACTGGAACAAGCGGCAAGCAGTACAGCCATGCCTGCTGCCAGTAAGACCTTGGGGACGGTACGCATAGTTTTTTTACTAATAAAATGAGGCATGGGAATCTCCTGATAAGGAATGCCCATCCAGTTAGCCCCCAAAAACACAAACCGCCTACTGTCAGATTTGACAGGTTAGCGGTTTGCCTGACGAACGGAAATCAGCCCCGACGACACTTAGAACGCGTAGCGAAGCCCCACATTCACCCCCATGGGTTGCTTGATATTCTTGCCCACGCTGCGTTCCACGTCTGCATGCAGGCTCAACGCCTGCGATACCGACATCGCCACACCCGCCCCCAGTTTCAATCGTGAACCCGACAGGTCGTTGTTGAACGAGTTATCGTTGACGAACACTTTGTTGCTCTGATCAAACTCATGGGCGACCGCGGCTTTCAAGTAAGGCTGCAGCACGCCGCCGTTGTCGAGCTGGATATTATTACCGGCAGTCACGCCCAGCTCACCAATGACCGAACTCGAACGATCACCTTTGGCTTGCAGGCCATTGTCCAGCGTATAGCTTTGGGCTTGAGTAATCACCGCCGCCAACTGGCCATAGGGTTCGACGAAGTAACCGTCATCCAGCGTAATATGGCGGCCGAACTCCGCCGAGGCGCCCATGGCGTTTTGCGTGTAGTTGCCTTTACTCTTCTTGCCGTCGCTCATGGCCACGTTGGACTCATTGTGCAAGCGGTTGAACTTGAGCACACCGTCGAAGTAGAAGCCGCTTTCGCTGTCCAGCCACGTTGCATAGCCGCCCACGTAGTAACTATTGATGGTGGCTTTGCTGCCCAGGTTCAGGTCCAGGTCCGATTGGCTGTGGCCGGCCATCGCGCCGATCAGCCACTGCCCGTCACCGGCTTCCAGCGGCGCATCGGCACCCAGGGTGAAACCGCGTTGGCTCTGGTTATAATCCAAGCCCGTCTTGTTGTTGGACACTTCATACTTATTGCCATAGGCGCGGGTCCACAAGCCGGCGGTCTGGCCGCCATTGAAACGCAGTTCGCCCATGCGCGTACGCAGGTTGGTCATTTCCCCCAACAACACACTCGGCGCCGCATTGAACAACGCCAACACCGAGTTGGTGCTCGGACTGATGACCTTGCTGTCCGGGTCCAGGTACCAATCGTGGTTCTGGTTATCCGCTGCCAGGTCGTAAGAATAGGTGCCGCGATCGACACGACCGCCCACCAGGCTGAAATTCGCCACACCATCGGCGGTGTGCACCATGTGCAGGCGCTCGTTCAACGGGTCGGCACCCGTGGCGGCGAGCAGCAACTGATGGTTACCTGCTGAGGTGCCCGTCACGTTCAGGAAGTCGCCGGTCAGCGAGCCGAAATCTGCCTTCATGATGAACGTACCGCCGGTGCCGGACAGGTTGGCCACGTCCAACTTATAAAAGGCGGCCGAGTCGCCAAACTTCACGTTACCGCCATTCATCGACAACTCATTGAGTGCCTGTTGACCGTCCACCATTACCCAGGTGGCGTCGCTGTTGACCGACAGTTTGTCGACATTGTCCAGGCGCCCGGTCAGCACTGAACCGTTGTTCAGACCAACGTTGGCGATGCCGCCGCTGTTGATGATATCGCCGTTCATGAAGGCGAAATCCATGTTCAGATCCAGGGCGCTGTCTTTGCCGACTTGGATATTGCCGTTCAAGGAACTGTTGTAGACATTGACATCGGCCGCGCCGCCGTGGGCGAGCTCAAGCATGTTGCCGTTGCCGCCGACCAAGGTCGTGCCATTGTTGATGTTGATCTCGGTGCCACCGGGGTAGTCCACCAGGATGGCAGCCCCTGTTCCGCCCACCACTTCAGTCTGGTTGAGGTTAAGCACGGAGGGGTTATCCACCGTAGGCAGGCGATACGCCACAATGCCGTTGGTGCCGCCGTAAATTCGGCCGCCCTGGGTGGTCAACTGTCCGTCGTACGCTCGCAAACCAGCGTTTGCACCGCTGACCTGGGTGTTGTGCAAGGCCAAGGTGCTAGAGCCGCTAAGCACGATGCCATCTGTGGCGCCCGTCACCTCGCTATCGAACACTTCGACGGCAGAGCCGCGGTCCGAATTGGTGCCGACAATCATGCCTTCGGCACCGCCGCTGTAGATCGAAGCATCGCGCAGGGTGGCTTTACTGCCATAAAGCGCCACGCCCACTTCAGTACCGGCGGTGTTCTTGACCGTGCCACCGTTCATCGTAAAGGTCGAATCATAGGCTTTAACGCCCAGCATCCTGGCCCCATTCGAGGTCAGGGTGGCCTCGGTCACGTCGTAGCGGTCAACCAACGTGTCAGCGTCAATGACCACGTTCTGCCCAGGGTAGATGTTCAACGCATGGGCCTGTGTCGCCGCCAAGGCCACAGGCATGACGGCCAGTAATTTGATAGCACGTGATAAACGAGAAAGACAAAATGTTTTTTCAGTAGACATGTTTAGTACCTCTAGTCGGTGACTGAACAAGCCAAGCGATTTAAAGGACCATCGACTCTGGCTTTCAGAAGCGGCAAGGGTACGTATCAGGCAGGGAAGCCCATGTAGGGATAGTCCAGGGGCGGAGTAGGACTTTCCTTAATCACGGCAGGTCGTGATGTTTGAGCCGGCAATGGCTCGCGAAAAAAGAACGGTAAAAACCGTCACGGCTACCCATGACGGTTCATACCTGGCGACGCTTTCAAGGCGTAGGCAGAGCACCGCAAACGGTGTTATCGGCGTTACGACGGCTGACATAAAGAATCGTCGGTAGGGCTTGGCCCATCGTCACCCCATCGGCTTTGAGTACGGTGTAATAGAACTCAACTCGCCCCAAAACCGCTGGCTGGACATACGTGGCGAAATCCGCGACGAATTCTTCGCCATCGTGGCCCGGTAGGCTGTGATCATTTGCGACCACAATCGGAGGCAGAATTTCTGCTTCGACCAATTTGTTGGTGGACGTCAAGCCCTCTCCATACAGGGTCCAGAAACGCCTGATCGTGTCGCCTGTTTTCAGATTCACCGCATCCTTGATTCTGGTGTCGATGCCAAGCTCAACAAACTGCTTGCAACTGATCGAGCGCAAGGTGCCGCCCGCACTTACGGATTTAGGGAATTCCGCCAGTGCCAGGTTTTTCAGTTCACTGGCAAACACATCAACCAGCGTAGACAGGGAGGTGTCCATGTTGGGGTTCACACCGTTCGTCAGGCTGTACCAGACGGGCTTGTCCACTCCGTTAAGGCCTGCGGCGATGATTGCCGCAGCAATAGGGAACGTAAATGTCCCTGAGTCAATCTCCGCTTGTGTCACGATATGAGGAGTGGGGGTGAAAATCGGTATTCCGGCCCAGTAGAGCTGAAGCTCGTGCCCCGCAACCGCTCCCGTATATACATCAAATTCTGCAGTAGCGTCGCCGTCATCACCCGGTCCAATTTCGTTGGTGAGTCCTTCGGAAGAAGTTACCGTAATCAGCGGTAGGTAATCCCGGATGGGGCCGGGACCTCCAGGTTCTCCAGCGGCTGAACTGAAGTCTGCAGCCACCGAAATAGAGTTGGACCATGCTGAAGGAGTGCCGCCATCCACCACTTGGTAACGAAGGTTGGCTGTACCTGCAGCGGTGATTCCATAGGCCATGAAGAGAATGAGCCATGGAATTTCAATTTTTTCGGGGTTTGCAAGCGTCGGCTCGGATGACAATGCAACCGAGAACACGTGACCACCCAGGTCGATGTTCAGGGTTTGGCCAGGTCTATAATTGTCCCAACCAAAAATATGCACTTCCACCAATTTCAACTGCGCTTCTCGAAGGTCCCACGGTGCCGCCGGTGCCGCGGGGTCAGTCAAGTTCATCGGCTGGGGCGTTAACACATACTCAACCTCTCTCAACTTTGTCGGATAAATCGTTGAGTTCTCGGAGTAGTCAAAGTAGCGAAACGACATGTGTTCTACACGTGAGCCTTTACCGATAATGTCATCCTTACTGAGAGAAATAACGACAGGCAAATTATCAACTGGCAGATCGGTAACAACTTTTATTGGTTGCTCATCGGTTAAATCCGCATACAACCACAGTTCATCCTTAAGACGTGCAATCAAACGCCCTGGAACAGAAACATCAAGTTTGTCCCCATTCGCGGCCAACGACTCCAGCGTGACTTTCCCACCCACCGCACCGCCCTTCAGGGTCACAGCATCCAATAAAATCCCACCGGCAGGGCCAATAGTATCGACGTTCACCAGGGTAGTACCGGATTGCTCATTACCACCCGACCCCAAAGCAACCTCAGAACGTACACGATACTCTCCATGACTCGAAACATCGACGGCATTGATGGTTAATTTCAATGGCCACTCCAGATCCTCCAATGGCTTGGCTCGTTCAATAGGCTTGCCATAAGGGACATCATTCACATACACCCGAAACACATCAGGATTGCTTTGAGGAAGCGGAAAGGTATCTTTCCACATACCAACTTCAAGGTTGACGCCTTCCGTTTGCGCAACGATAGTTTTCATCAGATTAGGCGGCAAACCGTCCACTGGAGGAAGGGCATTGATAACTTTCGGATCATCCAAAGCCCGAGGTCCGGGGGGCGCAAGACCATGGGGAACAGGACTCACCAAGGGGTCGACGTACGCTTTGGTACCGCCCTCGGCTTTTGACTTCTTTGTTTTCTCGGCTGAGGCTTTTTGCGTGTTGTTCGACTTAGCCATGTCTTTATACTCCAGTGAATGAGGGACTGTTCGCGTTCATCGCCCGAGACGCGAGACGAATGACAGCTTAATTAGACCTCGTTCACCCTGAATGCACAGCCTGTTAACTTTGACAGCTGCACAAACGCACAAAGTATGCTTCTAACTAACACTGCGCACAAACACCTTCCTTAATAGCAAACCCGTGGAAAAATAGATCCTTTTAACGCCAGTTAATCTAAACACCGTCTTAAATTTTAGAATCGTTTCGCTGCAAAAATCGTGTCACCGTTTCCACACAAAAAAACAAGAGGGCTTTCGCCCTCTTTTATTGAGTCAACGTTTTAATTGCCGTCACTATGCGGTCCCAGGCACGTTCCACCACCCGGTATTTTCAAATTGACGTATATAAGTTTCCTGGAGGACAACCCGGTCTCCCCTGTTGCCTTGAACAAACGATACCGCACAACCGCCGAGCCGAAATCCGTCACCAAGCCCGGCAATGTGATCAGGCTGAATGGCTGGATGCGGATCTCGACTTGGCCTCTGTCACGATCATCCAATGTCAGGCGGTGCTCAAAAAACACATCGGTGCCACTGAAAGGCTCACCACTGCCATTTTTCGACGGGTAACTTGTCCAATATAAATGTAGGTAATCATCGATGGCGAAATGATTAAAATCCCAGCCTACGCCAATGAATACCCCCTCATAAGGTGCCGGCTTGGTCCCGCACGCAATAAAGAACTCGTCGCTGTCATTCAATAATACCGGACTTTTCAGGCCGGTCAGGGTATCGAGGTTCACCCGTACAGGTGTCGAAGGGCTGCGCTGCCGGTTTATGCCGTTGTCAGTCCAGTAATAGACTTCAGCGAAGTTGACGGACGACGCCACTGCCCAGAGCACCCAAAGGGTGATCAACTTCCCGGCCACGTCACCCGGCTGAACGTCATAGGCCGCGACGATAACGTCGTCGCTGTTCCAACACAGTTCAAGGCTTTCACCTTCTTTCGGGTTTTCAAACAATCGCACTTCAACAGGCACCGGCCCGGGGCTATCAACGGAAGTCAGCACATTGTCGCCGGTCTTGCCCTTTACAGTGGGGACGGCTAGCTTGCGATTGATTGGATCAGGCCCGCTGGGGTCCGGACCGGCTACCCTTCCATCAACTTCGTAAAAGCTGTCGGGTGATGGCTTGGAGGCTGAACCTCGCTCATACACATAACGCACACGCACTGGGTAGCGCGCCAAGAAGCCACCGGCAGCAAAAATGGCCCACGGCACACGCACGGGGATGGGCCATGTCTGCACTTCGCCAACTGTCTTGACTTCAAGAGCATGAGTGTTCCAATAGGTATAAATCTTGTCCCCTGCTTCTGCGTCATCTACCCGAGGGATGGTGACCGCCAGCGCCTTCGGCGGCCAGGTATCTTCAAAGAGGACTACACCTGTCAGCTCAGCCAACTCAATGAAAGGACGAGGCAGGTCCGGCAATACAACCGGGAAGACCTCGAGCTTGAGTGCATCAGAAAACTGCCCCACATTGCCGCCTCGATCCTCAAGCCGGCAGGACACGAACCTGTCACCGCGACCGCTGGCACGCACGTGCGCCTCGGGAACGGTGAACGCGATGGGGGCGCCTTGCACGTGCGCTCTCGTAATGCAAAAGGTGGCAGCCTGGCTTACATCGGGAAGTGTTCCGTAATAGATGTGGATCAAATCGCCAATACGCATATCAAACCAACGCGCGAGCCAAAAAGGTATGCCAGCGTGCGTCACTAGATACTCATCTGTCACCTTGTGGCGAGCCTCGTCATCCACCTGCACATCCGGGCCAGGGTTGCCGCCATTCGGAGCGGTTTTGTCGACATTAACGAAAGTTGGAAATGAGTCGGTCGGCCCAATCAACCTCGCGCTGACATTGTAAGTCAGCCGGTGGATGCCCTCGGGCGACAAGATCGACTTGGATAAATACTGCACTAACGGAAAGTAGTCGTCAGGGTTGTACGGACCTTGAATAGGATAGGAAAGCACAGGTACGTCATCCCAACGGTACTCCACCGTTGTCACCATGTCCTCCTCATGGAGGTTGAACGGCCAGACCCGTGCAATCGTGACTTCCAGATCCTGATCATGGAGTACAAGCGGCAAGGTCCGAGCCGCTTCGTCCCACTCTAAATCCAGTGCCTGGGTAGGGTTAGGCGCGTCCAGCTCAAGTATCACAGGGTCATCGCGCACCGAGGGGCATCTGCACTTCGGGGCCGGTCTTGGCCAATGAGGGCGCCGCCGGCCTGAGGGCTCGTTCGAATCAGACATGGTCACACTCCTTGAGCAATCAATCGAGGATCGACCCGGGCGATCAGCGCGCTCAGGTCCGGATACTTATTGAATGCGCAAAAAAAGTGCCCGGATACTGTCAGAAATAACAGGTCCGAGCCGTGACCGATGAACGGCAGTCCGCCGCCCCAAGAGACTCAGAGCGGTGGCAACACCCAATTGATCGGCGTCTCGCCATTCTGCTCAAGAAACTTGTTGGTGCGGCTGAAATGCCCGCAACCCAGAAACCCGCGATACGCCGACAATGGCGACGGGTGCACCGAGGTCAGCACCAGGTGCTTGGTGGCATCAATCAGCTTCTGCTTGCCCTGGGCATGTGCCCCCCATAGCAGGAACACCAAGTGCGGCTGATGCTCACTGACCACTTCGATAATGCGGTCAGTAAAGAACTGCCAGCCCTTGCCCGCATGCGCATTGGCGTTGGCGCGCTCCACGGTCATGGTGGTGTTGAGCATCAGCACGCCCTGGTCAGCCCAGCTTTGCAAGTAGCCATGGTTGGGGATGTCGATGTTCAGATCGCGCTTGAGCTCTTTATAGATATTCACCAGCGACGGCGGCGCCGGCACGCCCGGTTGCACCGAGAAACACAAACCATGAGCCTGGCCGGGGCCGTGGTACGGGTCCTGGCCGAGGATCACCACTTTTACCTTGTCCAGCGGCGTGGAATTGAGTGCGTTGAAAATCAGCGGGCCGGGCGGGTAGATCTCCTTGCCGGCGGCATGTTCCTGACGCAGGAACTCACGCAACTGAGCCATATACGGCTGCTCAAACTCCTCGCGCAGGGCGTGTTTCCAGCTGGGTTCGAGTTTGATACGGTCGTCTTCGGTCATGTTGAATGGTCTTGTATAAAAGAATGAGGCGAACCCTAGGAAAGCCGACTCCGCTTGTCAATTGATCTGACACACCACCGGCACTTTCCTGCGAAGCGATCATACTGATCCTTCACCTTCTCGATTGAGGTCACGATGAACCTGCACTTCGAAGAGCTGACCGGCAGCGACGGTGCCCGCATCGGCATCGCCAGCCTCGATGCTGAAAAGTCCCTTAATGCCCTCTCCCTGTCGATGATTTTGGCCTTGGGCGAACGCCTGGATGCCTGGGCCAAGGATCCGAATATCGTCTGCGTACTGTTGCGCGGCAATGGGCCCAAAGCCTTTTGCGCTGGAGGCGAAGTACGCAGCCTGGCCCAGGCCTGCCGTGAACATCCCGGCGAGGTGCCGCCACTGGCTGCGCAGTTTTTCGCCGCGGAATACCGCCTCGACTACCGCCTGCACACCTACCCCAAACCGCTTATTTGCTGGGGCCACGGCTATGTGCTGGGTGGCGGCATGGGCCTGCTGCAAAGCGCGTCGGTGCGTATCGTCACCCCGAGCAGCCGGTTGGCGATGCCGGAGATCAGTATCGGCTTGTATCCGGACGTAGGCGCCAGCGGGTTCCTGTCGCGCCTGCCGGGCAAGCTCGGTGTGTTCCTGGGCCTTACCGGCGCACATATCAACGGTCGCGACGCCCTGGACCTTGGCCTGGCCGACCGTTTCCTGCGCGATGATCAACAAGACGAACTGCTCGATGGCCTGCTGCAACTGAACTGGCAGGAACAGACCTCGATGCAGCTCAATAGCCTGCTCAAGTCGCTCGCCCAGGAAGCCGTCGATCAACAACCCGAAGCGCAATGGCTGCCACGGCGGGCGCAGATCGACGAATGGTTGGACGTAGGCGATGTGCGGTGTGCCTGGCGTGCCTTGAGCCAACTGCGTGAGCACGCCGATCCACTGTTCAGCCGTGCCGGCAAGACGCTAAGCGAGGGCTGCCCACTGACCGCGCACCTGGTGTGGGAGCAGATCGAGCGCGCCCGGCATCTGTCGCTGGCCCAGGTGTTCCAGATGGAATACACCATGAGCCTCAATTGCTGCCGTCACCCCGAATTCAGCGAAGGGGTACGCGCACGGTTGATCGACAAGGACCAGACGCCCCATTGGCATTGGCCCGATATCAATACCGTCCCAGAAAAGGTGGTGCAGGCGCATTTCAACAAGGCGTGGGACGGCCGCCATCCGTTGGCGGACTTGTCTGATTACTGATTATTGGCGCCCAAAAAAAAGCGGCGCTTCATGCGCCGCTTGCAATACTGGCCTGTCAACGGTGACCGCCGCGGCCACCTCCATGGTCGGAGCCGCGTCCATGCCCGCCATTGCCCCACCGATCGCCGCCCCACCCCTGGTTCGGATAAGGCCGGTAGCCAGCACGCGGCCCGTAGTAGCGCGGCGCTGGCTGGTAATAACGCGGTGCCGAGTAATAACGCGGTTGTGGCGCGTAATAACGCGGCGAAGGGTAGTAGTCACGGCGGTAAGGGTACGCCGCGCCACCGCCGTAGTAGTACACCGGCGCCGGTGAGGTGTAGACCTCGGATCGATAGTAGCTCTGGCCTCCATCGTAATAGGGCACACAGGCAGAAAGGGTCAGACCGAGTAAAGCACTGAGCAGCAGTCGTCGATACATGGCGGCCTCCTGGACCGCGGAAGAGCACCTCCAGCGACGCTGAAGGGCGGCATTCAGCTTTCACTGAATGACGAAATATCTGACATCAAAAACCGAATCTGGTGCGTTTCCGCAATAGCTTGATACATCTGCGCGCACTTTAACGTTTCAGTAAATTTAGCTGGCCCGAAACTTTGCCAATTGCAATGATGTCACTATGGCATCGCACGAGACCAGACAGGCTCTACCGTGCGCCCTTCGCGACTATGGCCGGACTTGACTCATGAAAATATCTACCAAACTGCTGCTTTCATTCCTTCTATGTGCGCTGGTCACCCTCGGGGTCGGCCTGCTGGGGATCAAAGGGGTGGTGCGCCTCGCCACGGCATTGGAGCAAACGTTCTCCAACAATCTGGTGTCCGTGAGCAACACGGCGGCCACCCTCAATGGCTTGGTCGCGCATAACCGGGGCCTGTACCGATTGATGGATGCAAGCAAAGGCGACGTCTCCGCCCAGGACCGCGATCGCGTGCGCCAGGACATCGCCAACGAACTCAAGCGCAGCCAGGCGGCTTACGCTACCTACCGCGCAACACCGCTGGAAGATGACGAACGGGCGGCGGGAGACAAACTCGACCAGATTTGGCCCGCTTATACCAGCAGCTCCGAACGCATCATGGCGCTGCTCGACAGCGGCCAGGTCGAACAGGCCCGCACCCAGCTCAACACCGCCAACAACGAACTCTTCCGTCAGGCGCGCGAGTTGATCCGCGTGATGATCGAATCCAATAGCCGCCAGATCAAGGAAGGCGCCGTCGCCGCCGATGAGCTGCGCGGCAGTGCGTTGGCGTGGATGATCAGTGGCATTGTCCTGGCCTTCATCATTGCCCTCACCATTGGCGTGTTGATCACCCGCCTGATCACCCGCCCTATCGCCCAGGCTGTGGAAAGCGCACAACGCATTGCCAAGGGCGACCTGACCCAGGCCATCCTCACCGAACGCACCGACGAAGCCGGGCAATTGCTGATGGCACTGGCGGATATGCAGGGCGGTTTGAAGAGCACCCTGGTGGAAATCGCCAACGCTTCCGACCAGCTCGCTTCAGCCGCCGAAGAATTGAGTGCGGTCACCGATGAAAGCAGCCGTGGTCTGACCCGTCAGAATGATGAAATCCAACAGGCCGCTACGGCGGTGAACCAGATGACCGCTGCGGTGGACGAAGTGGCGAGCAACGCCGTATCGACCTCGGAGGCTTCGCGCCAGGCCACCACCGAGGCCGAGGACGGTCGCCAGCAAGTCGAACAGGCCGTGTCCGGCATGAGTTCGATGGTGAGTGAAATCAACGATTCCACGCAATCGGTTGCAGATCTCGCCGGGCAAGTGCGGGAAATCGGCAAGGTGATCGATGTGATCCGTGGCATCGCCGACCAGACCAACCTGCTGGCCCTCAATGCCGCCATCGAAGCGGCCCGCGCGGGCGAGCAAGGTCGCGGTTTTGCAGTGGTCGCCGATGAGGTGCGTGCACTGGCGCATCGCACTCAGATCTCCACCGTCGACATCGAAAAAATGATTGGCGAAGTGCAAATCGGCGCTGATGGCGCGGTCGCGGCAATGAACAAGAGCCTGACCTGGGCCAACAATACCCAGACCCTGGCACAGAACGCCGGTGAAGCGCTGCAACGTATCACCGCCAGTGTGTCGATGATCAATGAACGCAACCTGGTGATCGCCTCCGCGTCGGAGGAGCAGGCCCAAGTGGCTCGCGAAGTGGACCGCAACCTGCTGAACATCCAGGACCTGTCCACCCAGACGGCCGCCGGTGCCAACCAGACCAATGCCGCCAGCCAGGACCTGTCGCGCCTGGCCACGTCCTTCAATGCACTGGTCAGCAAGTTCCAGCTCTAAGTAGCCTGCGCGGGGTCGGCCCTGTATCGTGCAAGGCCCCCCGGGATTGTCCGGAACCTTGCCCGATCCAGCCCGAACCTGCCGATGACCACGCCAACCCTCTGCCCTGCCTGCGGCGCCCGCAACGACTGTACCCTGGCTGACCCACGTACGGTCGACCAGGCCTGCTGGTGCTACAGCGTCACCATCGACCCGGCCGTGCTCCAGGCCCTGCCCGATGAATTGCGCAACAAGGCCTGCCTGTGCCCGCGCTGTGCCAGGGTAGATCAGCAATTGCGCGGGGCCGAGCCGACGTAATGCGGGTTGATCGTTTCCTCAGCAACCTGCCGCGCTTCAATCGCCAGCAAGTGCGTTTGCTCTTGGTTGAACGGCGCGTGTCGGTCGATGGCGTGGCAGTCAGCGATCCTCATCATGAGGTGCGCGAATTCAGCCGCATCTGCGTCGACGATGAAGTGCTGCAGGCGGGTAAACCCGCGCGCTACTTCATGCTGCATAAGCCCCAGGGTTGTGTGAGCGCCACGGCAGACCCGCAACACCCGACCGTCCTGGATTTATTGAATGAGCCCGACAAAGCCGACTTGCACATCGCCGGCCGCCTGGACTTCAACACTACGGGGCTGATGCTGATCACCAACCACGGCCAATGGTCGCGCCGACTGACGCAACCGCAGACCAAGTTGCCCAAGGTCTACCGGGTGGAGACCGAGCAAGACATCAGCCCTGAGTACGCGATTACCTTCGCCAAAGGCCTGTATTTCGCTTTCGAAGACCTGACCACGCAACCCGCAGGGCTGGAACTGCTAGGGCCGAGAACCGCTCGTCTCAGCATAATCGAAGGGCGCTACCACCAAGTGAAGCGCATGTTCGGGCACTTTGATAACAAAGTGATCAACCTGCATCGCGAGCGGATGGGCCCTTTGGTGCTGGATGCGGCCCTTGCGCCGGGCCAGTATCGGGCGCTGACTGACGACGAAATCCGACAGGTCTGACGACCGTTCGGCCGGTGATGGCGAAAAATCGGCTCATCCCCTTGCGGGCTGGCATCTCTGCTGCTTGAATCAGGATCACCAGTTTAAATATGACTGGCGAGTCGCCTATAACCTCCAAGAAACACATTGCCCCGCCCGCGCTTGATCTACGGGCCTTCCCGGCAAACAGCCCGCCATAACAACACCCGTCGACCAGCCGTCATCGGATCGACATGGGCCTCCCACTTCAAGGCGTATGCCTACCTGTCACATAGCTCGTGCAGAGTTACCTGCGCGCCCTACCCGCTTGCCAGGAGTCTTACGACATGAGGCCAGAAATCGCTGTGTTGGATATACAGGGTCAGTATCGGGTTTACACGGAGTTCTATCGCGCGGACGCTGCTGAAAAGACCATCATCCTGGTCAACGGCTCCATGGCCACCACGGCATCCTTCGCTCAAACCGTGAAAAGCCTGTACCCGCAATTCAATGTGGTTTTGTACGACCAGCCCTACGCTGGCCGCTCCAAAATCCATAACCGCCATGAGCAGATGCTGACAAAGGAAGTCGAAGGCCAGATCCTGTTGGAGCTTATCGACCACTTCGCCGCCGAACACGTATTGTCATTTTCCTGGGGCGGCGCCGCCGCGCTGGTTGCCCTCGCCCATCGCCCTCGTCGGGTCGAAAAGGCCGTGATCAGTTCGTTCTCGCCGGTGATCAACGCCCCCATGCGCGACTACCTTGAACGCGGCGTCGACTACCTCGGCAACCTCGACCGCGACCGCGTCGGCCATCTGGTCAACAGCACCATCGGCAAACACCTGCCGTCGCTGTTCAAACGCTTCAACTACAAACACGTCAGCAACCTGGCTGAGCATGAATACGGGCAGATGCACTTTCACATCAGCCACGTGCTGAACAGTGACCGGCAGTGTTACGTCAAAGCGGCCAGGCAAATCGCCGTTCCCGTGTTGTTTGTGAACGGCGAATGGGACGAATACACCAGCGCCCAGGATGCCAAGCTGTTTGGTCAGTACGTGGCTCACAGCAGCTTCAGCACCATTCAGGCGACCGGGCATTTTCTGGATATGGAGCACAAGGCGGCGTGCCGCGACAGTCGGGATGCGGTGGTGGGCTTTCTGAAACCTGAGCGGCAGGTCAGCCGGTTGCGGTATCACCAAGGCCAGACGCAGCATGCCTTTGCGATCTGAAATGAGATCCACTGGAGGCGCGAGCGGGTGTGGGAGCTGGGCTTGTGTGGGAGCTGGCTTGCCTGCGATAGCATCAACTAAGTGTGATTGACACACCGAGGTGCCGGTATCGCAGGTAACCCACACATTTTTGAAGAAAAACTTCAAATCCAGGCGAACATCTGGTACAAAGTCAGCCGCTCTGAGCGGGTATAGTTTAATGGTAGAACAGTAGCTTCCCAAGCTTCCGACGAGGGTTCGATTCCCTCTACCCGCTCCACTCAAATTCTCGTTCCGCGTCAGGTCTGTTATTGACGGGAATGTATAAAAAACCGGTCCTATGAGGCCGGTTTTTTTATGGCTGCGATTTGAGGCATCCGTTATTCCCGTCGCGAAAACCTGTACAAATCTATATTTCTGTACAAGTATCTATTCAACACGCTGGCAATTCGCCGCGCGCGATCACGGAGCCGGGCAATGACTCGTCTACTGGTTTCATTGTGGCTGGTATTGAGTTTGAGCAGTTGCGCCAACGTTGGGGTCGAGCACTACGCTGACCAGCAGCCGCAGCTGGACTTGGAGCGTTTTTTCAGCAAGCCCGTCAAGGCTTGGGGGATTTTCCAAAAGCGTTCCGGCGAGGTCGCCAAGCGCTTTGAAGTGAACATAGCCAGCCGACGCGAGGGGAACGCCCTGATTTTCGACGAGCGCTTCCTGTACAGCGATGGCACGCGTCAACAACGCGTGTGGACGCTGACACCGGATGGCCCGGGGCGCTGGCGGGGCCGAGCAGGTGATGTGGTCGGCGAGGCAATCGGCGAAGTGGCGGGTAACGCACTGCGTTGGCGCTACCGACTCAACCTGCCCGTGGACGGCTCGGTCTACGAGGTGAGCTTTGATGACTGGATGTACCTGATGGACGAGGACACCTTGATCAACCGCTCCAGCATGACCAAGTTCGGCGTCGAATGGGGCCAGGTCACGTTGTTCTTTCGTCGCCAATAAATAACTCGCAGCGAGGCTCAATCATGAATATGCACATGCTGACTGAATTGGCGGTAAAAGGTGAAATTCGCGAGCTGGAGTTACTGTCGCTGGAGGGTGGTTTCTACATCGCGCGCGTCAGGCTGGATGACGCTGAAATGACATTGCTGGGCGATGACGCCAAGCCGCTGCGCATCGGCTCTACCACGCATTTGCGCGACCTGTTGCAACGGGTGCCGCCGTTTCCCTGCGTGCTGGTACAGCAGTGCGTGCACGATGAAATGTGCGGTGTTCGGGAAGGGCCGATCGGCGCGCTGCGCATTCCGTTTTCGCTGGCCTCATCTCTTTAAAGCGCTATGCATTTTTTGGCTCCCCTCCCCCTTGGTATGGGCGGCCTGGGAAGGCAAGCCTATGCAGTGCGCGAACGGCCTTACGCGGCTTGATCCACGCGGTCCTGCGCCGCTTCCACCAGCATCAGCCCCAACTCGATCATTTGCTGAATCGCAAGGGCCAGGTAGCGCTGTTGGGACGGTAGGGTTTCGGCGAACTCATGGGTCATGGCGCCCGCGCCGGCAATGGTTTCATAGGCGTTGGCGAGTAACGCTTCGGTGTTGACGTCGGGACGGACGCTGAACAGTTTTACGGATGGGTCACAGGGGTCATTGCACATCTGTTGATCCTCGGTAAGGACCACCTTCCACAGCTACTAAACAATGGGTGGCGGCTGTATGCAGGTTAGTAGACCGGCGGATCAACGAAACCGGCGCACTCGAAAGTGCCCTGCGTACAGCCACCATTGAGAACAGACACCAAGATGCCTGAACGCTGGTATAGCCATACGCCGTTGATCAAATCGAGCTACTAAACCCGACCGCTGATGGGCAGCGGCAAACGAACCTTAAAGAGGTCGACCAAGGCGCACAACTCGGACGATTCTGATCGTTGTGTAGGCAATGGCGCAAGCTGCAAAAGCACATCCCAACATCGCACTGATCACTCCTCAACCATCCCCCGCTGCACCTCCCACGCCAACGGCAACGTCACCATCAACACCCCCGCCAAGACCATCATCGCCACCGGCACGCCCAATGCGTCCCCCACCCCACCAAACACCACCGGCGCCAGTGCCCCGCCGCCAATCGTGCCGGTGTAGAACACGGCAAATGCCTGCTCCCGTTTCCCTGCGCCGGCCAGGTCCGGCACGGCGCCGTACAACACTGAGGACGTGCCATTGAGCACCAGGCCCAGCACCGGCAGCATCACCATCAACCCGGCCAGTGGCAAATACACGGCGGCAATGATCAGCAACGCGGTGCTGCTCTCCGTCAGCCACACCGTCCTCATCATGCCGATGCGCGCGCCAAGATAACCGCAGAGCAATTTGCCGAATGCGCCACCGATAAACAGCAGCGTCAGGGCCAGGCCAATACCGGCGGTGCCAGCCCCCTTGGCTTGCAGCACAAATGGCAGGAACGTGAGGAAACCCATGCGCACGGCGCTGTCGAGGGTGCCCGTGAGAATCAGGGCGCGCAGGCCTATGACGGAACCGGTTCCGCTGTGGGGTTTGGTCTTTTTTGTGGAGTCAGATTCGGATACTTGTGTAGGAATCAACCACCACAACAACCCCGCCGCCGCCAAACCCAGCAGTCCCAGAAGCGTGGCACTCGCGCGCCAACTGATCACCGTAAGCAGCAGTCCCACCAGTCCGGGGATCAGGGTTTTGCCGATATCGCCGCTGAAGTTGTATTGAGACAGCGCCTGCTTGATCCCACCACCGTCCTCGTAGGCATCGCTGATCATAGAGGAGGCGAGCGGGTGTTGGGTGCTGGCGCCACACCCACCCAACAGCAGCGCCAGCAGTAACATCGCCAGTCCGCTGGCCTGGCCCACCAACACGTAAGCCACGCCCGCGAGCGCGGTGCCGCCCACCAGCATCGGTACACGCCCCCAGCGCTTCGCGGCGCGACTGGCCATGAGCTGGAACACCGCCATCATCCCGGAATAGGCCCCGCGTAACAGTCCGATTTGCGCGTAGGAAAGCGCGAACTGCGTCTGCCAGATCGGCAGCAGCACGTAGATGACATCGGTAAGGCCGTCATGCACGGCATGCGCACCGCAGCCGGCGATCAGCATGCGACGACGGGTTGATGATGCGGCAGCAGGCACCTCGACGGTATCGTTCATGGCGTCGGAGTCGGTTCAGGTTCAAGGGGCTTCCAACCCGTCAGGGCAATCAGCAAGGTCAACACCTGGAAGGTCATAATCAGCGCCACGCACCCGGCCCAGCCCCAGCGTTCCCAGATCAAAGCCGGGATAATCGCACCGCAACTTCCGCCCAGGTAATAACACGTGAGGTACACGCCCACGGCGCCTGCTTTGTTGTCACGGGCGGTAGCGGTGGTGAACGCGTTGGCGGCTGCTTGGGCGAGGAATACGCCGGTGGAGCTGAGGGCCAGGCCCACAACGATGCACCATAAGGAAGGCACTAACGTCAGCGCTGAGCCGGTGATGCCCAGCACCGCAGCCACGCACAGCAGTTCGGCGTGAGGTCGGGCTTTACTGAGGCGACCGGCGACGGGGATCACGACCAGCGCCAGCAGGAACACGATGTAAAGCGTGCCCAACGCCGCAGGCCCCAAGTTGAATGGCGGTAATCCGAGGTACAAACCGGCGTAGGTAAACGCTGCGACTTGGGAGAACAACACGCAAAAACCTACAGCGTAAGCAGCCAGCAAAGGCTTGCGAAAAACGGCTGAGAAAGAGGTTTTAACCTTCGCCGTTCGCGCACGATTGATCGGCAACAAGAACTGGATAAATCCACCCACCATCAGGCTCAGCACCGCCAGCAACTCAAAGGCTTCGCGCCAGCCCACGTATTCAGTCATCACACCCGTGACAAAACGCCCGGCGAACCCACCCAGTACGGTGCCTGCCACATACAGGCTGGTGACCTCCGTCACCGTGCCGCCACTCCAGCGGTCGCCGATGTAAGCCACGCTGGTGGCAAACACCACCGGGATCAACATGCCTTCGACAAACCGCCACACGAGCACTTCGGCAAAACTGTCGGCATAGGCGGTCATCAGCGCCGGCACCGCCAACAGCAATGCCGCCACGCTGATCACCGTGCGTTGCTCAAAGCGCCCGGTCAGTCGGCTGACAAACGGTGCAGTGATCGCCACGGCCAGCGTCGTCACGGTGATACTCCACCCCGCCGCCTTGGCGCTGACCTGAAAGTTCGCGGCAAAGGTCTGCAGGATGCTCTGGGTGGCATAGAGGTTGAGGAACGCCGCGCAGCCACACAGGAACAGGGCAAGGCGGGCACAATGCAGGCGCGGTTTCATGAAACCTCTCGTTTTATTTTGTGAGGTCTTTATAGAATGGCCGGCGGGTCTTAAACCAATACCGATTTCGAACCGATCGATACCCAAGGATCAGGATGCTCGACCTACGCAAGCTGCGGTACTTTCTGACGGTCGCTGAAGAATTGCACTTCGGTCGCGCGGCCATTCGCCTGCACCTGGCTCAGCCACCGCTGACCCGGCAGATCTCGGCGCTGGAAACCGAGCTGGGCTTCAAGCTGTTTGATCGCACCAGCCGCACCGTCACCCTCACCGCTCAAGGCCGGTCATTCCTGCCCTACGCGCGCGGCGTGCTGGAGCAGGTGGAGCTGGCGCAGGTGATTGCCAGCAAACTGGCTGCGGGCACCGCCGGGCAGCTGGCGTTGGGGTATGTCAGCTCGATTGCCTTGTCGGACTTGTTCAGCCAGACGATCCAGGCGTTTGCGCAACGTTTTCCCGACGTGCAGCTGACTTTGGTGGAGTGCGCCTCCGGCAGCCTGGGCGCACACGTGGCGGATGGGCGGCTGGATATCGGGTTGAGTCGCCTGCTACCGCAAGGCGAAGAGGTGCAAGTGCTGTCTTTGGGTGACGAAAGGCTGGTCGCAGCAGTGTCCAGTGAAAGCCCGATGGCCAGTCTGCCAAGTGTCAGTCTGGCGCAGCTGAGCGCCTATCCAGTGATTCTGTTTCCTGCGGATTTTGGATCGGGGCTCAACCAGTCCATCGAGCAACTTTACCGGCACCACGGCCAACCGTTACGCCTTGGGCCAACCGGGCGGCAGATCACCTCGATCATAGCGCTGGTAGCGGCTGGGCAAGGTGTGGCGTTGGTGCCGGAATGTACGCAGAGCTTGATGAACAAAGGTGTGACATACAGGCCCCTGGTGGAGGGGGATGCGTGTGCGCCCTTGTTAGTATTGACCCGGTCTGAAACAAAAAGTGTGCTGGTTGATGCGTTTCTCACTGTCATTGCACAGTCCCTACACACTCGGTAACTCCTTCGCAAAACCCCGCAATACCTCTCCCCGGCGCCATTCCCAGGCGCTCATACACTGCATTGACCGCCTGACAGGAAGCCGGTCATCGGCCACTGGTAGGTAGAGTGTTGATAATTCCAATTCAGTGGTTATAGTCACCACCATCACACACCACAAGGAGGTGCTGTGGATAGCCGATATTTAATAGGTCACATCGTTGCGGACGGTTGGTATCTGGTGCGCATCAAAGGCAGTCATCACCACTTCAAACACCCGACAAAACCGGGGCTGGTGACGATTCCACATCCAAAGAAGGACCTGTTGGACAAGACCGCTAAGAGCATTTTGAAACAAGCTCTGTTGAGTTAATCGTCCGAGGAGGACAACAGACATGCTTTACCCGATTGCAATTTCAACCGGCGACGACGATCACGCCTGGGGTGTAGAAGTGCCGGATATTCCCGGCTGCTATTCCGCCGGCGACGATTTGGACGACGCCATGGCCATGGCCCGCGAAGCCATCGAAGGGCACTTCGAGATTCTCGCGGAAGACGGTGCAGCGATTCCCAGTGCGCAAAAGGTCACCTTGCATGCCGCCAATCCTCAGTATGCAGGCTGCACCTGGGCAGTCGTGGACATTGATGTCACCAAGTACCTGGGCAAAGCGCAGAAGCTCAATATCACGCTGCCCGGTTATCTGCTGAACCGCATCGATGAATATGTGCTGCATCACCCTGAAGAAAAAAGCCGTTCGGGGTTTCTGGCCTCAGCAGCGCTGAAAGTGCTTCAGCAGGGGCATTGATTAAGCCCATCCCTACAGGGACCAGAAAGTTCTCCTATCACCATGGGAAACCTTAACCAGAAACAGGACAAAGCAGAATGCTCCCGCGCGGACAAAAAACGTCGACGCAGGTCTTTAGAAAAGTCGTAGGGCTGGTGCTGATCATCCCACTGCTGGCCCCACTGATGCCTATTCCCACGATAGGCCTGGGCCGTTTTGTATTGATAGCGGCAGTTGCCGGGTCTATTTATGGCGCGTGGTACGCAAGGCAGCACGCCGGTCGAGGCCTGACAATCGGCGCGACCATCATCGCTCTACTCAATCTTGGCTCATTGGTCGCACTGTCAACGCCCTCGATAGTCTGGTTTGTCTACTTGGTCTCCTCGGTCTATGGGTCGGGCAATTGGATTCACTGGCGCTTTTAGCGGGCGTAGAATTACACCGCAAGAAACAAGGTTCCCCCACGGTTCGCAGGACGGATAATGGCGCCCTACAGCATCAAGGATTATGCCCATGCCTTATGAATACAAGCTCATGCCCTCCCCTGTGGGCCAACTCACCCTGGTGGCGCGCAATGGCAAACTCGGCGCCATCCTGTGGGAAACAGAGCGCGCCAACCGTGTGCGCCTGGGTGAGTTGCACGAGGCCAATGACAGCCCGGTGCTGTTGGAAGCCGAACGCCAACTCAAGGAGTACTTCGCCGGTACCCGTAACCGATTCGAGCTGGAACTGGACTTCGATGGCACCGACTTCCAGAAACAAGTCTGGCAAGCGCTGCTGACCATTCCTTTCGGCGAAACCCGCAGCTACAGCCAGATCGCCCAGCAGATCGGCAACCCGAAAGCCGTACGTGCGGTGGGCGCAGCCAATGGGCGGAATCCGATCTCGATCATTGCGCCGTGCCATCGAGTCATCGGTGCGTCGGGCGGGCTGACCGGGTTCGCCGGCGGGCTGCAAGCCAAGCAGTATTTGCTGGCACTGGAAGGCACGGGCCAGGCGCAATTAGCCTTCTAAAAAAACAGCCGCCGACAAAAACGTACACCGTTGTTCATCAGGCGAAATGTAAAAAGAAATTTCAAAAAATCCCTGCGGTCCATTATTTCATCACCCCCTACCAAGGAAACCGGTCATGAAATTCTCCACAGTCTCCCAATCCCTGTCCCGCTGGGCCGGCAGCCCACGCACGTTCTACGCGGCGGTGGCGTTGATCCTGGCGTGGAGCCTGAGCGGGCCGTATTTCCACTACAACGACACCTGGCAACTGATCATCAATACCTCGACCACCATCATCACGTTTTTGATGGTGTTCCTGATCCAGAACACGCAGAACCGCGACAACGACATCCTGCATATCAAGATCGATGAACTGCTACGCGTGTCCAAGGATGCTCAAAACGCTGTGCTCAGCCTGGACGGCCTGGACCGTAAAGAATTGGAAAAACTGCGCCAGGAATACCGTAGCATTGGCAAGGCTGGCACTGTGAGCCTGAACAGCAGTTGTGGCCATGCTGCCGACGATGCAGGGCCGAAAAAAACTGATTTGAACCAGGCATAAAAAACGGCGGTTGGAGAAGATCCAACCGCCGTTTTTCATTTCAAGTGACGAACTCAACCGTCGCCTTGATGGCCTTTAGCGTAGGTGGACGCCAAGGCACGGGCTTTCTGCAAACGCTCCTCCAACTTAGGCAGCGTCTCGTCCACCAGGGCTTTTATTTCAGGTACATCCGATGCCGCGCCTTCCCGTTTGAACAGGGCGATGGCGTCTTCGTTTTCCTTCACCTGTTGCGCGGTGTAGGCCGCATCAAAGGAATCGCCGTCCTTGAGTTCAGGCATCAGGGTTTCGGCTTTATCGACGATTTTCTCCCGCGGCGCCACGGGCAAGTCGAGCTTCTTGGCAATGGCCGCCAGATGCTGGTTGGCCAGGGTGCGCTCGTTGATCACCTCGATGGTGTAGTCCTTGATTTCCTGGGACGAAGTTTTGGCATGGGCCATGCGACTGGTTTCGATATCGGCCATACCTTTGGCCGAAGCCTGCTCGATGAATTCAGCAGGCGACTGGGCGAAAGCATTGCTGGCGCCGAGGCCCAGCAGCATCGCGAAACTGGCGGTGCGTAACCGGATAGCCATGCGGCTCATGATGGGTTCCTCCAGGGCAAAAATAGGTGCGGGAGAACACAGCCCGCACTCAATTCGAATTTTCAGGGCAGCAAAGGTTTAGAAAAAACTTTCCAGTGCGACGAACGGTCATCTTCGAGCCCGGCTGGTTTGCTGCCTGCCTAACCCGCCAACACGTGCGCTTGAGCGTTTACGCGCCTGCCCGTCCTACGGGTAAAACGTCATTCCGGCATAAGGCTTTGCGCGGCACGCTTGTAGCCGTGAGGCCAGGTCGCCGACATGGGCTTCGAGCTTGTGACCATCGGGGTCGAGAAAATAGAACGAAGCGCCCTCACTGCGGTTGTCGCGCCACTCTTCAACATCAACCGCTCGCAGGCGCTCGATCAGCGCGGCGAAATCAGCCGCAGCGACGGTAAACGCATAGTGGGTGTAATCGGCGGCTGGATTCGCGTCGCGCAATGGATCGAGCGATAAACACAGCCATAAACCCGGCAGTGAGAGGTAGGCGCCGGCGTCCCAGGTGGCGTCGAGCTGAAGTTGCAACAGCTCATGGTAGAAGCAGACGCTGCGATCCAGATCGGTGACGGCCAGGGTCAGGTGGTTGAAGCCTGAGAGCATGTTGTTGTTCCTGTCAGCGGTGGTCTTCGGACAATACACCCTGCACCTGCCCAATCAACCACTGCAACCCCGAATCCCCACCCCGCCGTGCATGCCACGCCAATTCAAATGCAAACGACGGAATATGAAACGGCGGCAGCACCGCCAGCAAGTGCTGATGATCGATATCGAGCACGCCACGGGACGACACCGTAAGGATCAGGTCCGTGCCCCGTATCAACTGCGGTGCCACCCCCCAGTGCGGCAGGCTGATCGCCACATGCCGCCGTTCCCGGATCGCCGTCAACGCCCGCTCGATTTCCGGCGTACCGCTGCCGCGCATTTCCAACAACACATGCGGCCGTGACAGGTAGGTGGGCAAATCCAGCGTACCGTCCTCCGGCAGACTGCTGCGGTCCACCAGGCAGGTGTAGTGCTCTTCGAACAGCGGCGTAGTACGCAGCTCGGCGGGCGTGTCGGGGAAAACACCCGCCGCCAGGTCGAGGTCGCCATTAAGCACCCCATCCACCATGCCTTCACGGCTGGCCTGGATGATTTGCAGATCGATACCCGGTGCTTCATTGCGCAGCGTACGCACCAGAGCGGGTAGCAAAATCGCCGCGCTGTAGTCAGACATCGCCACGCGGAACCTGCGCTTGGCCGATGCCGGCTCAAAGCGATTCGGCGCCAGCAGGGCTTGCACCTGGGCCAGGGCTTCAGCCAGTGGCGTGGCCAATTCCAGCGCGCGGGCGGTCGGCACCAAACTACCGCCCTGACGCACCAGCAGCGGATCGCCGAGCAGGTCACGCAAGCGCGCCAGCGCATGGCTGACCGCCGGTTGGCTCAGGTGCAGACGCTCGGCGGCACGGGTGACGTGTTGCTCGCTGAGCAAGGCGTCGAGGATCACCAACAGATTGAGGTCGATGCGGCGCAGATCATTCATCAGCTGCATGCTCACCATAAGAACTTGGAATTTAAATTTGCGCGACGAATAGCCTAGAGTCCAGCAAAACCTCTGGGAGATTTGAAATGACAACATTGCATTGGGTGGGTTTATTGGCGCTGGCCGTGATTGCCGGGGCCGTGGTGCCGTTTCAGAGTGCGATCAACGCCAACCTCGGGCGCGGGCTCGGCCACCCGTTGTGGGCCACCCTGGCGTCGCTGCTGGTGAGCATCATCGTGTTGCTGCCGGTGATTATCGCGATGCGTTTACCGCTGCCGAGCCTGACGTTTGTCACCCAGGCGCCCCTGTGGACGTGGGCGGGTGGCGCGTTCGGCGTGTGCTTTATTTCCCTGGCGTTGATGTTATTGCCTAAGCTCGGCGCCTCGGGGTTTATCGCGTTGGCCATGGCCGGGCAGATTCTTGCGTCACTGGCCCTCGATCACTTTGGCCTGTTCGGCCTGGCTGAGCGCCAACTGACAACGCCCCGCGTGCTGGGGGCGTTGTTGTTGATTGGCGGGGTGGTGTTGATTCAGTTCAGCGCCTCCCCCGCCCGTGCATTGTCAACGGCGAGCTGATCAGCCTTTGTCGAGTGTGCGCAGCTTCTGCGGCAGGCCCCACAGCAAGAGCGCCGCCGCCAACAGCGCACACACGCCAATCACATACAGCGCCGGGGTGGTGCTGCCCGTGAGGTCCTTGATGCGGCCCACCATCACCGGGCTGACAATCCCACCGAACTGCCCGAGGGTGTTGATCACTGCAATACCGCCCGCCGCGCCTGCGCCGGCGCCCGCCAGCAATTTGGGTGGCAGGGTCCAGAAGGTCGGGATCGACGCAATGATGCCTGCGCCCAACATGCCCAGGGCAATGATCAGGAAGGTGGTGTGGTCGGCGAAAATCCCGGCGCTGAAAAAGCCCACCGCACCGAGCACCACTAGGCCGCAGACAAACTTGCGCCGCTCGCCGGTAGCATCCGACAGTCGCCCGATCACCACCATGCTGATGGCGCCGCACACATACGGAATCGCCGTGAGCAGGCCGATCATCACCGGGCTCTGGGTGCCCGCGCTGCGGATCAGTTGCGGTGCCCAGAAATTGAGGCCGTACGACGCCACCTGAATCAAAAAGTAGATAAAGCCGAGCATCAGGAACCCCGGAATACGGATCGCCGACAGCAACGAGCCACCGTGCTGGTTCGGCTCATGCTTGGCGATACGGCTCGACAGCAACGCTTTCTCCGCCGGCGTCAGCCAATGGGCGTCTTCGATGCGGTCCTTGAGCCGCGTCAGCACCAGGAACCCCAGGCCGATGCACGGCAAGCCGCCGAGCAGGAACAACCAGTGCCAGCCACGCATCTGCAACACGCCGTCGAGGTGTTCCAGTACCAGGCCGGAAAACGGTGCGCCCACCAGGCCCGCAAACGCCGAAGCCAGGAACAGCATTGAGGTGATGCGCCCACGGAAATGCTGCGGGAACCACAGGGTCAGGTAATACAGCACGCCGGGCGCGAAACCCGCCTCCATCGCCCCGATCAGAAAGCGCAGCGCATAGAACTGCCACTCTGCCGTGACAAACACCATGGCCGCCGTCGCCAGGCCCCACGACATCATGATCCGCGCAATCCAGCGCCGCGCGCCGACCTTGTACAGCATCATGTTGCTCGGCACTTCGAAGATCACATAACCCACCACAAACAAACCGGCGCCCAGGCCGTAGGCGGTGTCGCTCAGGCTCAGGTCTGCCTGCAACTGAAACTTGGCGAAGCTGATGTTGATCCGGTCAAAAAACGCGAACAGGTAGCACACCATGATCAGCGGCATCAGGCGCCAGGCGACCTTGCTGACCAGGGCTTTTTCGGCATCGATTTCAGCGGCCGGGCGCGTGCCGGCCTCCAACGTATTAGTGCTCATGGTTTCTCTCCAGCGGGCTGCTCACAGGCGCCCAATTGTTTTTGTTGTCTGGTGTAGCGTTACAACGTGGCGATATAGGCCGGCGGCGAGTGCAGGTCGCAATTGCGCCCTGCCTTCGCCACCTGGCCAAGAAGTTCGTGGCCCAACAGGGCCGGCAAGCGGCGGGACATTTGCAGCAGGTGCGGCAGGTCGATACCGGTGTGAATTCCGACTTCCTCGCACAGGTTGACCAAATCTTCGGTGCAGATATTGCCCGACGCCCCCGGCGCAAACGGGCAGCCGCCCAAGCCACCGAGCGCCGCGTCAAAACGACGGGCACCGGCCTCGTACGCGGCCAGCACGTTGCACAACCCCAGGCCGCGGGTGTTGTGAAAATGCAGGGTCAGGTCACTGGCCGAGACGCGCTGCAGCACGCGTTTGACCAGGCGCTCCACCTGACGCGGGTTGGCCATGCCCGTGGTGTCGGCCAGGCTGATACCCTGGATGCCCAGCGCTTGATAGGCCTCGATAATCTGCAGCACGCGGTCTTCGTCGATCTTGCCTTCGAACGGGCAACCAAAGGTGGTGGCGATGCTGCCGTTGAGCCTCACCGGGTGGTCGGCGGCAAAGCTGACGATATCGCCAAACGCCGCCAACGACGCCTCGCAGCGCATGCGCATATTGGCCAGGTTGTGGGTCTGGCTGGCGGACATCACCAGGTTCAGTTCATCGGCGCGAGACTCGATAGCGCGCTGCGCCCCCTTGAGATTCGGGATCAACGCCACATAGATGACACCGGGCTTGCGCCTGATGCCCTGGAACACTTGCTCGCCATCACGCAATGCCGGGATGGCCTTGGGCGAGACAAATGAACCGGCCTCGATCCGCGAAAAGCCCGCCTGGGAAAGCTGGTCGATCAAGGCGATTTTGTCGGCCGTCTCGACCCACGTCGGCTCGATTTGCAGGCCGTCGCGCGGGGACACTTCCTGCACAATCAGCGGGTCGGAATAATCAGAAATCATTGCACCACTCCCGAGCGTTTCAGACGTTGGATATCAGCACCGGCCAGGCCCATGCTGCCGAGAATTTCATCCGTGTGTTGCCCCAGGGTCGGGCCCTGCCAGTTCACGCCGCCCGGGGTTTCCGAGAGTTTGGGCACGATGCCGGGCATCTTCACTGACACACCGCCGGGCAACTCGGCAGTGAGCAACATGTCACGCGCCTGGTAGTGCGGGTCGCTGACGATGTCCGCCACCGAATAGATACGCCCGGCCGGCACTTCGGCGGCCTCCAGGGCGCTGAGCACTTGGTCGATGGGCAGGCTGCTGGTCCAGTGGGTGATCGCGGCGTCGAGCAAACCGCTCTGGGCGGCGCGGCCATCGTTGTGGGCAAATGCTGGGGCTTCGGCCAGGTCGGCGCGGCCGATGGTGGTCATCAAGCGTTTGTAGATCGGGTCGCTGTTGCCGGCAATCACCACGTAGGCACCGTCGGCCGTCAGGTAGGTATTGGAAGGCGCAATGCCCGGCAAGGCGCCGCCACTGCGTTCACGCACATGGCCGAGCATGTCGTATTCCGGCACCAGGCTTTCCATCAGGTTGAACACGCTTTCGGCCAGGGACACATCGACAATCTGCCCATCGCCCTGCCCCGTCTTGACCCGCAGCAACGACATCAGCGCGCCGATCACGCCATGCAACGAGGCCAGGGAATCACCGAGGCTCACACCGACCCGCGCGGGCGGCGAATCCGGGTTGCCGGTGGTGTAGCGAATGCCGCCCATGGCCTCGCCGATGGCACCGAAGCCAGGGCGGTCGCGATAAGGGCCGGTCTGGCCATAGCCAGAAATACGCACCAGCGTCAGCTTGGGGTTGAGCGCGTGCAACACGTCCCAACCCAGGCCGAGTTTTTCCAGGCCGCCGGGGCGCAGGTTTTCGATGAGGACGTCGGCGTCGCCGAGCAGCTGCTTGATCAAGTCCAGCCCTTCTGGCGACTTGAGGTCCAACGCCAGGGACTTCTTGTTGCGCGATTGCAGGTACCACCACAGCGACGTGCCTTCGTGCAGCTTTCGCCATTTGCGAAGCGGGTCACCCTGGCCCATGGCTTCGATCTTGATCACCTCCGCGCCAAACTCGGCCATCAGCCGGGCGGCGAACGGCGCGGCAATCAGGGTGCCGATCTCGATCACCTTGATACCGCTCAGGGGAGCCGTCATGGCGTGTACCTCTTATTCTTGGAATGTGCGACCAAGGCTAGAGGACAGGGGCAGAAGAAATCCAACCGTCAGTTGGCAAGGCGCGTTCGCGAAATGCGAACACTGTAGTTCGCTTACACCGGCATCTTGCGCAGATATTCGAACAACAGCCGGCTGACCGGCGACAGCTGTGCCTCATCACGCACCACCAGGATCAGGCTGCGATCCGACCAGTCATCCGTCAACGGCACGGCATGTAACCCCAACGCGCGACCGAAAAGTTCATAGGCCTTTTGCGGCAGGATGCCAATACCCATATTCGCCTGGACCATCCGGCACATCGCATCAAACCCCGGCACATGAATGCGCAGGCGCAGCATCTTGCCCGCCTCGCGCGCGGCGGCGTGGGTGCGCATATTGATGGAGCTGGCGGCGTGCAGGCCGACGTAATCGCTGTCCAGGGTTTCGGCAAATGCCAGGGTTTCCCGGGTTGCCAACGGATGATCCGCCGGCATCAGCACCACCAATTTGTCGTGCCGATACGTCACGCTCGGCAGGCCCTTGGTGTCAGTGTCAATGGAGCAAATCCCCAAGTCCGCCACGCCATCCAGAACGCCTTGCACCACGCCGTTGCTGGGGCGCTCTTCCAAGTCGGTTTTCACTTCGGGGTGCTGCTCGGAAAAGTCCCGCAAATCTTCAGGAAGGAACTGAATGATCGCCGACAGATTGGCCAGCATCCGCACATAGCCGCGCACGCCGTGGCTGTGTTCGCCCAATTCCAGGCCCATCTTTTCGACGTTGAACAGCATCTGCCGTGCATGGTGCAACAGGGTTTCGCCGGCTGCGGTCAGCTCCATGCCCTTGGCCCGCCGCACAAACAGGCTTACGCCCAGCACCTGCTCCAGTTCCATCAAGCGCTTGCTGGCAGCCGAAACGGCAATGGCTTCACGGTTGGCGGCACGGGTCAGCGTACCTTCCTCAAATACCGCGACAAACAATTGCAGCGTGATCAGATCCAGCCGACGCACCAGGCTTTTGTGCATCATCAGCGACGCTCGCTGGCCAACCGATTGATCTCGGCCTGCTCCACCACTGGCTGCGACGCGCCATGACTCGCCGCCTGCAACATAGCCCGGCCGACGGTCTCGGTGCTTACCACCCAACCCGGTTTTATCCGCCGGACAAACGACAACAACGGCCCAAGCACCGAATAGAAGGTCTGGTACAACGGCGTCTTCGAGCGCACGCCATGCAAGGGCTGGATCACCCCCGGTCGAAACAGATACACCGCCTTGAACGGCAGGCGCAGCAGGGCATTCTCGGTCTTGCCCTTGACCCGCGCCCACATCGACTTGCCCGCCTCGGAACTGTCGGTCCCGGCGCCGGATACATAGATAAAGGTCATCTGCGGATTGAGCCGCGCCAGGGTGCTGGCCGCGACCAGAGTGAGGTCATAGGTGAGGTGGGTGTACTTGGTTTCATTCATCCCTGCCGACGAAACGCCGAGGCAGAAGAAGCACGCATCAAAACCTTGCAGCAGGTTTTCCAAAGGTTGGAAATCCAGCATGTCGCCGTGCAACACCTGATGCAGCTTGCCGTGTTCCTGGGTCAAGGGCGTGCGGCCCACGGCGATGACTTCCTGAACGTCGGCGGCCAACAGGCACTCGCGTAGCACGCCCTGACCGACCATGCCGGTGGCGCCGAATAGCAGAACTCTCATAGGGGGACCTCAGCGGCAAGCCGCAAGCTTCAAGCTCAAGTTGAATGCAGTTCAGCCTGTAGCTTACCGCTTGCAGCTCATAACTACCCCATTCAGAACGCGTTACGAAAGATCTCCTCAATTTGACGCTGATCCGCCCGCCGTGGGTTGGTCAAACCACAGGCATCCTTGAGCGCATTGGTCGCCAGCAGCGGAATGTCCTGCAACTTGGCGCCCAATTCTCGCAGGCCCGCCGGGATTTCAACGTCCGAGGCCAGGCTACGAATCGCGGCGATGGCGGCTTGTGCGCCCTCTTCGTCGGTGATGCCCTTGATGTCGGCGCCCAATGCGCGGCCCACGTCGCTCAAGCGTTTGGCGCTGACGCTGGCGTTGAAGCTTTGTACGTGGGGCAGCAACACCGCGTTGCACACGCCGTGGGGCAGATCGTAAAGACCACCCAACTGGTGCGCCATGGCGTGCACGAAGCCCAACGATGCATTGTTGAACGCCATCCCGGCGAGGAACTGCGCGTAGGCCATGTTTTCCCTTGCCGCTTTGTCGCTGCCGTCGCGTACGGCCAGGCGCAGGTTGGCGCTGATCAGTTCGATGGCCTTGATCGCGCAGGCGTCGGTGATCGGTGTAGCGGCCGTGGACACGTAGGCTTCAATCGCGTGGGTCAACGCGTCCATGCCGGTGGCAGCAGTGAGGCCCTTGGGCATGCCGACCATCAGGCTCGGGTCGTTGACCGACAGCAGCGGTGTAACGTTGCGGTCGACGATGGCCATTTTCACGTGGCGGGTTTCGTCGGTGATGATGCAAAAACGGGTCATCTCGCTGGCGGTGCCGGCGGTGGTGTTGATGGCCACCAGTGGCAGTTGCGGTTTGCTCGACTGATCGACGCCTTCGTAGTCGCCGATATGCCCGCCGTTGGTGGCGCACAGGGCGATACCCTTGGCACAGTCATGGGGCGAGCCGCCGCCCAGTGACACCACGAAGTCGCAGTCGCTCTGTTGCAACAGCGCCAGGCCTTTCTCGACGTTTTCCACATTGGGGTTGGGCTTGGCGCCGTCGTAGATCACTGAGTCGATGTCCTGCATCGCCAGTTTCTCGGCGATCATGCTCGCTACGCCCGCCTTGGCCAGGCCGGCGTCGGTGACGATCAGTGCCTTGTGAAAGCCGTAGTTGCGGATGGCGATCATGGCTTCGTCGAGGCAGTCGGTGCCCATGATGTTGACGGCGGGAATGAAGAAGGTGCTGCTCATGGCGAATCCTCGGATGACGTTTATGCCTACAGCATCGACCTCACCTGCCTACGCCATCTTGATCAGGATCAACGCCCGCTCGTGATAAAGTCGCCGTCCAGCCGATTTCGAGTAGACCCGCCGCAATGAAGGATTTCCAGGATATTGACGCCCACCTTGAAGACTGGAGCGCACTGCGCAGCAGCACCGACTTCAGCGGGATTCTGATCGGCAACGGCGCAAGCCGCGCGATTTGGGAAGACTTTGCCTACGATTCGCTGTTCGAAAACGCCCGCACCGTCGAAGAAAAACCCCTGAGCCCCTCCGAGCTCAGCGTGTTCGATGCCCTGCAAACCCGCAGTTTCGAGCAGGCGCTGGGTGCATTGAAAACCACCAGTCGGGTCAACAAGGCCCTGGCGGTCAGCTCGGCGGCGCCGCGTAATCGCTATTACGCGATCAAGGAAGCCTTGATCAATACCATCCACACCGTGCACATCCCATGGCGCCTGGTGCAGCCGTCGACGTTGGCAACGATCAACAGCGAACTGGCCAATTACGCGACGGTGTTCACCAGCAACTACGACTTGCTCAACTATTGGGCGATCCTGCACACGCCGGGCATCGACGACTTGTTCCGCAGCGCCGACGCCAGCTTCGACCTGCGCAACACCCATACAAGCGCCACGCGCATCCTCTACCTGCATGGCGGTCTGCACCTGGTGCGCAACCTTGATGGCACCGCGCGCAAATTGCCGACCACCGACAGCACGTTGCTCAGCAGTTTTGCCATCAACAACACGATCAAGACCCTCGACGATGTTCCGCTGTTTGTCAGCGAAGGCAAGGTTGAGGAGAAGCTCAAGACCATCCGCAGTTCGGACTATCTGTCGTTTTGCTATGAGCAGTTGCTGACGCATGAGGGCGCGCTGTGCATCTTTGGCCATGACTTGGGACCGCAGGATAAGCATCTGGTGGATGCGATTCGCCAAGCCAAACTGACGACCCTGGCGATCTCGGTTTCGGGGCGCAGCGATGGGTTTATTCGGCAGCAGAAACGGCGGTATTCGGAGTTATTTGATGGCACTGGCGTGGAGCTGAAGTTCTTCGCGGCGCGTACGCATCCATTGGGTAATTCTGCACTGTCAGTCCCCGTCGAACGCTGATCCCCTGAACGAAGGAGATCAACTGTGAGAGCGGGCTTGCTCGCGAATGCGGTGTAACAGTCAACAGATCCGCTGTCTGACCCACCGCTTTCGCGAGCAAGCCCGCTCCCACATTTTTGATTGAGGACATCTGTTACAGAGAGACAAATAGCAATAATTCTCGATATCATTCACGACTTTTCCAAATCGTGCTTCGTCCAGAAGGATATCCATGTCTCGTCCCAAGCACGACCCGTTGTCGGCCGATGCCTTTCGCGGGTTTTATACAGATATCCTGTATTTCCTGCGCAGACGCACGGACAACGCCAGCGACGCGGCGGACATGACGCAGGATGTCTTTACCCAGTGGCTGGACTACCGCGACCGGGCCAAGGTCGAGCAGCCACGGGCGTTTCTGTTCCAGATGGCGCGCAACCTGCTGCGTGATCACTGGCGCAAACAGAAGGTGCGGCACTCCGTTCACGTTGATCAGGCCGACATGGACGCGGAACCGGTCACCGACGAGCAAAACGACCCCATGGCCGCCGCGCAACGCTTGCAACGCCTGGAACAGTTGAAAGAAGTCCTCGCCGGACTCTCGCCCCGCCGGCGAGAAGCCCTTATGCTGCACCGCTTCGAAGGCTTGAGCCAAGCGCAGATCGCCGAACGCATGGGCATTTCCACCAGCATGGTGGAAAAACACATCGCCTTTGCCCTGCTGCATTGCAAGCGAAGCCTTCAACAAGAACCCGGCACGGAGCAGCCAGAATGAATCGCCTGAGCGACACCGAGCTCTTGGACATCGAAGCCAGCGACGCCATCGATGCCCAAGCCGCCAGCTGGTTTGCCCGCAACCGCAATGACATGGGGCGCGCCGACCGCAAAGCGTTTGCCGCCTGGCAGGCTGAGCCCGCCCATGCCCGCGCCTATGCCGAATTCGAGCAACTGTGGGCCGACCTGGCCCAGTTACAGCAACTGAACAAGCCCGCGACGCTGCCCAAGCGCAAACCGTCGGTATGGCGCCCTGCCCTGGCCGTGGCCGCCGCCTTGCTGTGCGCGGTGCTGGCGACCCACATCGGCGCGCCCCGCGAGCTGTATCACACCCAGGTAACGGCGCACGCCAAAGGCATGCGCACCCTCAACCTGCCCGACGGCAGTACCTTGTATGTGAATGCCAACACCCGCGTGCGTGTGGACTTCACCGCGCACCAGCGCATCGTGCACCTGGACAAGGGCCAGCTGTACATCGAGGTGGCCGCCGACAAGGAACGACCGCTGTTCGTGCAAGCGGGTGAAGCCAGCGTGCGCGTGGTCGGCACCGGCTTTGACGTGCGCCGCAGCCAGCAGCAACTGGTGATCAGCGTCGCCCATGGCCAGGTCGCCTTCGAGCCGGATGCAAAAAGCCCGGTGACGCTGCTTGGCGCCCAGCAACGTGCTACCTACCGCTATGCCAATGGTTCGTTGCAGCAGCAAACCCTTCCCTTCGAGGAAGTCGCTGACTGGCGCAGCGGACACTTGTCGTTTCGCAACCGCGAACTCGCCAGCCTGATCGACGAGTTGAGCCTGTATCGCCCTCAGGCGCCGTTGCAGGTCAGCAACGCCGTGGCGCACCTCAAGGTCTCGGGCAATCTTGATGTGAATGATCCAGACGCCCTGCTCAACGCCCTGCCCGCCCTGTTGCCGGTGAAAACCGTGGCGTCGGCGGACGGCATTATCAAAATCGAACCGAGCAAATAACCGCGCAAATTCTTATTTGAGAATATTTTGCATTCGCAGGTGTGGATTTTTTTATCTGCCCCGTCTTCCTCCGGTCTGCATTCAATACGCACGCCTTTTTGGCCATTTGGCCACACCGGGGGATTTCATGTTTCGCGCGCCTTGCCACGCTTCGCACCTATTGCTTCGACCGACCCTCATCGCCACCTGCCTGGCATTCAGCCTCAGCGCCCAAGCGGAGCCATTCAAGCTGCCCGCCCAGGCCCTGGCGACATCCCTGAGCCAGGTGGCGCAGCAGGCGAAAATCCAGCTGTTGTTCGATGAAGCGCTGTTCAGGAATGTGCAGGCGCCGGCACTCGACGGTGACTTCACCGCGGAAGTGGCGATTCGCACCTTGCTGAAAAATGGTGAGTTCACCCTGATCAAAGTCGGCAACACCTATGTGGTAAGGCCCGAAGAGGCGAAAACTACCCAGAGCGGTTCGATTCAGTTGGACGCCCTGAGCGTGATCGGCACCGGTAACGAGGTCGACTCCAGCACCGTAGGCCGCTCCACCTTGAGCCAGGCCGATATTGACCGTTACCAGCCCGACAACATCCCTTCGCTGTTGCAGACTTTGCCCGGTGTGTTCATGGGCGGCTCGCCCAAGCCAGGTGGCCAGACCATGAACATTCGCGGCATGGGCGATGCAGAAGATGTGCCGATGACCGTGGATGGCGCGACCAAAAGTGGCTTCGAGCGCTATCAACAAGGCACGGTCTTCATCGAGCCCGAGTTGATCAAGAGCATTGAGGTGGAGAAAGGCCCTTACTCGCCGTTCACCGGTAACGGCGGCTTCGGCGGCACGGTCAACATGACCACCAAGGATGCGCCAGACCTGCTCAAGGACGGGCGTAACGCCGGGGCGATGGCCAAGTACGGCTACTCCAGCAACACCCACGAACAGGTGTACAGCGGCGCGGTATATGGCCGCACCGACGATGGTCGCATGGATGGCCTGATTTACCTGACCAAGCGCGACGGCGACGACTTGAAGCTCGCCGGCACTCCGCCCGACCCGCGCAATCAATACCCGATCAACCCCAAGCGCCTGCCCAACAGTGCACAGGATGTAGAGGGCCAACTGTTCAAGGTCAATGCCCACTTTACCGACGAACACAGCATGGGCTTGTCCTACTCCAGTGCCAAAAGCGAGCGCATGGCGCCGTTCTCGGCTAAATCCTACCCGTCACCGCCGACGCAAGCGGCGATCGACCGGTATGGCTACAAAGGCGCGCTGACACGTTTCCTGGCCGACCGTGAAACCGTGGACACCACCTGGTCGGGCAACTACCAGTACCAGCCGCTGAACAACCCATTAATCGACTTGAAGCTCAGCTACTCGTTCTCCAAGACCGACCAGACTGACGAACGCGCCGAAAATGCCGTGATTGGTCTGAGCACCGGTGGACGCAAGATGGAAACGTCTTATGCCGACCGCATCCTTGAGCTGCGCAATATCAGCCTGTTGACCACCGGCCCGCTGGAACACGCAGTGACCACTGGCGTGCAGATCCGCAAGCACGACCGCGAAACCGAAAGCTGGATGCCCGGCGCCACCTACAACACCGCGAGATACAACTATGGGCATTTCCAGCCGTATTTCATGCCCCACGGCAAGGTCGACACAAATTCGTTCTACCTGCAGGACGCGGTCACGCTTGGGGATGTGACCATCACCCCGTCCCTGCGCTATGACCACGTGCGCAACCGCGGCGAAGCCAATGATGCGCCGTACTACAGCAACCCGGACCCGCGCGTCGGCCATGACTACAGCGACCGCACCTACACGGGCTGGTCACCGCGCCTGGCAGCGTTCTGGAACGTGACCCCGGATGTGGCCTTCTTCGCCAGCTGGAACCGCACGTGGCGTGCGCCGGTCATCGATGAACAGTATGAAGTCCAGGGCGCCGCCAGCACGCGCAGCGCCACAAGCCTCAACCTCAAGCCCGAGCGCATTACGGCGATTACCGCGGGCAACGTCACCAACTTCTCGCGCATTTTCACCCGCGATGACAACCTGCAACTGCGCACCACGCTGTTTCACAACCGCATCGAAGACGAGATCATGAAGGCCACCGGCATCGGCTGCGAACGGCAAATGACCGTGCCGGGCAATATCGATACGGTGTGCAACGACACGGCGTCCAGAACCAACTATCGCAACGTCGGCGGCATGACCATCAAGGGCGTCGAGCTCGAAAGCTACTACGATTCGACATACGTGTTCGGCTCCCTGACTTACTCCTGGGCTACAGGTAAACGCGACAACCCCTACACCAACCCTTGGGCTACCGACCGTCATGTGTGGGCGCGGGATATTCCACCGGCCAAATGGGTGGTGGTGCTGGGTACCAAGATACCGAGCTGGGACGCACAAGTGGGCTGGCAGGGCCAGTTCGTGCGCAAGACCGACCGGGTGCCCACCGACATTTACCCTGGTGGATTCAACTCCAGCATCGGCGACTTTATCTACGACCAAACCGAGAACGCCAGTTACGACACCCAGGGCCTGTTCGCCAATTGGAAACCGCAGCAGGCCGGCCTCAAAGGCACCGAGATCAACTTCACCGTCGACAACCTATTCAACCGCAGCTACCAGCCGGCTCTCAGCGGCGAGGGTGTCTACAGCGAAGGGCGCAACGCCAAGATCAGCATCACGCGCTTCTTCTAAATGTGGGAGCCGGGCTTGCCCGCGATGCAGACACCTCGGTGGATCACGTAGGCCTAGGTGATGCTATCGCACTTGTAGTGAGCGGGCTTGCCCCGCGCTGGGCTGCGAAGCGGCCCCAAACCAGGCGACCTGGTCCTACCTGGAACTCGGCGCAGCCTTTGTTGGGGCCGCTTCGCAGCCCAGCGCGGGGCAAGCCCGCTCACTACAGGGAGATTTTGCAGCCTTGAAAGTTGTGTAGATACCTGTGGCTATCGCAGGCAAGCCAGCCCCCACCGGGACTCAACTGTACGGATAAATCCGCGCCCAGCTGTAGGCCCGCAATCAGCGGGGGTTGTGGCTAGATGGGTTTCCCTTAAAGCCCTCCAGATTTCGGTTCTTCCCCATGAGTTCGCGCGAAAACACCGGCATGGCCCTCGGCCTGCTGGGCGTCATCATCTTCAGCCTGACCCTGCCCTTCACCCGCATCGTGGTGCAGGAAATGCACCCGTTGCTCAACGGCCTGGGCCGCGCGCTGTTCGCGGCGATCCCGGCGGCGGCGCTGTTGCTGTGGCGGCGTGAACGCTGGCCGAGCTGGCGTCAGGTGCGCGGGCTGTGCCTGGTGATCGCGGGCGTGATTCTGGGTTTTCCGGTGCTGTCGGCCTGGGCCATGCAAACCTTGCCAGCGTCCCATGGCGCGCTGGTCAATGGCCTGCAACCGTTGTGCGTAGCGCTGTATGCGGCGTGGCTGTCCCATGAGCGACCGTCAAAAGCCTTCTGGGCCTGCGCGGCGCTGGGCAGCGGCCTGGTGTTGAGTTATGCGCTGATCACCGGGGCCGGCAGTATTCAGGCGGGCGACCTGCTGATGCTTGGCGCGATTGCCGTGGGCGGCCTGGGTTATGCCGAAGGCGGACGACTGGCCAAGGAGATGGGTGGCTGGCAGGTGATCTGCTGGGCGCTGGTACTGTCGACGCCGGTGTTGATCGGCCCGGTGTGGTACTTGGCGGCGCAGCATCAAGAGGCGATTTCCATGCGCGCGTGGTGGGCGTTTGGTTATGTGTCGCTGTTCTCGCAGTTTTTGGGGTTCTTCGCCTGGTATGCCGGGTTGGCCATGGGCGGGATTGCGCGGGTCAGTCAGATTCAGCTGTTGCAGATCTTCTTCACCATCGCGTTCTCGGCGCTGTTCTTTGGTGAACACATCGAGCCGATTACCTGGGTGTTTGCGTGCGGGGTGATTGTGACGGTGATGCTGGGGCGCAAGACGGCGGTGCAGCCTGCGCCAGCTCCCAAGCCGAGCGCGGTCTGAATGTGGGAGCTGGCTTGCCTGCGATAGCGGTGGTGACTGACACATCGCTATCGCAGGCAAGCCAGCTCCCACAGGCGACCGTGCTCACTTCAGGTCAGGTACCCATCCGCGCGCAGCAGGGTTTCCAGGCAGTGTTCGGTGATGTGGTAGAACGCCTTCAGCTCCTGGATTTTCTCCAGCAACTGCGCGTTGTCCATCGGCTCTGCACGCTTCACCGCGAGGATCATCTTGTTCTTGTTGGTGTGTTCCAGCGAGATGAACTCGAACACCTTGGTTTCATAACCACAGGCCTCCAGGAACAGCGCGCGCAAACTGTCGGTGACCATTTCCGCCTGCTGGCCCAGGTGCAGGCCGTATTGCAGCATCGGTTTGAGCAGCACCGGGCTCTGGATCTGCAGGCGAATCTGTTTGTGGCAGCACGGCGAGCACATGATGATCGACGCGCCGGAGCGGATGCCGGTGTGGATCGCATAGTCAGTGGCAATGTCGCAGGCATGCAGGGCGATCATCACGTCCAGCTCGCTCGGCGCCACGCTGCGCACATCGCCGCATTTGAACACCAGCCCCGGGTGTTCCAGGCGAGCGGCGGCGGTGTTGCACAGGGTCACCATGTCTTCACGCAGCTCCACGCCCGTCACTTCACCCTCGGCCTTGAGGGTGTTGCGCAGGTAGTCGTGGATGGCGAACGTCAGGTAGCCCTTGCCCGAACCAAAGTCCGCCACGCGCACCGGTTGATCCAGCTTCAAGGGTGACGAGGTCAGCGCATGGCTGAACACTTCGATGAACTTGTTGATCTGCTTCCACTTGCGCGACATCGACGGGATCAGCGCCTGCTTGGCGTCGGTCACACCCAGGTCGGCGAGAAACGGCCGGCTCAGGTCGAGGAAGCGATTTTTCTCGCGGTTATGCTCGGCCGAGGGCGCCTCACGCAGTTGCTGCGGCTTGCTTTTGAACAGCGAGCTTTTGTTCTTCTTGCTGTATTCCAACTGGACTTCGTCGGTCAGCGACAGCAGGTGGGCGTTTTTGAACTGCGCCGGCAGCAGCTCGGCAATCGCCGCCACGGCCTCTGCCAACGGGAAGTTTTTGGTGATGTCACGGGTTTTGTAGCGATAGACGAAGGACAGGCATGCCTGCTCCTTGACCACTACCGGCTTGATGATCAGCCGCTGCAATTCGGCCTCTTCACCGACGTATTTGGCCAGCACCAGCTTGATAAAGGCGTTTTGCGCGAGGCTTGCGCTGAGCAGTTCGATGAACTCGGCGTGATGGTCCGGCGCAGGGCGGGCAGGTTGAGCGGTGACAGACATGAACAAAAACGCCTCGGGCTGGGAATGCCGGGCATTTTAGGGGGGATGGGGGTTTAGGGCACGGGGTTATTTGATCAACGGTTATCTGGTCACCTCAAAACCCTGTGGGAGCTGGCTTGCCTGCGATGGCATCACCTCGGTTTGCCTGGTGGACCGAGTCGTCCGCATCGCAGGCAAGCCAGCTCCCACATAAACCGGTGGTGTCTGGGTTATTCGAGTACGACCAGGCGATTCGGCAGTTCATTACGGGTTTGGGTGACCGGCACATGCACCTTCAACAATTCACCGCAGGCCTCAATGCAACTGATAAACCCGGCCAACGTCTGCCCCTGCTTTACCTGCTGGGTAAACGCCTTGACGATGGCGTCCCAACTGCTGTCATCCAGGTGCCTGGAAATCCCGTCGTCGACCAGAATCTCCACATAGCGCTCGGCCTCGCTGACAAAAATCAGCACCCCGGTGCTGCCCTGCGTGTGGTGCAGGTTCTGCTCCAGGAACTGCCGCCGCGCCAGGTTGGACGCGCGCCAATGGCGCACCGAACGTGGAATCAAGCGCGTGGTGACCTTGGGCAAGCGGAACACCAGGCACAACACGATGAATGTCGCCCATTGCGCCAACAGCAAGGTGTACATGGTCAGGTAACCCGACAAATAATGCACCACGCCCGGCACCACCAACGCGATCAGGCTCGCCCACAGCAGCGGGATATAGGCGTAGTCATCGGCGCGGGCGGCCAGCACGGTCACCAGTTCGGCGTCGGTGGTTTTTTCCACGCGGGCGATCGCTTCGGCGACTTGGCGCTGCTCGTGTTCAGTCAGTAATGCCATGGTTGTAGTTGCTCTCTCATTATTGTCATTACCAGCCGCCCGAGGCCCCGCCGCCGCCGAAGCCGCCGCCGCCACCCCGGAAACCACCAC